>JACDGG010000301.1 GCA_013815355.1 Solirubrobacterales bacterium
GTGCACCGCCGAGGCGGCGTGCGAAGGGGCGTAGGCGAGCAGGCGCCGCCCCGCCAGGAGCTCTCCGCCCGGGCGACCGCGCAGGCGCGTGTCGAGCGCGCGCTCGAGCCCGCTCAGCCCGACCGTGGCGTCGGCGGGCACACCTTCTGCTTCGAGCTCCGCGCGGCGTGAGGCCGGCGGCGCGCCGACTTGGCCCAGCACCGCGCGCGCCGATTCGCCGAGCGGCGAGCTGCGCGTCGATTCGCCGGAGGATTCGGCCTTGCCCTCGGCCACCACCGTGCCGTCGCGTGCCAGCAGGGTTGCGCGGTCGGGGAGCGTTGTGCGGCGGGCGAGCGACTCGCCGCTGCGCAGGCCGGGGAACACGAGCGAATGCGTCCACTGCACGCGCGGGCCTTCGCCCAGATCCTCGACCGTCAGCGCGAAGCCGAGCGAGAGCACTCCGAACAGGCGCGTGCGGATGCGAACCGGCACCGTGAAGGCGCCATCGCCGTGGTGTGCGCGACCGAGCACGCTCAGATGCGTGGCGGTGGCCGTCCTGATCGCCTCCCCGTAGCGCTCGGCGAAGCGGCTCGGTGAGATCCGCCGCTGGGCGGCGGCGTCGATCTCGTTGTACATCGTGCGGTAGTCGCCGCGCGTCCAGGCGGAGACGAACTGGTCGGCCAGCTTCGCCGACGGCGAGGCGCCATGTCCAGAGCCCACGAGCGCCCCCGTCGCGAAAGCGACGGCGGCCAGCGCAAGGACCGGGCGCGCGCGCCGCAGCCGCTGCAGGTGAAGGTTCTCAGTCAAGGAGCTTGTAGAACATGGCAGGTGAGTCAGTTGGACTGGATCATTCTCGGTTTCGCGGCGGTGCTGGCGCTGCTCGGCTTCCGTCAGGGCTTCATCGTCGGCGCGCTGTCCTTCGCCGGCTTCGCGCTTGGTGCATTCCTCGGAACACGCCTGGGTCCTCTACTGCTGCCGCGAGGCTCCTCCTCGCCCTACGCGCCGGCCTTCGGCCTGATCGGCGCGCTGCTCGCCGGCGCGATCCTGGCGAGCGGCCTGGAGGGTCTCGGCTTTCGCCTGCGGCGCACGCTGATCATCCCCGGGATGGGACTGCTGGATGGGATCTTCGGAGCGATCCTCGGCGCCGCGCTGGCGCTCGGGATCGTGTGGATCGTGGCTGCGGTGGCGGGTCAGGCACCGGACGCCGGGCAGCTGCGAGCCGACATCCAGCGCTCGGCGATCCTGCGCCGGCTCAACGACGTGCTGCCGCCGTCCGGATCGGTTCTGAACGCGCTCGCGCGGCTCGACCCGTTGCCGTCGATCACCGGTCCCTCGGCGGATGTCGCCGCGCCCCCGCCTGCGATCGCCCACACCGCCGCCGTCCGGCGCGCGGCGCGCAGCATCGTGCGCGTCGACGGCAGCGCCTGCGGGCTTGCGATCGAGGGATCGGGATGGGTTGCCGCGCCGGACACGGTCGTGACCAACGCGCACGTAGTGGCCGGCGAGCAGGACACGAGCGTGCAGATAGGCGGGCGCCCGCCCGATCTCTCCGCGCGCGTGCTCGCCTTCGACCCCACGCACGACCTGGCCGTGCTGGAGGTGCCCGGACTCGATCTGCCCAGCCTTGCGAGCGTCTCTGAACCGGCGTCCGGAACCGCGGGTGCGATCCTCGGCTATCCCGAGAACGGCCCCTTCGACGTCCAGCCCGGGCGCATCGGACGCACGCAGAGCGTGCTCACCGAGGACGCCTACGGTCAGGGTCCCGTGTCGCGCCTGCTCACGCCCCTGCGCGGGCTCGTGCGCCCAGGTAACTCCGGCGGAGCGCTCCTCGACGCATCCGGGCGCGTGCTCACGACGGTCTTCGCCGCGACCGTCGGCGGCCGCGAGCGAGGTGGCTACGGCGTTGCCAACGAGACCGTGGCCGGTGTCCTGCATGACGCCGAGGCTCGTGCCCAGGCCGGCGAGCGGGTCAGCACCGGTCCCTGCGCCGCCGGCTGAGCTCAGGTACCGGCGGCTGCCGGGCGCGTACTCGGCCGCGGCGAGGGCCTGTGCTTTGGCTCTGACCCCGGCGAGGACGGCGTGCGCTTCGGGGCCGGCGCCGGCCCTGGCGGC
>JACDGG010000302.1 GCA_013815355.1 Solirubrobacterales bacterium
CCGCGAGCGGGTCGCGCGAGCGGACATCGCGCAGCGGGCTCAGCACCGCCGCGACCGCGGCCACGAGGCCGCCCGCGAGCGCGAGCACGATCGGCTGCCAGCCGACGATCCGCTCGGCGCCGATCGCGAAACCGGAGGCCAGATAACCGGGGGTCGCGTGGAAGAGGTGGATCGAGAGCTCCTCTCCGAGCAGCAGGCCGACCGCGCACGCCGCGACCCCGAGGCCGAGCGCGTCGGCGAGCAGCACGCCCAGCACGGCGCGGGGCGTATAGCCGTCGCGGCGCAGATCGGCGATCAGGCGACGGCGCTGGGGGACCGTGAGCAGCACCGCGTTGAACGCGAACAGGAAACCGACGAGCGCACTGATCAGCGCGAACAGCGCCGTCGACTGGTTCGTCGCCTGCGCGGCCTTCGCGAACAGGCGCACCTCCCAGTCTGCGCCCTGCACGTTCAGGACGCCCGCGGGGCGCGGCTCGCGCGCGATCCGCTGAAGCGCGGCGCGCACGCGGGCCTGCGCGCCTGGCGCGGGCTCGATCAGGATGCGGGTGAGGCGGTGAGCGAGGCCCGAGAGGTGCTGGAGGAATTCGAGCGGGGCGACCGCAATGGGGCTCTGCGCAAGCGCACCGACCTGGGAGCCCGACACGGTCGCGAACAAGGCGACCGAGCTTCGCCTGCCGGCGAGCTGCAGGGCCAGTTCCGGGCCGCTCGTGCGCGCGCCGATGCTGCGGGCGAGCGGCGCCGGCATGACGAGCGCGCCGAGTCCCGGGAACGCGCTCAGCTCGACGCGGCGCACGAGGCGACCGTCGAGCGCCTTCAGCGCCTCGTCGGCACCGACGAGCTGCACTGGCGCGGAGGCGCGTGTCCCCGTGAGCTGCCCGTTCACTTCGAGCAGAGGCGCGGCGACGCGGACGCCCGGAACCCGGCGCACCTCTGAGAGGACGGAGGCCGGGAAGCCCTGAGCGTCGCGGGCTGTGAGCTGCAGGCTCGCGCGGCCGACGATCCCCGCGTTCAGCTGCGAGATCGATCCGCTGAGACTGTGCGTCGCCACGAGCGAGGCGAACAGCAGCGCGACCCCCGCGGCAATCCCGAGGAGCGCAAGCAGCTCCTGCGCGAGGCGCGCGCGCAGCCGCACGAGATATAGGTGAAAGGCATTCCCGAAGCTCACCGGTGTCGCTCCGCGCCGCGCGGCGGACGACCTGGAACGTCCGCGCGACGCAGCGGGAGGGCGCTCATGACGGCGGCGGCGTGGCGGCGGCGAGCGCCGGGGGCTCCGTGGCTTTCAGGCGCCCATCGCTGAGCGTCAACACGCGGTCGGCGAAGCTTGCGGCGAGCGGGTCGTGGCTGACGAGCACGACCGTGACGCCACGCTCGCGGGAGAGCTCGCGCAGCAGGGCGAGGACCTCCCGGCTGCGGGCGCTGTCGAGGCTGCCCGTAGGCTCGTCGGCGAGCAGCAGGCTCGGCTCGGTCGAGAGCGCGCGGGCGATCATCACGCGCTGGCGCTCGCCCATCGAGAGCGTCTCTGAACGGTGGTGCAGGCGCCCGGTGAGCCCGAGGCGCTCCATCAAGGGCGCGATCCGGCGGTGCGCCTCACGCCAGCGCGTCGTGGCGAGCAGCTTCAGCACCGCGTTGTCGAGCGCGGAGACGCCGGGCATCAGATCGAAGCTCTGGCGCACGAAGCCGAGCTCGAGCAGCCGAAAGCGCGAGGCCTCACGCTCGGACAGCGAGGTCACGTCGCGTCCGGCGACGCGCACGCTGCCGCTCGTCGGGGAGAGCAGCGCCGCGAGCATCAGTAGCAGCGTGGTCTTGCCCGAGCCGGACGGGCCGTACAACGCGATCATCTCCCCCCTGCCCACCTCCAGGGAGACGCCGTCGACCGCGCGGACGGACTCCGCGCCGGGAGTCGGGTAGTGCTTGACGAGGTCGATCAGCTCGAGCATCTGCGTTGCGGCGCCCTCCCGCGCCGGGTCCGACTCAGGCGGCCGAAGCACAGGCACCGGGGCTCTGCTCGTGCGCGATCGGGCCGCCGCGCTCGTGCCTGGGGCGGGGAGCGGCGCGCGCGGCACGGCGCCACAGGGCGAAGACGAGCAT
>JACDGG010000107.1 GCA_013815355.1 Solirubrobacterales bacterium
TCCGCCTCGCTCACCTGCCGCCTACAACACCGTCCGCTCTTCGAATACCTCACGGACGCGATCACAGCCCACACCCGCGGCCATCCAGCCCCATCCCTCGCCTAACCGCCAAAGACTGAACGCTTACGGGCAACTGTCGCACTAGGAGCTGTGGGACGGTGAGCCCATCACCGTCCCACGTCCTGCGTCTACCATTTTTCGCTGAGTGGACAGGCACCTGTGGCTTTGGTCGTGCATGTCCGTTTAAGTTCGCCGGTAGCAGTGCGTTCGATCGTGAATTTGTTTTTGCTCGTCACCGTTTCCGAGGTGACGATGTAGGACGTCGCCGTGACGGCACCGACAGTGAGTTTGGCCGCCGTGGTGTCTTTCAGCGTCGGCTCGAGCGCCTGGAGTTCGGCAAGCGTCATACCTGTGTATTCGCCGTTGTGGTCGGTCGAGTACGTCTCGGCCGCCGTCTCAGCGGTACGCACCTGGACCTTGGCCGACGCGTCGTTGGCCTTGCTCTTCTGGTTCAGGAACGAAGGAATGGCGATCGCGGCCAGAATGCCGATGATCAGGATAACGACCAGAAGCTCGATGAGAGTAAAGCCGTCCTCTTCCTCTGTATGTTTGCGAAGTGAGTACAAGATCTGATGCCTCATTGGTCGATTGTCGAGGGGTAAGCCGGCGTTTGTGGGACCGGCTAAAAGTTGGGGGAGGCGACTGGCGGCCGCCTCCCCCAACTACTGCCGACAATGGGCGAGCTAGCTCGCCCGCGTCGTCATTACCATTTTTCGGTCGACGGGCAGGACCCGACGCCTTTGGCTTTGCATGTACGGTTGATTTCGCCCGTTGCCGTACGTTCGATCGTGAACGTGTTTTTGGTCGCGACCGATTTCGACGTGACGATGTATGACGTCGCCGTCACCGCGCCGACGGTCAATTCTGCCGAGCTTGTTTCTTTGAGTGTCGGCTCCACGGCCTGAAGTTCGCCCGCCGTCATACCTGTGTATTCGCCGTTGTGGTCGGTCGAGTACGTCTCGGCCGCCGTCTCGGCGGTACGCACCTGGACCTTGGCCGACGCGTCGTTGGCCTTGCTCTTCTGGTTCAGGAACGAAGGAATGGCGATCGCGGCCAGAATGCCGATGATCAGGATAACGACCAGAAGCTCGATGAGGGTAAAACCACCCTCGTCCTTCGAGCGCTGGCGCAGTCGATACAACATTTGAATCCTCCTAGGATCCGGTTACAAGGACGCCAGCCCTCTGTTCCACCGCCATCTGAATAGGCGATACGTCCTCAGGTGAAGATTCACCCAAAGCCGCCGGCTTTGCTACGCGCCTTCTGCGACGCTCTGCCCTGGCACTTTATTGCTGGCTTTCGCCACTGCATCGACCACAGGGCCGGCACGCTTTAGCTCCGAATGAGAATTCGTGGACACATGAGCGCCCGGGAAAGCGCGATGGCACATCCGGGCCGCGCGCCCGGCACGAGCTCTGGGCGCTCGAGCGCGCGAGGAGACCTCTATGCGGCCGCTTGAGGTGGCGCCGCAGACGCATCCGACGCCTGCTCCGGCCCGCTCTCACCGGCCACATCCTCACGTGGCCAGGCAGCCTGGGCGTCGGTGCCCGGCAGGCGTATGCCACCGCCGGCGCACCACGGGCACTCGACCGTGCTGGACTCGCCTCCGAGGTTTGAGATCACCCGGCCGCTGCCGCGGCAGGGCATACACTCCCGCGGCTCATGGGCCGCCTCGATCTCATCGCCGCTGTCATCGTCCTCGCTCGCCATCAGGCGATGAGACTAGCGTTCCCGGCATGAGAAGACGCCGGCGAGGCGCCGAGTGGGCTGCCGTGGCCGCCATCACGCTGGCCGCGGCGGTGCTGCGGCTACTCGCGATCAACAAGGTCTCCCCCGACCCGTTCTACGACGCGGCGGTGCGCAGCATGTCGCTGTCCTGGCACAGCTTCTTCTTCGGGGCGTTCGAGCCCTCGGGGAGCGTCTCGATCGATAAGCCGCCGCTCGACCTCTGGCTGCAGGTGATCAGCGTCAAGATCTTCGGGTTCAGCTCAACCACGCTCAAGCTGCCGGAGGCCTTCGCGGGCATCGCCTCGGTGCCGCTGAGCTACGCGGCCGTGCGAAGGGTTTGGAACGTGCCCGCCGGGCTTGCCGCCGCCGCCGCGATGGCCGTGCTCCCCGTCGAGGTGATCACCTCGCGCAGCGACACGATGGACGCGGTGATGATGGCGCTGATCATCGTCGGGCTGCTGTGCGTCGTGCGCTCCGTGGAGGGCGGGCGCACCGGCTGGCTGCTCGCGGGCGCAGCCGTGCTCGGGCTTGCGTTCAACGTGAAGCTGCTCGAGTCGCTCGTGGCGCTACCCGGCATTGCGCTGCTTGCCTTGCTCGGTCTTCCCGGAGGCTTCAGGCGTCGGGCGAGGCAGATCGCGCTCGCGAGCGTCGTCTACGTCGCGGTGGCGCTCTCCTGGCTGACTGCGACACAGCTCGCCCCCGCCCACGATCGACCGTGGGCGATCGGCTCGAGCAACGGCAGCGCCTGGAATGCCGCATTCGTATTCAACGGCACCGAACGGCTGGGCGGCAAATCGCCCGAACCGCAGGGAACGGTCTATGAAGCCGGGCACCGCTATCCCACAAGCACCCAGTCCGAGCGAGACCACATTCCGATCCTGCCGCCGTCGGCCACGCGCCTGCTCGCCCGCATCGGGCCGCTGTCGGGGCAGCGGCTGGGGCTCGAGATGCTGATCGCGCTGCTGCTCGGTATTCCCGCGCTCATATGGGGCCTGCGCGCCGAGCACGACGCCGATCCCGGCCGCGAACGCGCGCAAGCCATGCTCCGCGGCGACGCGTCGAGGACCCCCTCGAGCACCGGAGACCCCACGCATCAAGCGGGCACCGGGGCCCAAACCGGCGCGGCGGAACGCCCGAGCGCCGGAGAACATCAAGCGGACGCAGGAAGACACGCGGGCGCCCAGGCCCCCGCCGACGCTTCAGAGAGTGCCGAGGCGCCAGCCACGCCGATGCCGCCGGCATCCGCCCCTGCTTCTGCCGGCACGCCGGCCCAGAGCCGGGCGCGCGTGCGCCGGGCCGCCGCCGCGGGGCTCGGGCTTTGGATGCTCACCGGGATCGTGCTGTTCAGCCACATGGAGCGGCTGCACCCGCGCTACGTCGAGGGTTTCACGCCGGTCGTCGCCGCGATGCTCGGGATCGGCGTCGCCTGGGCGGCGGGGCGCCGCGGGCTCGTGCGGCTGGTGATCCTCGCCGGGGCGTTGCTGATCGCCGTCTACTACTCCGAGCGGCTGCTCTACGGCACCCCCTCGACCTGGTGGTTCGCGCTGCTCGGCGCCCTCGCGGCGCTCGCCCTGGCCCTACTGATGTGGCTGCCCGGCACGAGATCCGCGCGGGCCTCTGCGCTGCTTGCGACAGGCGCGATCGCCGCGAGCCTCGTCGCGGTGCTCGCGGTGCCCTTCAAAGCCGACGTCACGGCGATTGAAAACCACGTGACCGACGCGGGCTATGTCGGTGCGCTGCCGACCGAAGAGCAGCAGCTGATCAGCTCCTACCTGCGCGCGCACCAGCGCGGTGCGCGCTACGAGGTGGCCGCCGAGTCCGCGACGCAGATCGGCTCCTTGATCGTGCAGGACGCCCGTCCGATTCTCGTGCTCACCACGTACAACGGCCGCGTCTTCACGTCCGTCGCCGCGCTGCAGCGGCTGAGCGCACGGGGCGAGGTCCGCTACGCGTTCCTGAACACGTTCTGCACGAGCCACGCATCCGTGATCAACCCGGCCTGCTCGGCGCCGGCCAAGTGGATACGCGCGCACGCCAGCGACGTCTCCCGCGAGGCCGGACTGCCGCACAGCAAGATCCTCTACCGGCTCCCGGGCGTGAGCCCATGAGCTTCGAGCAGCAGTCCGAGCGCCTGGCCAAGCTGGCCGAGGGCGCCCAGGCGGCGGGCAAGCTCGCGCTCGACACGGAGTTCATGGGCGAGGGCCGCTACCGCACGCAGCTTTGCCTGATCCAGCTCGCGATCCCCGCGGAGGGGGGCATGAGCGAGGCGATCGTGCTGCTGGACCCGCTCGAGGAGAGCCTTGATGCGGCGCCCCTCGCCGCGCTGCTGGCCGATCCCGTTGTGCAGATCGTCGTCCACGCCGGACGCCAGGACATCGCGCTGGTGCGCCGCGTCCTGCACACCGAGGTCACGAACGTGTTCGACACACAGATCGCCGCGGGCTTCGCCGGTCTCGGCGCGCAGAGCTCCTATGACTCGCTGCTGGGCGAGGTGCTCGATCTGCGCGTCGCCAAGACCGCGAGCTTCACGCGCTGGGATGCGCGCCCCCTGTCTGATGAGCAGCTCGCCTACGCGCGCGGGGACGTCGTGCACCTGCTGGAGATGGCGGGCGAGCTCGAGCGCCGTCTGGAGTCGCTCGGGCGTCTGGAGTGGGCGCGTGAGGAGTGCGAGCCGCTGGCGGCCTCGAGCGATGAGCGCAACGTCGAGACGATCTTCGCGCGTCTGCCGCGCGTGAACGGGCTGAGCGCCGGCGCGCGGCCGATCGCGCGCGAGCTCGTGCTCTGGCGGGAGCAGACCGCCGAGCGCCAGAACCGCCCCGTGCAGGGCGTTCTCAGCGACGCCACGCTGATCGAGATCGCACGGCGCCGACCCACCTCGCCCGCAGAGCTCGAGCGCATTCGCGGTGTCGGCGGCGCCTCCGGGCGCCGCAGCGAGGACCTGCTGGCGGCGATCAAGCGTGGCGCGGCCCAGCCTCCCGACCCGCCACCGCAGACCTCGCGCCCGCCCGCTCCCAAGCCGGATGACGCGCCGCTGGTGGCGCTCGGCGAGGCGCTGCTGAGGGCTCGGGCGCGCGAGGCGGGCCTCGCCTACGAGCTGCTCGCCGCGCGCGCCGATCTGCAGGCGATAGTCGCGGCGGCCCGCGCCGGGGGTGAGGAGGCCGACGTGCGCACGCTGCGCGGCTGGCGGCGCGAGCTCGCGGGAGCGGAGCTGCTGCGGCTGCTCGACGGTGAGGTGTCGCTGTCGGTCAGCGGCGCCGCACAGCGCCGCCGCGTGCAGATCGAGCCTCGCCCTCAGGCTCGGTGAGCGGGAGCCTCCGCGTCTACTGGATGTGGTTGTAGACGTCGAACAGCGGCAGATACATCGAGATCACGATGAAGCCAACGATAGCCCCGATCACGATGATCATGATCGGCTCGAGGATCGAGGTCAGCGCCTTGACCGACGCTTCGACCTGTTCCTCGTAGAACTCGGCGACGCGGTCGAGCATCTGATCCAGGGCACCGGTTTCCTCGCCGACGCCGACCATGTGGGTCACCATCGAGGGGAACAGCGGCGCCTGCGCCAGCGGCGCCGCGATCGTGCCACCGCGCTTGACCGAGGCGATCACGCCGTCCATCGCCTCCTCGACGGCGACGTTGCCACCGGTGCGGCCTGTGATCTCCAGCGCCTGTAGTAGCGGCACGCCGGCGCCTGTCAGCGAGGCCAGCGTGCGCGACCAGCGCGCCACCGCGATCTGCTGCACGATCGTGCCGATCTTCATCGGCACGTGCAGGCGAAAGTGATCCCATTGCCGCCGGCCCCACGTCGTTTTCTTCCACTTGATGAAGCTCACGACGATCACACCCGTGGTGAGGAACATCAGCCACCAGTAGCCGGTGACCACATGCGACATGAAGACCGAGACCTGCGTCAGCTTCGGCAGTTCGCCGCCGAACTGTTTGAACACGCCGATGAACACCGGCACGAGGAAGGCGACAAGCGCCATCATCACGCCGACGGCGAAGACGATCACGAGCACCGGGTAGATCATCGCGGCTTTGATCTGGCGCTTGAGGCCCGCGTCCTTCTGTAGCTGATCGGCGACGCGCATCAGGGAGTCCTCGAGCACACCGCCCATCTCCCCTGCTTCGGCCATCGCCACGAACAGCGGGTTGAAGACCTTCGGGTGGCGCGCCATCGAGTCGCTCAGCGACAGGCCCGCCTCCACGTCCTTGCGCACCGCGACGATCGTTTCCTTGAGGAACTTGCCCTCGGTCTGCTCCTCGAGCACGTACAGGGCGCGCAGGATGCTCATGCCGGAGGTGATCATCGTCGCCAGCTGACGCGAGAAGACCGCCAGTTCGGAGGCCTTGACAGTCTTCAGGAAAGCGAGCTCGATCTCTTTCGAGGAGTGCTTGTCGGCGATCTCCAGGACGATCAGGCCGCGCTGCTTGAGCTGGTCTGAGACCGCCTGCTTGGAGTCCGCCTCGACCTCGCCGCGGGCCTTGCCCCCGGTCAGATCGATGGCCTTGAAGACGTAGGTGCTCATGCCCCGTGCCTAGGCCGCGGCCAGTGAGGTCGCACCGAGCAGGCGCCGCAGCTCCTCCGGGGTGCCGGAGCGCGATTCGGCGAGCTTCTGGGTGATCTTGCCCTGGCGCACGAGCGTCGAGAGCGAGGTGTCCATCGTCTGCATGCCCGCTGCGGAGCTCGTCTGCAGCACGGAGTAAATTTGGTGGGTCTTGCCCTCGCGAATGAGGTTGCGGATGGCCGGGTTGGGGACCAGGACCTCGCACGCCGCGACGCGCCCGGAGCCGTCTGTGTTGGGCAGCAGCTGCTGGGTCATGATGCCCTGCAGGCAGACCGACAGCTGCACGCGCACCTGCCCCTGCTGGTGGGCGGGGAACACGTCGATGATGCGGTCGATCGTCTGCGCCGCGTCTTGGGTGTGCAGCGTGGCGAAGACGAGGTGCCCGGTCTCGGCCGCGGTCAGCGCGGTGGAGATCGTCTCGAGATCGCGCATCTCACCGACGAGGATCACGTCGGGGTCCTGGCGCAGCGCGCCCTTCAGCGCGGCGCTGAAGCTCTGCGCGTCGGAGCCGAGCTCGCGCTGGTTGACGATGCACTTCTTGTGCCCGTGCAGGAACTCGATTGGGTCCTCGATCGTCATGATGTGCTCGTCGCGGGTGCTGTTGATCTCATCGATCATCGCCGCAAGCGAGGTTGACTTGCCGGAGCCCGTCGGGCCGGTCACGAGCACGAAGCCGCGTGGCCTGCGCGTGAACTCGTGTACCGCCGGCGGCAGGCCGAGCTCGTCGATCGAGGTCAGGCCGAAGGGGATCAGGCGAAAGGCGGCGCCGATCGCGCCGCGCTGGTAGTAGGCATTGACGCGGAAGCGGGCGTGGCCGGGGATCGAGTAGGCGAAGTCGAGCTGCCAGTCGGTCTCCAGGCGCTGGCGCTGATCGCCGGTGAGGATCGAGTAGACGATCTCGCGCGTGTCCGAGCTCGAGAGCTTGGGGTATTCATCCAGCGCCGAGAGTTTCCCGCGGACACGGACCGTGGGGTGCGCGCCGGCGCTCAGGTGCAGGTCGGAGGCCCGGCGCTTGACGACCTCCATCAGTAGATCTGCGAAATCAATGTCCATGGGTCTGCACATCGACAAATCGGCGCTCGACCATTAGTGCCGATCTCGATTCCTCTGGGACGCCGGACGAAGATATGAGCTCAGCCACTGCCGACGACACGCGCGATCTCCGCGATCGAGGTGCGGCCCTCACGGACCTTCTGCAGACCGTCGTCGCGCAGGCGCGTCATGCCCTGCTGCACCGCCACGTCGCGAATCGCCTCGGAGGGGCGGCGTTCGAGCGCCATCGTCTGGATCTCCGGCGAGATCTGCATCACCTCATACAGCCCCACACGGCCGCGATAGCCGCTGCCGCTGCAGCGCCGGCAGCCGACCGGCTCATAGGCCTCCATCTCCATGCGCGCCTTGTAGCCGCTCTCGCGCAGCACCTTCGCCGAGACGATCGTGCGGCGCTTGCAGTTAGGGCAGAGCATGCGCGCCAGGCGCTGAGCGACGACGCAGTCGATCGCCGATGCGACGAGGAACGGCTCCACGCCCATCTCGATCAGGCGCGTGATCGCCGACGGCGCGTCGTTGGTGTGCAGCGTCGAGAGCACGAGGTGCCCGGTGAGAGCCGACTCGATCGCGATCTGCGCCGTCTCGCGGTCGCGGATCTCGCCGACCATGATCACGTCGGGATCGGCGCGCACCATCGCGCGCAGGCCCGCCGCGAACGTGAGCCCGACCTTCGCTGAGACCTGCACCTGCGTGAGCCCGGCCATTTCGTACTCGACGGGGTCCTCGACGGTGATGATGTTCTTCTCGGGAGTGTTCAGCAGTTGCAGCGCCGCATACAGCGTGGTCGACTTTCCCGAGCCGGTGGGGCCGGTGACGAGCACCGCGCCGTGGGTCTCGCGGCAGGCGCGTTCCAGGCGCTCGCGCTCCGGGTCGGCCATTCCCAGCTTGTCGAGCTCGACGACCACCGACTGCTTGTCCAGGACGCGCATCACGACGCCCTCGCCGTGCACGCTCGGCAGCGTGACCACGCGCAGATCGACGTGGCGCCCGTCGACGACGAGCCCCACGCGCCCGTCCTGGGGAAGGCGCCGCTCGGCGATGTTCAGCTCCGCCATGATCTTGATCCGCGAGACCACTCCCGCTGCCATTTTGCGCGGCACGGTGGTGATGTCCTGCAGCACGCCGTCGATGCGGAAGCGAACGCGCATCTCCTTGCCGTCGGGCGCCATGTGCAGGTCGGAGGCGCCACGCTCGACGGCCTGCCCGACGAGCTGGTTGACGAGCTTGATGACCGGCGCGTCATCGGATGTCTCGTGCAGCGCGACGACCTCGCCGCCGTCCTCCTCCGCCTCGTCGAAGCCGCTGACAGATTCGCCGACGACATCTTCCAGCCGGTCCAGGCGCGAGACCAGACCGGCGATGTCCTCCGGCGGCGCCACCGCCACCCGGATCTCATAGCCGGTCATGATCGCGATGTCGTCGACGGCGAGCACGTTGGAGGGGTCCGCCATCGCCACGAGCAGCGTGCGCTTGTCGGCAAAGGCGACCGGTACCGCCTGGTAGCGCTTGGCCACGGCCGTGCTCACCAGGTTGGCGGCCGTCATGTCGACCTGGAAGATGCCGAGATCGAGGTGATCCAGTCCGTAGCGCTCGGCCAGCGCCCGGGCGAGCGCATCGTGGGAGAGCGCGCCAGTGTCGACGAGCACCCGCTCCGGCGTCGTGCCGAGACCGCGCGAGCTCTCCACGGCGTCGTCCACCTGGCGGCGCGAGGCGAGCCCCATCTCGACGATCACGTCGGTCAGGAAGCCGCCCGAGGAGCCCTTGCGGGTGGGCTTGGTGATGCCCGTCATCTTCTCCGGCGCCGGCGCAGCCGCCAGGTCGTTGCTATGCGGATCCACGTCGAGCGCGGGCGCATCGAGCTCGATCTGGGTCTCCTCGCCGTCGAAAACGAAGTCCTCGCCCGCGCCCAGCTCGCCGCCGTCGCCGCGCTCGATCGTGATCGCGGGCTCGACGTCAACCTCGCGCTCGCCGTCGAGGTCGAAGATCTCGTGCAGGTCGGGAGGGCTCTGCTGAGGGACGTCGCTCATCGCGACCCCCTCCACTCAAGGTCAGTCGAGCAGCGACTCCCGCGCGCGTGCCGCGCGAGCCATGAGCTCCCGGGGAGCATCCCGGCCTGTCCACAGCTCGAAGCTGAGCGCGCCCTGCGCGACGAGTACCTGCAGGCCATCGATCGTTCGCACACCCTGCGCGTCGGCGGCGGCAAGCAGCGCGGTGGGCTTTGGGTGGTAGACCAGATCAATGACATTCGAGAACTCGCCAACTTGATCGAACGTCAAGCCGAGTTGGTTGAGCGCACCACCCTCAGTGGCCGAGAGTTCGACCCCGGGGGCCCCAGAAGGCCATGCGAGGCCCACCGAGGTGCAGTTCACGAGCAGATCGGCCGGCTCGGGACGGAGCGCCGGGCGTGCTCCCAGATCGCGGGCGAGCACCTCTGCGCGGCTCGCCGTGCGGTTCCACACCGACACCTCGCCGGCGCCCGCGCGCAGCAGCGCCCATACCG
>JACDGG010000108.1 GCA_013815355.1 Solirubrobacterales bacterium
GTACAGCACCGCGTAGGCGACGTGCGTGACGTGGCTGTTAATGCGCTTGAGGTTCGTCAGCAAATCGAGCTGAATCGCGCTGACTTCGTACTCGGCCTCGGTGGCGCCGCTGAAGCTGGTGCTCGGCGCGCAGAGCTCACCCAGCGCGGACACGCCCACCACCGCCGCCTCCGAACCGGAAGCCGGCGAATCCGAACCGCCGCCGGCCGAAGAACAGCCGACGCCGGCGCCCGCGGCCAGCACGCCCGTCGCGGCGGCGCCCACGAGCCCGGCCAAGGCGAAAGCCGAAACCGGGGCGCCTCCCGCGAGCGCGCCGAGCACGAAGCTGCCCGCGATCAAGCACGTGTTCGTGATCATGCTCTCCGAACAGCCCTACGCGGCGGTCTTCGGCCCCGAAGCGAGGGCCTCCTACCTCGCCCACACCCTCGAGCGCCGCGGCACGCTGCTGGTCCGCTACGACGCTGTCGCCCACGGTGGCCTCGCTGACGAGCTCGCGCTGCTGAGCGGGCAGGGTCCGACGGGCGAAACCTCGGCGAACTGCCCGACCTACGGCGACATCGCGCCCGCGACGCCCGCGGCCGACGGGCAGATACTCGGCAACGGGTGCGTCTATCCCTCCGCCACTAAGACGCTCGCAGACCAGCTGAGCGCGGGGCACCGCAGCTGGCGCGCCTACGTCCAGGGCCTCGGCGAAGCCGGGCAAGCAGCAGCCTGCGCGCATCCGCAGGCCGGTCAGGCAGACCCCAGCGCTGCGCCCGGCGCGGGCGGCTCGCCCTACGCGACGTTCCGCAACCCGTTCGTCTACTTCCACTCGCTGACCGACTCGAGCGCGTGCGCGAGCAACGATCTCGGGCTTGGTGCGCTGCGCGGCGATCTTCTCTCCGCAAAGCGCACGCCGAGCTTCTCCTACATCGTTCCCGACCGCTGTCACGACGGCAATCCGACGCCGTGCTCGCCGGGCGCTCCCGCGGGGATGGCCCCCGCCGATGCGTTTCTGGCGCAGGTCGTGCCGCAGATCCTCGCCGCCAAGGCCTACAAGCAGAACGGCCTGCTCGTGATCACCGTCGATCAGGCGCCTGCGAGCGGCGAATTCGCCGATTCGAGCTCCTGCTGCTCTCAGCCCTCATACCCGAACCTGCCGGCGGGCGAAGCCGGGGCCGGCCACGGCGGTGGCACCGTCGGGGCGCTCCTGCTCTCGCCGTTTCTGAAGGGCGCGGTCACGAGCCAGGAAACCTACAACCACTTCTCGCTGCTGCGCACGATCGAGGATCTGTTCAAGCTGAAGCATCTCGGCTACGCCGCTCTGCCCGCCGTCAAGCCGCTTGAAGCCGCGCTCTTCTCGGCCACCAAGCACGGTTGAGCGGCGCGCTCAGACGCCGGCAAGCTCGGGGTAGGTGACCGCGCGCCGGCGCCCGCCGGCGCGTGTCAGCACCGTCTCGAGTGCGCGCATGTGGCGCGGCTGCTGCAGGTAGGCGGGGTGGATATCCAGGCGCAGCGTGCTGCTCGGAAGCCGCGCGCCGATGCGCACGAGCTGCGGTGAGAGCGCGCGGCTGAGCGAGCCGCCCGCCGCGAGGCTGAGCGCCGGTGAGAGCGCGCCGCGCTCGCCGGGTGCAGCGGGGGAGCGCGTGCGGTGCACGCGCAGCACGTCAGCCCACCAGCGGAAGCGCACGCTCAGCGCGGCGCGCAGAGCGGAGGTGTAGGCGTAGGCCGGGGCGACGAAGCCATCGGGCTCGATGCCCGCGAGCTTGAGCAGCCGCCAGCCCGAGTGCAGCGCGCGGCGGGTCTCCTCGCCGTCGAGACCGCGGAACTCGCCGCGGCGGCGGCGGACGTGCTGGAAGCCGTGCTGCGCGATCGAGTCGCCGAGCAGACGGCGCTCGAGCAGCCACTCAATCATCGCCGGCGAGCGCTCGCCGACCGGGTGCAGGTCACGCGCGGGGATCACGAGCAGCGTCACGCGATCGACGCCGTGGTCGTCGAGCCAGTCGCGGATCAGCGCGCAGCGCTCGAACGTCGCCGGCTCGATCCCGTGCAGCGCGACCGCGATCGCGCGAGCGCTCGCCTCGCCGCGCACGACCGTGCTCATGCCCGCGTGCTCATGCCGCAACCCGCAGGGGCTCGGCGCCTTCTTCGCGTGCTTGCGGTGTCGAGCCCTCGAGGGCGTGGCGGTAGCCGCCGGCCAGGCGCCGGAGCGTGATCTCCCAGGTGCGCTGCCGCGCCGCGGCGAGGCCGCCGAGCGCGAGGTGCGCGCCCAAGAGCGGCGAGCGGGCGAGCTCCAGCACCGCGCCGGCGAGCTCCTCGGCGTCGGGCGCGCAGAGCAGTCCGCTGGCGCGCTGCTCGATCAGCGACAGCGGACCGCCCTCCGCCACGGCCACCACCGGCAGCCCGCTGGCCTGCGCCTCGAGGATCACCTGCCCGAACGTGTCGGTTGCGCTCGGGAACAGGAAGATGTCGGCGTCGGCGTAGGCGCGCGCGAGCTCATCGCCCTCGAGCCAGCCGAGGAAGCACGCCGCGTCGCCGACGCGCTCGCGCAGGCGCTCCTGCTCAGGGCCGCCGCCCGCCAGCACGAGGCGCAGATGCGGCTCGCTCGCGCGGGCCCGCAGGAACGCCTCGGCGAGCAGCTCGACGCCCTTCTCGCTGGTGATGCGACCGGCGTAGAGCACATCGGTCGTCTCGCTCCAGGAGCGCTTGCGCAGCGCGGGCGAGAAGCGTGCGGTGTCGACGCCGCGATCCCAGCGCAGCACGCGCTCGGCGGCGAGGCCAACGGCGGCGAGCGCCTCATCGGCAGCGGGGCTGGGGGAGAGGACCGCGTCGCAGGCGCCGTAGAAGGCGCTCACGGCCGCCGTCATCGCCTGCGCGATCTGCGCCTCGCCGGAGCGCAGGCCCGCGTAGGCGCTCAGCTCAGTGTGATAGCTGCCGATCAGCGGCAGTGACAGCGCGCGCGCCACGAGCGCGCCGACGACGCCGGCCGGTCCTGGCGAGCACACGTGAACAGCATCGAAGCAGCCATCCGCGAGGCTCTGAACCACCGCGGGCACGCTCGGCACGCCGATGCGCAGCCCCGGATAGAAGGGAACCTCGATCTCGGCGACGGCCGCGAGCCTGCGGTCGACCTCCGGGTCGGTGCCGAGCACCTCGATCTCAAAGCCCGGCACGCCGCGTTGGCGGATCTCGGCGATCGTGCGGGTGACGCCGTGCGTCGAGCCGATGCCGTCGACCACGATCGCCACGCGCGGCAGCTCGCCGTCCTCCCCGCGGCGGGCGTCCGGGCCGCTTGCGGCGCCGCTGCGCGGGTAGTGGATCGCGGCGAGCTTGGCCTGCTCCTTGGCGAGGAAGGCGGTGGCGGGCGCGTAGGGGATCGCCGCGATGCATGCTTCGAAGACGCCCTCGGCGGCTGTGAGCATCTCCCCGCGGCCCGCGGCCGCGCCGACGGCGACATCGACGGCCTCGCGCAGCTTGCGCTCGTGTGCACGGCAGGCACGCCGGTAGAGGCTCGAGTGGCTGAAGTCCTCGCTCTGCATCAGCTCGATCAGTCCGTGCTCGTCGAGATGCTCGAGCCCGACAGCGCTCAGCCACGCACGCAGCAGGCAGCGGGCGTCGGCGGGCTCGAGCTCGCCGCCCACCGGGCCCTGGCGAGCGTCGGCCTCTGCCAGCAGGCGGCGCATCATCCCCATCACCCGCAGCGGCTCCGGGCGCGCCGGTTCCTGAGCGTCGTAGTCGGTAAGGCCCAGCGAGCGTGTCGCCAGCGCGATCGCCGCGTGCGCCCACTTCGCGGCGCTGCCCTGAGCGCCGCATGCCCTCACGCGACCGGCGCGCATATGCGCGAGGAATGCCTCGGGCGTGCTCGCCGCGGGCGCCTCGGTGAAAGTGCGCCCGATGTCGACGCCTGCGTGGTCATCACTGCCGCCGATGCCGATGCCGTCGCGTGTCACCACGTAGGTCGCGGCCGGGCGGTTGAGCTCGCTCGCTCGCGCGCCGTTGCGGATCTCCCAGACCGCGAACAGCTCCGCCAGGCGCCGGCGGTGACGCGTGCCGAGCGGCGCCGCGACGGTGTAGTAGGGGTGAGCGAGCGCGCAGGCTATCTCGCGCTCGTACATGTAGGCCGCGCACAGCTCGACGTCGCCGCGGTGGGCCTGCAGCCACTCGTGATCCTCTTCGGTGATCCCGTAGCAGAGCACGTGCACGGCCTGGGGCTCGCCGCGGAAGTGCGCGGTCAGCTCCTCGGAGATGAACACGTCCGGGCGCGCGGCGATCTGCAGCACGCCCTCGATCGTGTCGTGGTCGGTGATCGTCACGAAGTCCATGCCGCGACGCTTGGCCAGGGCATAGACCTCCTGGGGCGGGGTCGCGCACTCGGGCAGTCCGAGTGCGCGCTGCACTCCGAGTCGCGACAGCTCGGAGGCGCTGGAGTGGCAGTGCATGTCTACGCGTGTCGGGGACGGTTTCCCCGTGAGTTTTCTCTGTTCGTTCATACCACACAGATTTCCCTGCAAAGAGCGTGCTTTTGTGACCAAGCGGCAATGATCGTGTGAAGCGTCTGTGAAGATCGCCTGGGCCGTCTCTAGGACGCGACGGGCCCACCGAGCGCGCCGATCAGGCCGCGGCGGCTCAGAGCCGCGAGCGTGCGCCGACATGGCCGCAGAGTACGCGTTCGCGTCCGGCAATCTAAGCTGTCGCGCGCATGCACCACGACCCCATCTCTTATTTCCAGGCCGTCATCCTCGGGCTCACGCAGGGCATCGCCGAGCCCTTCCCGATCTCGAGCCTCGGTCACGGCGTCGTGCTGCCGCGCCTGGCGGGCTGGCACATCCACCAGAACGACAAGTTCTTTCTGACCTTCCTAATCGCGACGCACCTGGCGACCGCGATCGTCCTGCTGTTGCTGTTCCTCGGCGACTGGGTCAAGATCGTCAAGGGCCTCGGGCGCTCGCTGCGGATGCGCGAGATCCGCGCCGATGATACCTACGCGCGGCTCGGCTGGCTGCTCGTCGCGAGCTCGATCCCCGTCGGTGTGATCGGTCTGCTGCTGCAGGAGCCGCTGCGCAAACTGTTCGCCTCGCCGCAGCTCGCGGCAGCGTTCCTGATCGTCAACGGCGTCTCGCTGCTCGTCTTCGAGCGCCTGCGCCGGCGACCGCCACGCGAGGGCGACTACGCCGGCGACGTCGACGGGCGCTTGGCGAACCTGAGCTGGCGCCAGGCGATCGGCGTCGGCACCTCTCAGGCCGCAGCGCTGATTCCCGGCATCTCGCGCTCGGGCTACACGATGGGCGGAGGCCTCTTGGCGGGGCTCTCCAACGACGATGCCGCGCGCTTCGGCTTCCTGCTGGCCACGCCCGTGATCTTCGCCGCGGCGGCGCTGAAGCTCCCCGAACTGTTCGGCTCGGCCGGCAACGGCGTGCGCGGCCCCGCGCTCGTGGCCGGGCTCTGCGCGGCTGCCACGACGTTCTTCGCGGTCAAGTTCCTGCTGCGCTTCTTCCAGAGCAACCGGCTGACGCCGTTCGGCGTCTACTGCGTCGGCTTCGGCGTGATCTGCACGCTCGTCTTCGCGCTCGGCGGCGAGCCGAGCTCAGGCGCTGGAGCCGGCCGGGCCCGTCTTTGGCCCGGTCTGGAACCAGGCGAAGGCGAAGCAGGCGAGCGCCACGACGATCGCGGCGATGCCGTGCTTGGTGTGGTGGTGGTTGGCCTCGGCGTTACCGGCGGACACATGCCCCGGGAAGAACGATGGCAGCGAGTGGGCGGGCTCGGCGAAGTACACGACTGCCACGACGATCAGGAGCACGCCGAGCAGCACGACCGGGAGCATGAGTTTGCGCAGGTTGCTGTTCATCGACGCAAGATCCTAGAGCACAAACACGACCAGAGGCGTCTCTCGCCGTGCATCGCGGCATCATAGGAGGCGATGCCCGTACCCAGAACACCCCCGAAGATGTTCGAGACGCGCAGCCAGGCATGGAAGGAGGTCGGGCTGCTGCGCCAGATCAGCCCACAGGTGGTCAAGCGCGCGCGCTTGGAGGTGCTCGTGCTTCTGCCGCTGTTCATCGGCGTCGTGGTCCTCTACGACAATCGCGTGAGCCTGCTCGGCAAGACCGTCGCGGCGGTGCGCAACTCAGATGGACACATAACCCATCCGGCGCACATGGAACTGGAAAAAGCGCTCGACACTCCCGTGACCGTGGTCGCGGTGATCGCACTGATGATCCTCGGCTGGACGATCGCGCGCGACATTGGCCGCGGTCTCGGGCCCGCGCTGTTCCGCCGCCTGGACCCGGCCACGGCGGGGACCGTGGGCTTTCTGATCCGCCTCGCCACGGTCGTGCTGGCGCTGCTCATCTCGCTGCGCGTCGCGGGCATCGAAGCGCGTACGCTGGCGCTCGGCGGCGCCTTCACTGCCGTGATCTTCGGCCTGGCCGCGCAGCAGACGCTCGGCAACCTGATCGCCGGGACGGTGCTGCTGAGCGCTCGGCCGTTCCGCGTCGGCGAACGCGTGCGCCTGCAGGGTGGGCCGCTCGCGGGCCAGATCGAGGGCACGGTCAGCTCGCTGGGGCTGATGTACACGACCTTCGCGACGGGCGATGACTCGATGATGGTGCCCAACAGCGTGGTGTTGAACGTGGCAATCTTGCCGTTGCGCGAGCCCGACGCGGTCAACCTGCGCGCACGCCTGCGCGCCGGCATGAGCCCGGGAGATCTGCAGGAAGTGCTCGAGAAGGCTCTGCAGACGCCGCTGCGCGACTCACCGCGGATAACGCTCGAGGAGCTGGATGGCGATGAGGTGGTCGTGCGCATCTCCGCCACGCCGCGCGTTGCCAGCCAGGGACGTCACCTCGCCAGCGAGCTGCTGGCGGTCGTCTCACGCGAGACCCGCTCGGGGGCGGAGATGCCGTAGCGCAGGAACAGCGCGGACTCGCTCTCAAGCACGCTCATCAGCTCGAGCCCAACAGGCGGATCGAGCTCGGCCCCGGCGAGGATGCGCAGCGCCTCTCCGCTCGACGGCTCGCCGCCCGCGAGCTTCGGAGCAAGTGACAGGAACAGCTCGTCGGCCAGCCCCTCGGCGAGCAGTTGGCGACAGAGGTGGGGGCCGCCCTCGCAGAGCAGGCTCTGCACCGCGAAGCGCTCGCGCAGCTCGCGCAGGCCGCCGCCGAGATCGAGGCGTCCCTCGAGCACCGAGCGGATGTAGTCGATCTGCGCGCGCGCCGCGGGCAGGCTCGCCTCTGAGGAGGTGAGCATCACCACGCGCGCCTGCGGCTCGGCCAGCAGAGGGATGTCCTCTCCGAGCGCCAGGCGTCCGGAGACGATGCACGCGAGGGGCTCCTCGCTGAGACCGCGCGTGAGCCGCAGCTCGCGTGCCAGTGGGTTGGGGATGATGCGCCCGTAGCGCTCGGTGCGCACCGTGCCCGCGCCCACGAGCACCCCGTCGACGCTCGCGCGCAGGGCATGAAAGAGCTCCCTGTCGGCGCGGTTGCTGATCGGCCCCGAGCGCCCGGCGATGGTCGCCCGCCCGTCGAGGGTGCTGAGCATGTTCAGCATCACGCGCGGTCGCTCAGCTGTGCCGGACGCACGCTTCCAGAGGCCGAGCCGCTCGATGAGCACCGCTGCGCCGAGCAGCTCTTCGGCGGGGAGCAGGCGCGTCAGAGACGCCGGATCGACGCTGCGCTGCGCCACCGAGTTGGAGGGGTGCCCGGCCATCGCCTCAGCCTAGCCGCGCGAAGGCCGCGTGAGCGCCGTCGCCGGGCCCTCGGAGCGGCAACATTCCATGAACACGGGAGCACTATGACGTGCTACGGTCGTGTGGAATGGCCGGCAGATATGACCGGCGAAAGTAGTGCAAGCGCTCGCAGGTCGAAGCTTTGAGAAGCATCCTCCGCGTAGCAGCACGCACATACCGTGGAGGATGCACAACATGCCAACCGGCACCGTGAAGTGGTTCAGCGACGACAAGGGGTTCGGCTTCATCACCCCAGATGACGGCGACAAGGACCTCTTCGTACACCACACCGGGATCAACGGCGAGGGCTACCGCTCTCTGCAGGAGGGGGCCAAGGTCTCCTACGACCCGGAGCAGGGCGACAAGGGTCCAAAGGCCGTAAACGTCCAAGCGATCTAGTCGCGGGACACTTGGTTTCAGTTGTTGGGGGGCTCGCTTCGGCGGGCCCTCTGCGTTTCTGTACGGAATAATCTCGCGAGGCTCAGCATGACGGGCGACGCCGGCACCCTCCCCTTGCGCGAGACGCCCCACGACGGGATCAGGACGCGCGTCGTGCGTCGCCTGCCGCGAAGAAAGGGGGCCGGGGCACTTGCGGGCACCGAGTCGCGTGTGCTCGCCGGCACCGTCGCGCTGCTGGCGATCGTGATCCTCAGCCTCCTGGTCGTGCTGATGGCGGCGAACCGTCCGAGCCTGCTCGCGCCGACGACGCACACCAACTACTACCCGCGCTGGATGGCCGGCCCGCTCGGTGGGTTTTGGCCCTCGCTGACAAGCAACAGCACGACGCTGAAGTACCTCTTCACCGGGGCGATCGTCGTGATGTACGGCGGCTACCTCGTGGCGCTGCGCGCCGCGCCACGCCTGCCCGCGCGCTGGATCATCGCCGCGATCCTCGCCGTGCACGCGATCTTCCTGCTCTCGCCGCCGCTGGCGCTGACCGACATCTTCAACTACATCAACTACGGGCGCATGGCGGTCGTGCACCACCTCAACCCGTACACCACGATCCCGATCTCAGAGCCGCACGGGGACCCGGCCTTCATCCTCAGCAACTGGCACCAGCTCCTGAGCCCCTACGGGCCGATGTTCACGCTGCTGACGTTCGCAGTCGTGCCACTCGGCGTCGGGGGCTCGTTCTGGGCGCTGAAGGGGATACTCGTGCTGGCGAGCCTTGCCACGATCATGCTCGTGTGGAAGTGTGCGCGGCTGCTCGGACGCGACCCGCGCGCCGCGGTCGTGCTCGTGGGCCTGAACCCGATCGTGCTCGTGTGGGGACTGGGGGGCGACCACAACGACTTTTTGATGTTGCTGGGCATCATGCTCGGCTTCTATCTGCTGCTGCGTGCCCACGGCGGCGTCGTCGCGGTCGAGGCGGACGATCCTCCGGGTCTCCGCCGGGCCGGCCTGCGCGGCCTCGTGCTGCCGCTCTCTGCGACGGAGCTGGGAGCCGGCGCGGCATTCGTGGCGGCAACGTCGGTCAAGGCCTCCGCCGGCGTGCTGATCCCGGTCGTGCTCGCCGGCCTGCTGCACGCGCCGCGGCGCCTCGTGCAGGTCCTGATCGGAATGTTTCTCGCCGGAGCCGTCGTCGGCGCCGCGAGCCTCGTCGCCTTCGGCCTGCACATCCCCGACCTCAGCACACAGAGTCGCGTGGTGACACTCGAGAGCGTTCCCAACCTGATCGGCCTGGCGATCGGCGCGGGCGGGGAGACCGAATTCATCCACCGGTTGATGAGCGTCGCGCTCGGCGTCTCGCTGGTCCTCTGCTGCTGGTTTGCCTGGCGGCGACGCGAGACGCTCACGGCGGAGGGCTGGGCGAGCGTCGCGCTGCTCGTCACGCTCGGCTGGGTCTTGCCCTGGTATGTCGTGTGGATACTGCCGCTCGCAGCGCTATCGGCCTCGCGGCGCCTGCGCGCGACGGCGCTCGCGCTCGGCGTGTACCTGATCATCGCCTGGGCGCCCGTCTCGGGCCTCGTGTGGAACGCGATCGGCTTTCATCCGGAGAAGACGTCGATCGGACGCCTGCACCAGCGCTACGTGCGCGAACTGCTGCACTGAGCGTTGTTCTACTCGCCGTCGGCCGCGGGGGGGCGCCGCTCGCGCTTGCGCTGCGCCGCCTGGCGCTTGGCCGTCTGGCGGCGCGTGCGCGACGCCTTCGTGGGG
>JACDGG010000109.1 GCA_013815355.1 Solirubrobacterales bacterium
CGCGTGTGTTCCACCCCGTGCATCCGGTCAACGAGCGCTCACAGGTCATGAGCTGGATCAGGAATGTCGAGAGCCAGTGAAAGGACGCCATCGACCAGGCACCGGGTCGAGTCGTTGAACGATGTCTGAGGCGCACCTCACCGCGGCGGCTGAACGGCTGAAGCTCAAACGTGCTTTCGGTGCACAGGTCCGCGCGCGTCGAGAGGCTGCAAATCTCACCTCTTCCGGCCTGGCTAGGCGTTGTCGTCTTTCGGAATCGACGATCAGCAAGCTCGAGCTCGGCCGTGGGGGAGACCCCAGCCTTTCGATCATCCTGATCCTCTGCGAGGCGTTCTCGATCCAGCCCAACACGCTCCTCGACGGGCTGCCCGCTCCCAAGGAGAGGCGCACCAAGTGAGGCGTAAATGGGGTCAGCAGCAGCGTCGGGAGCGTCTCACCGCATCTGGCGCGGTCCTTGACGCGAGCCTTTGCTCGGGCGTGAAGCATGAGTGAGGGTCGGGTACGCTTGCGGCTTGCGCCTGTCCCGCCGCCGTGGAGCGAGCTGGCGCGCGCTGACTGCACGGTCCCTGGGACACCTGACGAGGTCGCGCTGTTGGCGAGGGTGATCCTTTACCGCAAGCGCGATTATCCGATCGTGGTTCTGACCGCGCGGCGCGGTGAGGCCAGGCCGGCGCTTGCGCCAGTGGAGGTTCGGGAGATCATCGGGCCTGGCATCCCGGTGTACTTCGTCACGAACAACCTCGCGACATACCTCGCGGAGTGCCCGCCGGCGCAAACACAGGTCTGGGGCGGCGCCGCCCGCGTTTACTGGCCGGGCGTGACGAGCGACCCGTGGGGGCATCCGCTGCTCTACGACTACAACGGCCTCTACGGCCCAGAGATCCTTGACAGGCTCGCCAAGATCTTCACGCCGAGCGTCGCGCGAGAGGTAGAGCTCAATCCCGAGCAGCGCATCCTCGTGTTGGAGCGCGACTTGGCGCGGGTACGACGCCAGAGAGCCCGCGAGCTCGGGGTCCTACGAGGCCGATCGCGGTACGACGGCATGCTGCCGTCGCTCCAACGCCCGTGCCAGCGCCAAAGGTCGTCGAAGGTGTTGGGGTACTCGATGCCAAGCCTGCGGAGCACAGCAGCGAGTGCGCGGTGCTCGCGCTTGTAGTCCGCGTCGACTTTCTTGATCTCCGGCCCGCCCGTCGCGACGCTGATCATCAGTGACGACACCTTGTCGGTCAAGAGTTCCGCGGCCTCGGCGTCGGGCTTCGACGATTCCCCGCGGCGCATGGCCTCGACTTCCGCAGCTGGTGAAGCGCCGGTGCTGTCGAAGTCGGAGAAGTCGATTGACATGGAGCAAGGATAGGTTGCGCATGGGGCGCCTTCGCGTGCAAGGTCCAACGCGACCACGACCGCGACCGCGACACGACCACGACCACGACCACGACGACGACGACGAGGCCGGTGACACGACGACGACGGCGATGACCACGGCGACGATCGGCAGCACCATCACCAGGAGGACGGCGACGACGACGATCCGCCGCGACGCCTGAGCCAACGCATGAAGTCGTGCTTAGCTCTCGCTGCGTTTCGGTCGATTAGAGGAAAGTATGCCCATAAGGCGCTCTAGTGAGTATGATTTCCTCTGATGAAGTCCACAGCTACAACCGACTTACGCGCCCGGCTCGGGGACACCTTTACGTACGGCGAGGCCAAGAAAGCCCGTCTGGGCGACGAGCGTCTCTATCGCCTTCGCGACGCTGGAGAGATCCTGTCTCTCGGCGGCGGCATATATCGCTGGGCCGACACCGCGCCAGCGAACACCGACCTCATCGAGATCGCCGAACGAAGCCCGCTCGCCACCCTCTGTTTGGAGACGGCCCTCGCGCACCACGGACTCATTGACGCCATCCCCGCGGCAATCGACATCGCGATTCCACGCGGCGGCACTCGTCCAACGCTGCGCGCTCCCTGCCGCATACACCAGTTCGCGGCTCGCACCTTCGAGCTCGGGCGCGACACAATCGATGTCGGATCCAGACGCCCGCTCGGTATCTACTCGCCGAAGCGGTCGCTCATAGACATCATCAGGCTACGCCACCTCGAAGGCAGCGACATCGCCTGGGAGGCATTGCGCCGCTGGCTGCGCACTCCCGGACGAAGTCCGGCAGAGCTCATCGCGCTCGCCGAACAGTTCCCCCGCGCCGAGACGGCGCTGCGACGGGCTCTTGAGGTCATGCTGTGAGCGCACCCTCACGAGCCACCGAGGCAGGCCGGGCGTATCTCGACCTCCGCAAAAAGGCCGGCGAGGACAGACGTCCCTTCCAAGAGCTGCTCCAGCTCTATGTTCTGGAGGGCTATCTGGCTCGCCTGGCCGCCTCGCCGTTGATCGACCAGTTCGTGCTCAAGGGCGGTGTCCTGCTGGCCGCCCTCGGTGAGCGACGACCAACACGCGACGTCGACCTCCAGGCGCAGGAACTCGACAACGACGCCGACGCAGTTCGCGATGCCGTGTGCGACGTCGCGCGTATCGATCTCGACGACGGGATCGTCTTCGACGTCGATGCCGCCTCAGCGGAAGTCATTCGTGACGAGGACCTCTACTCGGGCGTCCGCGTCAGCATGACCACCGAGCTCGCCACGGCGCGCCCGCACTTCCACGTGGACGTGAGCGTCGGCGATCCAATCACACCGTCTCCGGTTCCCGTGCGCGTCCCCCGCCTTCTCGGGGGCGAGATCGTGGTGCGCGGGTACCCACTACCGATGATCCACGCAGAGAAGATCGTGACCGCGGTCTCGCGCGGCACCGTCAGCACGAGGTGGCGAGACTTCGCCGACATCTACCTGCTCACACGTCACCACCCCGTTGAGGGTGCCGAGCTCGTTCGCTCAATCAGCCACGTCGCTGTGCATCGTCAAACAAGTCTTGCACCGCTTGCGTCGGTGCTCGACGGCTACGCCGACATCGGCCAGCAGCGCTGGGTCGCCTGGCGACGACGACAGAAACTCGAGGACCGGCTACCGGAGCGCTTTCGCGACGTCGTAGATGCTGCGATTGCCTTTGCCGACCCCGCCATCGACGGCGCTGCATCCGGTCTTACGTGGGACCCAACACACGGCGTCTGGCGCTAACAACCAGTTTCAGGGCGGTACCATCCCACGGCGATGCAGCGAGCGGTTTCTGCCAGCAAATTCAACCGAGGTGCCATGGAAGTGCCATCTTGCCCTCAAGCGTGTGGGTCGAGGTTGGCAAAGACCGCACTGTAGAGCCAAAATGCCGACGTAGCTCAGCTGGTAGAGCACTTCACTCGTAATGAAGGGGTCCGGGGTTCGAGCCCCCGCGTCGGCCCTTCGCAACATCACCGGTCCTCGGGTCGCGGTGTTCGCGCTCGGTGAGGGCAGCGATATCAGCGAGGTCGACGGCGCGCCCGGCCGCTCGCTTCATGCGGATCAGATCGTCGCGTCCCGCGATCGCGATCGGGGTCTGATCGAGGGAGACCACGAGCGCGCGACCGCGCAGGTCAGGGTACGCCCCGGCTCCGGGAGCATCGTGGAGGACATCGATGTCTCCGTGGCACGTGGTCAGCTGCCAGGGAGTCGCGCGCGGCAGCATGTGGGCGTCGATCGGCACCTCCTCGCTGCCCGGGTTCAGCACGCGGGCCTCGAGCGCGTTCAGCGCCTGCGCGAGCCGGTCGAGGTTTGCTGGATCGGGAGAGGGGTCAGATCCACGTCGTTTGTCATCCGGACGTGACCGTGCACCTGCACGGCGAGACCACCGACAACGACGTAGTCGACCTGGTGCTCGTGCAGCTCGGCGAAGATGCGTCCGGCGTCGAGCGGAAGCGGATCAGCCATCGCCACGGGCGGCGCGGCCCGCCGCCAGGAGACTCCCCGCGGTCTTGTTCCAGGAGACGGCGAGCGCGAGTCGCTCCTCGGGGCTTCTGGCGAGCGTGCTCGCCATGTGCGCAGGGTCCGAGACGCTCGCGGGTGCTGCGGATGAGCTCGGAGGGATCGTCTATGACATCAAATATGATGTCACTCGGTGGGTGGCGCAGGATTCGGGCTGGGGCTCGCACCCTGCCGAGAACAGCGGCCAGTCAGGCGGCCATGATCGGGTCCGGGCATCTCAGACCATCAGCCGCGCACAGGCGCAGCCCTCCAAGCACGCGCTTGAGCAATCCCTGCCTCGCACGCTCGCGGCTTGCCGGTTCCGCGCTCAGCGCCGTCGGCACCTCGAACCACACGGTCTTGCCCCCGGCGCCGGCGATCACTCCCCAGCGCTCCGACATGGCTTCGACGATCAGCCGTCCTCTCCCGCTCGGCTCGCTGGGCTCGGGGGACCTTGGTGTGGGTTGCCCCTGACCGCTGTCTCGCGCCTCGACGCGCACGGTGCCGCGTGCCAGCTCCAGCGTGATCCGGAAGTCCGAGCGGGCGTGGCGGACGCAGTTTGTGGCCAGCTCGCTGACCATCAGCTCGACGGCGTCGCGCGTCTCCTCGCTCACATCCGTGAGTGCCTCCCGCGCGAAGCGACGCGCTTCTGCCACGGACTCGCCGCGTCCCCTGAAAGCTTGCGTGCGCTTCATTGCTCGATCCGAAGGACATTCGAGAGGCCGGTCACTTCGATCAGTCGTTTGACGATCGCCGACGGTTCTCGGAAGTGCACGGTGGCGACCGCGGCGGCCGCACGCACCAGCACGGCGATGCCGGCGCTGTCCATGAACCGCAGCTCGGAGAGGTCGAAGATCAGTCGCTCAGGCGGCGCGGCGAGCGTGGCGCTCAGTGCCTGGTTGAGCCTCTCGGCGTTGGAGCTGTCGAGCTCGCCCGAGAGGTGCACGAGCGTTGCGCCGTCCGGCGCGGGCCGAACGGCGATGTTGAGCTCCACCACTTTGTCGTCTAGTTCTGCCATTGGACCCCCACTATCGCCGTATCGTCGGAATGATCGTCGGGGGCGAGCTCTGCGGGAAGCTTTGCCACGAGATCCTCGAGCGGGAGTCTTTGCGCGGCCGCTGTACGGCGCAATCGCTCCAGGCCGACGTCGATCGTCTCGCCGCGACGCTCCACGAGCCCGTCGGTGAAGGCCACGAGCGTTGCGTTCGCCGGGATCGCGACGGTCACCTCCTCATAGGGCGAGTCGCGTTCCACGCCGATCGGCACATTCACGGGCGTTACCAGGAACGTCAGCGAGCTGCTGCCGAAGGGCACCCTCCCAGACGCCCTGCGGGTGGTGATCGGCAGGCGCTTGAGGCTCGTCACGAGCAGCTGGGAGCTGTGCGTGGAGCGTCCCAGGTAGATCGCGTAGTCAAGATCGGAGAAGGCCGAGTTGCTCTCGAGTTTCGATCGCCTGCTCTTGAGGAGGGGGCTTTCGCCGTAGACGGCGAACCCGCGCTTGGCGCCCGGCGGACTCAGCTCATAGCCGATGGTCGTAGAGCTTTGCGGAGGTGACCACGGAGCTATACCCGGAAGTTGTGGATGCGTTTGAGAACGAAGGCGGCGTACCTTCCCGGTTGTTGAAGACCGATGCCGGTGATGGCCGGCAGGAAGGCACGCCATGTCAGATGTTCGCAGGCTCCCCGTGGGGGAGGACAACCAGGAGAGCGAGATCACGCTCGATGACCTCGCGCGTGAGGGTGCGCGCCGGATGATCGCCGCGGCGTTGGAGACCGAGGTCGACGAGTACGTCGCGTCGTTCGCCGACGAGCTCGATGTGGATGAGCGGCGGCTGGTGGTCCGCAATGGCCGCGGCAAGCAGCGGCGGGTGACGGTAGGCTCGGGCACGCTTCCGATCCGCGCGCCGCGGGTGAACGACAAGCGCATCGATGAGGAGACTGGGGAGCGCAGGAGATTCAGCTCGAAGATCTTGCCGGCGTATGCACGGCGTTCGCCGAAGGTCACCGACGTGCTGCCGATCCTCTACTTGCATGGGCTCTCGACGGGCGACTTCGGGCCCGCGCTCAGGGGTCTGCTGGGCGAAGACGCTTCGGGGCTCTCAGCGAGCTCGATCCAGCGGCTGACCGAGCAGTGGCAGGCCGAGCACGCCACGTTTTGCGAGCGGAGCTTGCGTTTTCACCGTTACTGCTACCTGTTCGTCGACGGGGTTCACATGAGCGTGCGCCTTGGCGAGGACGACCGGCTCTGTCTGCTCGTCGTGATCGGCGTCCGTGAGGACGGCTGCAAGGAGCTGCTGGCCGTCGAGGACGGCTACCGCGAGTCCACCGACTCTTGGGCGGCCGTGTTCCGCGGCCTGCGCGACCGCGGGCTTACAACGCCGAAGCTTGTGACCGGTGATGGCGCCTTGGGCGCGTGGGCGGCGCTGCGGGACGTCTTCCCCGAAGCGCGAGAGCAGCGTTGCTGGGTCCACAAGACAGCCAATGTCCTCGACGCCCTCCCCAAGCGCCTGCAGCCCAGGGCGAAGACGCTGCTGCACGAGATGGCCGAGGCACCCGCCCGCGCCGATGCCCGGGCGGCGCTCGAGCGCTTCCGAGAGGAGTTCGACGCCAAGTACCCCAAGGCAGTCTCCAAGCTCGACAAGGACTGGACGGAGCTGACCGCGTTCTACGACTTCCCCGCCGAGCGCTGGCGGCACTTGCGGAGCACGAACCCGATCGAGTCGAGCTTCGCGACCGTCAAGCTGCGCACGAGGGTGACGAAGGGCGCCGGGTCAAAGAAGGCGGCGCTCGCGATGGCCTACAAGCTGCTCGACGCCGCCCAAGAACGCTGGCGGCGATTCAACGGCCACGAGCTCGTCACCGACGTGCTCGACGGCGTGAAGTTCAAGGACGGAGTGAAGCTCACAAACGACGAAACCACGACAACGGACGAAGAGGTCGCCGCCTGAACGATCTCATACACCCATCCACAACGTTTGACAATTGCTCGGTGACCACGAGCCCCGCGCTCAGCAGAAGCCCGCTCAACAGTACGAGGACCGCTACTCGCGATGCCCTCAGACCGCGCTCGTCGGGGACCGGAATCGTCTCGGAGGGATTCGCTGACTCCACGGCGGCCGCCAGCTTATTCGCAGTGGCGTCGGGTGGCGCGGGTGTGAGACGCCGGAGCTAAAGGTCCTGGGCTTGGCACCGATACACAGCACGTTCCCGTCGCGACAACCTATCGGGGGGGTCGCGCAAGCACGCATGGCCGACCAGCCGTCAGGCGGTGAAGAGGCAATCGTGGCTTGCCCGCCCTCCCCTGAGCTCGTGTCGTCGGCCATCTGCCCTGATCCCACCACTGAAGGGAAGTCACAGTGCCTTTTGCTCGAATGTCTGACCGCGCCTCGAAGCTCGGTCTCCTGATCACGCTATGTGCGTTCTCACTGCTGCTCGGCGGCTCCCTCGCCGCCCGCGCCAGTGCAGCGCCAGCACCGGGGGAAGTCGAAACGCTGGCGGCGAGCCCGGTCCGGCTCACGGGCGTGACGATCGGCCCCCGCACGAACCTCATCTACGCGCTCGAAAACGGGGGCACGAAGAGCTTCCGCTACGACGCGAGCACGAACGCGTGGAGCGAACTCGCCGAAGCTCCGCTCAACATCGGCAACAACGGCGGCGCCACTTATCTGAATGGGAAGATCTACGCCAGTGCCACGCACAACAGCGAAGCGATCGAGGTCTACGACATCGCCGCCGACAGCTGGAGCACGATCCCCAACCCGCTAGGCGAAGGCACGGCCGACATCACCCAGGCCGGTGAAGAGATCTACATGGTCCACGCCACCAACTTCGTCAAGTACAACCCCGCAACCGAAGTGAAGACCACACTCGCAAACGCCCCCGCTTTCAAAGGGAAAAACTGTGAAGAAGGATTTGAAGAGTGGGGTGGCCTGCAGCCATACAAGGGCAAGATCTACGGACACCAGGGCAACGGCTGCAAAGGCTTCGCGGTGTACGACATCGCCGGCGACAGCTGGAGTGAACTGCCCGAAGTGCCGCTCGTCGAAGGCGAAGGAGAAGAAGGCCCCGTGGCCGGGAGCGCGCTTGACCCCGTGACCGGGACCTACTTCGCCTACGGCCCCTACGGTGGGCACACGCTGTTCAAGTACGACATCGCAACGAGCAGCTGGAGCACCTTCGCGCTGCCCTTCGACGTCGACGACGGTGGCCTCGCCTACATGGCCGAAGCCGGCCGGCGCGGCATCTACGCGGTGCAGGGAGAGGAAGGGACCGGCTTCATCCGATACGTGACCCGTGAACCCGCGGCCGACCTCTCGGTAAGCGAGACCACAAGCGCTTCGTCGACGCCCATCGGCGGCGAATTCACATACACGGCGCAGATCACGAACGCCGGTCCCGATGAAGCCGTCAACGTGACGGCCTCGATTGCGCTGCCCACGAATGTGAGCCTCATCGCCGCAACGTCCTCACAGGGCAGCTGCTCGGGGACGACGAGCGTGACCTGCGCAGTCGGCTCGTTGGCCAGTGGCGCCGGCGCAACCGTGACGCTCCGCGTCAAGGCGAACGCCGCCGGTGTGGGCACTCTGAGCACGAGCGTCTCCAGCGAAACGCAGGACCCGAGCGCCGCGAACAACAGCGCAGCTGCGACGGCCACGATCGTCGTGCCGGCCGCGGCGCCGAGCGTGCTCGCGCCCGCCCCGTGTGTGAGCACGAGGTCTGAGCTGATCCATTGGCGCTCGGCCAAGCACGTTGCCCTGAAGGGCATCGCGATCACGATCAACGGCAAGCTCTACGCGCGGCTCTCCGGTCACGCGCGCTCGGCCAAGGTCAGCTTCCAGGGCCGTCCGGCCGGGAAGGTGGCTGTGAAGATCAGCGGCAGCACGCGTGGCGGCAAGACCTACTCCACCGCGCGGATCTTCCACCTCTGCCAGACGCAGAGAGCGGATGCGGCACCGGCCTCGCTGTATCTGAAGCGCATGGCCGCGTAATTCCATAGGCGAACCCGAACGCGAAAGGCCTCGCCTCTCGGCGGGGCCTTTCGTCGTCCGTGGTCACCAATCGTGCCCTGCCCAGTGCGGGGCCTGGGCACCCCGAAGCTCGCAGCGACCTGCAAGAGTCGCGCCGTGCTCAGCGATCTCGTTCTTCGCGGCGTGCCGATCGGGGAGATCGCCGAGCGTGCGGCGCAGGTCGAGGTGCTCGGCTTCGACGCGGTCGGCGTGACCGAGACGAACGGAAACCCATTCCTGGCCGCGGCGCAGGCCGCGCAGGGGACATCGCGCGTGCGCGTTGCCACGGCGATCGCGCTCGCGTTCACGCGCACGCCGATGGACGTCGCCTACACAGCGTGGGATCTGCAGGCGCTTTGCGGTGGGCGCTTCGCGCTGGGGCTCGGCTCGCAGGTCCGTGCGCACGTCGAGCGACGCTACGGTGCGCTCTGGTCGCATCCGGCGGCGCGCATGCGCGAGTACGTGCTCGCGCTGCACGCGATCTGGGACGCGTGGGAGACCGGCGGTGAGCTGGACTTCCGGGGCGAGATGTACTCGCACACGCTGATGCCGCCGAACTCCGCCCGCCGCCGAGCGCTCACCCGCGCCCGCCCGTCCTGCTCGCTGGGGTGCGCGAGCGCATGACCGAGGTCGCCGGCGAAGTCGCCGACGGCTTCCTCGGTCACGCCTTCTGCACCGCCGCCTCCCTGCGCGAGCTGACGCTGCCGGCGCTCGAGCGGGGCCTCGAGCGTGCCGGGCGCAGCCGCGAGCAGCTCGAGATCACCGCGTCGGTCTTCATCGCCACTTCGGGTGAGGAGTGGGAGGCGATTCGCCGCCGCGTCGCCTTCTACGGCTCGACGCCCGGCTACCGTCACGTGCTCGAGCACCACGGCCTCGGCTCGTTGTTCGAGGCCCTGCACGAGCAGGCTCGCGC
>JACDGG010000110.1 GCA_013815355.1 Solirubrobacterales bacterium
GCTCACAGCCCAAATGCACGGCGGCCTGCCCACAAGCGTCCTTCCCACGAGCCCCTGTCCCGGTCAAGCGACCTTAGGATCACCACCGGACAGCAGGCCCAAGCGGTATTTCATACCCGTAGTCTGTGCTGAGTGGGAAGGTGTGGGGCGCCGGATGGTGGCGTCGTGCACGGGCGCTCAGTTCGCGGTTGTCTCAGCTTGCTGAGACTGCTGCTTTCTGGGCCTGGTGTTGGCGTCCGATCGGCTGGGTTAGGTCCGGGCCGGCGGTGGGCTGACTCTTGGTCTGTTTGTCGGCTTCGGTCTGACCTCGGCCGTTGTGTCGCCCACCGCCGTCCGGGATCACCGGCGTGACTTGATAGGAGCGTGGCAGCCGCCCCCACTCAGAACTGTCCGCCGGAGGTCCACTCAAGCGAAAACCCCTCGATTGAACGATTGAAGGACGTGCTGAATGATCGTGATCGGAGCGGATACCCACAAGAAGACCCACGCACTCGCCGCCATCGACGCCGGCACCGGCGAGGTCCGCGGAGAGCGAGAGATCGCCGCGGATGACGCAGGGCACCGCCTGGCACTGCGCTGGGCGCACGACATCGACCCCGAGGTCGTGTGGGCGCTGGAGGACTGCCGGCACGTCTCTCACCATCTCGAGCGCTCACTCGTGACCGCCGGTGAGCGCGTCGTGCGCGTTACGCCACGACTGATGGGCGAGTCCCGGCGCGGGGAGCGCCAGGCCGGCAAGTCCGACCAGATCGACGCACGAGCAGTCGCTCGCGCAGTGCTCAAGGAGGGAGTCGAGAAGTTCCCGCCCGCCCATCTCGACGAGCAGGCGATGGAGATCCGTCTGCTCTGCGATCACCGCGAAGACCAGGTCGCGGAGATCAACCGCCTCACCAACAGGCTGCGCTGGAACCTCGTGATCCTCGACCCAGCGCTCGAGGCCAGCATCCCGCCACGCAAGATGGACTTCCCTGGCCAGCTCGACCGCGTCGCGCGACGCCTGCGCAAGATGGAGCCCTGCGCGCGCGTCAGGATCGCCAAGGAGCAGGTCAAGGCGATCCGCGAGATCTCCCGCCACAGCCGCCTGCTGAAGCGCGAACTGCATGCACTCGTCGCCGCACACCGCCCGCAGTTGCTCGCAGAGCTCGGCTGCAGCACGATCACTGCCGCGATCCTGATCGGCCAGACCGCAGGCGCCGAGAGATTCCCGACCGACGCACACTTCGCCAGGATGGCCGGCGTCGCACCAATCCCCGCGTCATCGGGCAAAACCGACCGGCATCGCCTTCACCGCGGCGGAAACCGCCGCATCAATCGCGCGCTGCATGTCATCGCGATCACACGCGGCCGCTGGGACCCCGCCACCAAGGCATACCTTCAACGAAAGGAAGCCGAGGGCAAGAACCGGATGGAGGCCCTCAGATGCCTCAAGCGCCAGCTCGCGCGCCGCTTCCACCGCCTGCTCATGCAGCCAGCGGCCAGAGCCGCGACGCGGCCAGCTATCCCGATCAACGCCGCAATTTCCGCGCCCCGCTTGACATCTGAGCAACTGCTTGGCGCTGTGCGCCGACCTTGAGAGCCGGTGAGCGTCCGCGAACGGCGAGCGAGCAGCCCCGAGGGGCTGCTCGGCCATCTCAGGGTGCGCGGTAATGTCTGTGCAGACTCCCAACAGGGGAAAGGCCACAACAATGCGGATCAACTCTGCGTACGCAAGCGCCGTAATCCCAGGTCTTATCGCGGGGGTGATCTACTTCGCCATCGCCATCGCCATCGCCATCGCGACCGGAGCGTCAGCGGTCCACTCGATCGTCGGTGGGATCGTGATCGCGGGCGTCGCGATCGCCATCGGGCTCATTTTTCGCGCCGCGTTCAAGCGCAGGCGCCGCGCCGCAGGGAAGCCCTGACCCGCACTCATCAATACCGCTATTTCCGTGCCCTGCTTGACATAGGAGCAACGGCAGTTGGAGCGAAGCGACAGGAGAGACCGGGAGGTCCGTAGAGACGAGGCGCTGGAGAGCGGACAGGCGCCGATCCAAGCGCATGGACCGTGTGAGCGGGCGTCGAGAGCAGCCGAGGATGACGGTCCCACGGAGCCTGGATGGGGGCGGCGCGCAAGTCGTTGGCCGGATTCGCGTTCTCGTGGTCATCAACCACAGAAGCCATCCCTCTGCCCAAAGGTCGATGAGCACCATCCCGACATCCATCCCAACCAGTCCTCGGCTGACGCGCGAGGATGTCCTCGACGGCCGCGATGTCGCCGAGCTGCTGCACCTGCCGATCTCGACGGTTCTCGAATACGCGCGGCGCGGGCTGCTTCCGGGCCGCAAGCTCGGGCGGCGCTGGATCTTCCTTCAGGATGAGGTCGAGGCGGCGGTGCGGGGTCGTTGGGCGACCGGCCCGGCGGCGCGGAGCGCTCAGAAGACCGTCACGCGGTAGAGCTCCTTACGCAGGAGTGCGCGGGTATCCGCGCCAAGCGCCACTCATCCTCCGGCGAGGAACGCCTTGGCCGCCACGAGCACGTCGCGGAAGTCTCCCTCGCGAATGCTCTGCGCAGGGGACTGATCGTCGAGCTGCGGGTTCAGGCCGAGGAACCACGCACGCGCGGTGTGGGAGGACTCCTCGGCGAGCAGAAGCTGAAGCGTCTGGTAGGCGCAGCGTAGGCGCTGCTCGTGCTCTGCACGCGGAGCACGCTCGCCAGCTGCCCAGCGCGCGGCTGTTCTGGGGTCGGACACTCCGGCGATGTGCGCGAGCAGCTTCTGTCCGAGCACCTCCTGGAGGGATCGGACGACGTCGGCGATGTTCGACTCGACGGCCTTCCGGTGGGCTTCCTGCGGGGCTGAGCGGAGCTTTGGCATTGGTCCCCTTGCTCGTTGTCGGGTCTTGTTGTGCCCGGCTGCTGGCGCCACGATATGTTAGCTGATTACCGGGCGGTTGGCCATTAGATTGGCCGTGTACTTGGCCGTCAGTAGTCCACCCATCCATCCTCGCGCGCTCGGCCAGGTCGGCGGCGCGAACGCGGATAAAGCTACGGGGCTCGTGCTGCCTCGGGTGGAGCGGTCCATGGCTCGTGGTCGAGATCGCGGACTTGAGAGTCCGCATGCAGACGATCGAAGAACACAGCCAACACGTTGCCCTCTCCGGCTGCGGAGGGTGCGAGGATGCCCTCGAGCCCGAGATAGTGAGCGGACTCTCCGATCTGCTGGCACTTGGCGGCGTCGTCGGAACGCAGATCGGTCTCGCTGAGTTGGAGCGCTACACGGATGGGCGGGTCGCGGAGGTCGAGGATGGCGGTGAGCGCGATGTCGTAGCGGTACATCCGCCTGGGCAGGAAGTCCTCCGGAGTACGGCCCTGCCGTTTGACGAGCCGGTAGAACTCGAGCACCGTCGTCTCGCGCTCGAGCGCGAGGTAGAGCGTGGAGAAGCTGTCCGGTGGATTCCACCGCCCGCCGTGGGTGCGGGCACCGACGCCTGATAGTGGGTGGTGATCTTGGGCGATGTGTCGAAACGCCTGGCCGGTGAACGAAACCGGCGCGACGGCATCGATTCGAGCGAGTAGCTGGGGGTCGATCACGCGCGGCTAAACGAAGACGCCCTCGGACATTGCGTCGATGGCGCCCAGCACGCGTCGGAACTCGCCCGTTCGCAATAGGTCCACGGGCTTGTGGTGATCGAGCGAGTCGTTGGGAGTAAACAGCCAGTCGTGGGCCGGTTCGGGACGTAGAACGCCCGAAAGGTTCTCGAGGACAGCGATGAGCTCAAGCAGGCGCTCACGAGCGTCAGGCCGGGGAGCGGTCTGACGCGAGAGCCAGCGCGACACGGTGCGTGGATTCGTCTCCAGCATGCGCGCGAGGTCCGCTTGATCAAGCTCGATCTGTCCAGTCGCTCTACCGAGTCGCTCTGCCAAGTCCGCCAACGCTCCGTCCTTTCTCTGTCGTCATGCCTGTCGGCTATTATGACAGGCGAATGGCAGAGACACTACCTCGGGCTTCGGACCTCTTCTCTCAGCCGACCTATCTGCCGAGGGTCACGCGCCGGGATGGCCGGGCGATCGAGGACGCTCTGGCAGGGCCGACGCTGTTCGACTCCGGGGTCAAGCTCGACGCCGCTGTGGTCGAGGCCACATATGCCGTGGAGGACTCACCGTTGCTCAAACGACTTCGTGAGAGTGGAGTACCTCAACTCGTCGACCCCCAGACGTTGCGTTTCACCGGAAAGCGCTTCCTGACCGTCGCGCAGTTCGAGCGCGTTCCCTACCGACCGGCGACGCGCATCACCGCGGACTCGTTCACGCCGTCGGACGCCGATGCGCTCGCCCGCGAGGTGATGCTCTTCGAGCAGCATGCAGGCGCGAGCTGGTACCTGGCGGCTGCGCTGCCCTACTACGACCAAGACCTGCAGAGCTGGTTGCGTCACAACGATCGTCTACTGGCCGCCTCGTGCGCAGCCAATGGCGCAACGGATCTCGACCGCAAACCTCTGATCGCTCAGGTTGCGCCCGGCCGTCGACTCCTTGCGCAGCCGGAGCTCGTCATCAATCGGCTCCTTGACCACCCTGTCAGCGCTGTGGACGTCCAGCCCCTCACGCTCGATCCAATCAAAGACAGCATTGAGAAGCTCGTTCAGTACGCGCATTTTCTGCGGGCTATAGGCGACGCGGGTCTGCCGGTGATCGCAAGCCGAGTGGGCGCATTTGGCTTGGTACTCAGCGCTCTGGGCGTCGCTGCCTTCGACTCGGGACTCGCCCAAGCGGAGACCTGCAATCTCGCGTCGCTCAACCGTGCCCCAAGCCAGCGCGAGCTGGAAGGAGGCGGCAAGACGGGAGGGTCAGGGCGCCGCATCTACCTCGAGCAGCTAAAGACCACACTCTCCGAGAGTCATGCCACAGCAATCATCGAGAATCGAGCCCTCCGTTCGCACGTCGCCTGTCCGCTCGGATGCTGTAGGCATCGTGGCTTCGAGAACCTGGCACAGCGTGGTCGCCAGCACTATCTCTGGGTGCGAGACCATGAGGTCGACCTACTCCGTAAACGCCCCTCAGAAGGCATGCGCGCCGATCTTGTATACGAGCAGCTGCGCACCGCACGCGAGATCGGCGCGGTGGTCACACGAACGCTCAGGGCCGACGCCGTGGAGGCGCCCTCGTTTGAGCACATTGATCGATGGATTGCCGTTCTTGCTCGTGAGACGATGCTGGCTGCCGCCGCGTAGCCAACTCTGCCGACTCCAGGCGCGCACGACTACTACCGAGTGGTCTGCGACGTCTCTTGCCTGGTGGGGTGTTTGTGCGCGAACGCCAGGTTGACCCGTTCAAGGTCTTCGGGCCGAGCCTTGGCATGCATGTAGCGCTCCGTGGTCGTGATGCGCGAGTGCCCGAGGAACTCCTGAACGAAGCGCGCGTCGGCGTGTCGTGCGATGAGGCTTCCGGCGGCGTGGCGTAGCGCGTGGAACCGCAGGGCGCGCAGGCCGGCGGCGTCGCGTGCCGCCTTGAAGCGCCGACGGACGGCCGAGGGATCGAGGCGCCGTCCGAGGCGCGAGCAGAACACGTAGTCCTCGCGTGAGGTGTAGTCGCCGCGGACCCGCAGGCGCTCAAGGGCTTCTGCCGCCGGGTCGGCGAGAGGCAGGAAGCGCGCCTGCCAGCTCTTCGTCGGTCCCTCCACGCCGGCTGAGAGGGCGCGGTGGACGACCGTTCGGCGCGCATCAAGATCCACGTCCTCCCAGCGCAGCACGATCAGCTCGCCCAGGCGCAGGCCGGTGTACGCCGCCAGGCGAAACAGCTCGCCGTCCTGCGCGTCCTCTCGTGCGCGCCAGGTGATCTCGTCGGCGCTGAGGTTGGCCGGCTGTGTCCCACGGTGCGAACCATCCGCGGCTGCGGAGGCGATCGTCTCGACCTCATCCGGCTCGTAGAAGTCGAGCACGGCCGCGGGCGGTTCGCGGCGTTTGGTTGTGCCGGCCACGGGATTAGACGGCAGTCCGTGGGTGTCGACCCGGCAGGCGTAGTTGAAGATCGCGGACAGCACTTGACGGTACTTGTTGACCGAACGGGGGGACACACCCTCCTTGTCCAGCGCGCGCAGGAACGCCGAGACCTCCCGTGTGGGGATCTTTGCCGCGGGTCGGTCTCCGAACGCTGCCATCAGCACTCCCGGACTCTTGCCTCCGCCGCGGCGGTGCGGCGTCCCTGGCTCGGCGAGCATGTAGCCGTAATCGTTGAGCGTGGACGGCTTGGCGCCGCGCTCGTGTCGCAGATACTCGAGCCACTCCGCTGCCACCTCGCGAAAGCTCACGCCACGCTCGCGGCGCTCACGCTCGCCCGCTTCGATCGCGCGCTCCTCGCGGTCGTGCTCGGCGATCATCTCCGCCATGCGCACCGTCGCGCGCTTCTCGTCGAAATACCCCTCGCGCACGCGGCCGCGCCGCGCACGCCAGCCGCTCCCGTCCGGCGCGCGTTCGAGCCAAGCCGGACCGAGACGACGCTTCACCTGCCTGCCTAACCGCCTCCACTTCGCAAGGTAAACAGGCCCATCGCTGCGTTCTGCGATGACCAGCGCGCCTGTCGGACCGTTCCCTTTGGAGTTACAAACTTTCTCCATTGTTCACCAAAGGTACCACGCGGTTACCACGTTAGTGCGAGTACCGCTTTCGGTACCGTACAGGCCATTTTTGCCAGCAATAACGCCACTTTGACCGACGCTATGCCCCCATATCTATTGGCTCCAGCGTGTCCGCCCCTGCTTTGCAAGCAGGAGGTCACCGGTTCGATCCCGGTTGGCTCCACTGCCGAATCCCCTGTATTGGAGTGGATTCGGGCGTTTAGGCGGCTTCGCGGTTAGTCGCGTGGAAGAGCACGTCGAGGTTATCTCTACATCGAGCGCCATCGGGTCAAGCCTGGGCTCACCGGCTGGGCTCAGATACATCGCCCGATGGCGCGGGCTGAGAGCATCGAGTTGGACTGCTACTACATCGCCCACTGGTCACTCTGGTTGGACCTCAAGATCGCGGCGCTTACCGTAGCTTTGATGTTTCGGGGTACCGAGTAACTCGGCTCCCCGAGGGTGGGTCGTCAACGTTCCGGCTTGCCACCCGATCGCCTGAGGATTTACCGTCAGGCCGCTTGGCGGTCCGTCGTCTCTGTAGGCGCGTCAGCGGCGGGTCTGCCAATAGTTGCCAATTCGTTGCCCTCAATCAGCGTGCGGAGCTGCGCCTTCTCGTCCTCTCCGCGGCGCATTGACTGGCGGTAGACGCGCAGCGCGAGCGCGGGGTGGGTGTGCCCCATCTCATCCATGACGATGCCTGGGTCCTCGCCGAGCGCGTAGAGCACGCTCGCGAAGGTCCGCCTGAGCGAGTGCGGGGTGATGCCGTCCGGTAGCGGCGAGAGTTCTTGCTTGGTGAAGTTCTCGTTGGCGCGCTTTACGGCGAGGTTGAGGACGCGAGAGCGCAGGTTGTCGGTGCTCTGACGGCCACCGGTCAGCGTCGGGAACACAAACCCGTCTGTGGGTGCCTGGGAGTGTCTTGCGCGCACCGCGACCAGTTCGTCGCGTAGCGCTCCGCGGAGCTTCACGCGCCTTCTGCCCGCATCAGTCTTTGACTCTCCGACGTGTAGCCATCCCGTGGCGAGGTCTACGTCGCCATCGCAGCGCGCATAGCTCTCCGATGCGTAGGCCGGCGAAAGTGAGCGTGGCGAGCATCGCGCGGCGCTCGACGTGCTGGCACGCTGGCTGTGCGGCATGGTCCAGCTCGTCGGCCGCGTCCAGCAGCACTCTGATCTGTGCGGCAGTCTCCAAGTAGCTGCGTCGCGGTGTGCGTTCGCGGACCCTGCGTCCTTTGCCCTTCGCGGGGTTGCGTGCGATCAGCTCCCGCTCCACAGCGCTCTCCAATATCGCGCCGTGCAGCGTCACGGTCATGTTGATCGACCGGGCGGAGAGAGATGGCGCCGCTGTGAGCTTCGCGGCGATGTAGCGCTCCACCGTGTCGAACGTGATCGCGTCGAGACGCATCTCGGCGAAGAACGGCAGTAGGTGGCTCTCAAGCCGCCAACGGTAGTCCGATTGTGTCGCGGGCGCAAACCGGCGTTCGTTGCGAGTCCACCATTCCTCGGCGTACTGGTGGAACGTAGGAACAGGCTCGGGCGGGGCCTCCACGCCCGCTCGTGGTGTCCAGGTGCCGCGCTCTATGTCGGCGAGGACGTGGCGTAGCTCCCGCTCGGCTTCTCCGGCCGTGACTGCGCCGAGCGAGACGTAGCGGCGTTTGCCGTATGCGGTGAACCGAAGCGCTCGGTAGGTACGCCCGTCGCTGCCTTGGTGCTCGATGACCTTGCCTGTCGCTGGACGTGCCATCACTCCACCTCGTCCAGTCCAGCGGTAGTCATGAACGCTTCGACGGTGGCCGCGCGGGCGCGTGCTCTGCTGCGTTGCTGGTGCGGCGCCGGTGTCGAATATGTCTCTCGGCTCGAAAATGGCCACCGCGGCGCTCGCTGGCATACCGTCATGCGGCTTCTGCGGGCACTCGACGCAACGCTCGCCGATCTTGGCAAGGCGATCGAGCGCGAGAGCTGACTAACAGGCCTTCTCAACAGACAAGCCCCCAATAATCTCCCGCTGGCATGATCCGTTCGTGCTCCGGATCGCCGCTACATGGCTGGTCCTCGCCGCGACGGCCGTGGCTGCTAGCGGATGTGGAAAGAGCAACATCTCCCTTGCCAGCAGCGCCCAGGTGCTCGCGTTCGCGCGCGCGGTCAACCTGCGCAACACCGACGCTCCAGAAATGAGCGTCGCCGGCTCGAACGTGTTGCTTCCTTCCAAAGGAAGCGGTGGTTCTGTGCCGTGTGAGGCCGGCGAGACCGCCTCCCTGATCTCGTCCAGAGTCCTCGTTGCTCGAACCTGGGAGACCTTTTCCTACGTCGTCCCGATGCACAGCGAGGCGTCTGCGGCAAGGTACGTGTCGGATCTCGATACCTCTCGACGTGGAAGCTGCTTCGTGCCCGGAGTCGAAAGCTCGCCTTCGCCGAGCATCACGCGGTTGTCGGCGGCGCTGCCGAGCGGCCAGCGATACGTTGGCGTTCGTGTGGTCTCGCCGCCCCTGAATCGGCGATCCGAACGGCTCCACATCGACACTTTCCTCTTTGCTGTCGGCCCCACACTGGTCGGGCTGATCGCACTCAGCGGTGATCCCGCACCCCCACGTTTGGTCGAGCAGAGGCTGCTCTCGCTGCTCTACAGCCGCGCCAAGGCACACAAGCTCTAACCGCGAACAACGTTGACTAGTTGGCATCACGTCTTCCCGGGTCTGACGGCCAGGATTGAGCCGGGTTCCGGCAGGTGATTTGGCAGATCGCCTCATTGGCGCAGGTGGGCACTCGGATTTGGCTCCAGCACTTGCGTTGCGGCCGTGTGACTGCTTGCTTGTCAAGCAGGAGGTCACCGGTTCTATCCCGGTTGGCTCCATTTCAGAAATGCTCAAATCGTCATGTTTCGGGACTCGTGGCAGCGACGAGATGCCACTAGGGACGAAGCAAGGACGAAGCAGACGCTTTCGGGGCACCGGAGACGATCGACCTCCCGGCGCTTGGTGTCGGATCGCGCGGCGACTTACCTCGGGCTCCCTTGCTGGGTCGCGGGTGCGAGGGGGGTCTGTCCCACGAATGTCACCCCGGAGATTGAGATCCGGTACTAGCCAGGACCTTGCATTAAGCAGTTGCGGCCCCGGTGGTCGGGGCCGCTTGACTGTCCGCCTGAGCTGGGATTCTGGGGTTGTCGAAGCCTTGGAATCGAGCTTGGGAGGATCACCTGAAGGT
>JACDGG010000303.1 GCA_013815355.1 Solirubrobacterales bacterium
GCTCGCGGGTCTCGACGGCGCCGCCCGCGACGTAAACGCGATCACACAGGTCTGGGTCGCGCCCCCGGGGTCGACGAGCCTGCTCTTGACCGAGCCCTTCGCGCAGCCCGCAGGCGAGCCGGCGGCAGCGATCTCACGGTTGCCGGGGGTCCGCAGCGTGCAGCCCTACCGCGGTGCGCTGCTCGACGTCGCAGAGCGCCGCGTGTGGGTCCTCGCGCCGCCCCAGGACTCGGTGCCGCTGATCCCGCCGAGCCAGGTCTTCGCAGGCGACGCGGCCCGCGCGAGCGCCGAGGTCCGCCGCGGCGGCTGGGCGATGATCTCACTCGCGCTAGCGGACGAACAGCACATCGGCATCGGCGGTCTGTTCAGGCTGCCGAGCCCGCACCCCACCCGGCTGCGCGTCGCGGCGATCGGCACGAACATCGGCTGGGCGCCGGGCGCGATCGTCCTGAACGCGAGCGACTTCGCCCGCGCGTGGGGCAGCGCCCAGCCCGCCGCCTACGCGGTCGGCCTCGCGCCAGGAGTCTCGGCACAGGCCGTGGGGGAGGAGATCAACAGGACGATCGGCCCTCGCTACGGCCTGCGCGCACAGACCGCGCCGGCACGCCGCGCCCGCCAGGAAGCCCTCACGCGCCAGGGCCTCGCGCGCCTCACCCAGATCGCGACGTTGATCCTGATCGCCGCGGCGCTCGCGGTCGCGGCGGTGATGGGCGCGATGATCTCACAGCGCCGTCCGCGTCTTGCGAAGCTGAAGCTCGAGGGCTTCTCCCCGGCGCTGCTGTGGCGCACGATCGTGCTCGAGAGCGTGCTGCTCGTCGGCGTCGGCTCGCTCGCGGGCGCCCTGCTCGCGCTGCTCGGCCAGCGCCTGCTCGACCAGGCGCTCAGCCACGTCGTCAACTACCCGGTCGTGAGCTCGCTCGGCGTGGTCGCGGTGCTGCAGAGTGTCGCGCTCGTCACCATCGCCGCGGTCGCGATCGTGGCGCTCCCGGGCCGCCTCGCCGTACGCGTGCCGGCCTCCGCCGCGATGGAGGAGTAGCCGCCCTGCGGTGCGCAGCGGGCATCACGTCTGCTTGCGCACCCGTGGCGCTTTGGCGGGCGCCTTCTGTTTGCGCAGCTGTGTCTCGATGAGCGCGTCGGACTCCCGCGCGCCGAGGAACGGCGCGAGCCACAGGTGGGCGATGTAAGGCGCCATCCCGGCGATCTGCCCGTTCTCGCCGACGCGCGTCTGCAGGTAGATCACCTCGAACACGCTCGCGACGATCGCTTCCATCGCCACGCGGCTGGGGGGCTCCTCGCTGACGGCGAGCCCTTCCTGCAGGAAGAACATGAAGGCCGTGTGCGTGTCCTCGATGCGCTGCACGGCCCCCGGTCCCACCGCGTAGGCCTCGACGAACGCGACGTTTGCGAGCAGCGGGTTGGCGTCCAGCAACTGCGTCAGCGCACCCGCGGCCGTCCAGCTGCGAAGCGGCCAGCCCTCGACCGAGAAGAATGCTTTGGCGGTGTGGTCCATGACCTGCTGGAAGCCGAGCTCGTGCACGGCCGTGAACGCCTCCTGTTTGTCGGCGAACTGCCGGTAGAACGTGTTCGCACGCACGCGCGCGAGCTTCGTTATGTCCGCGACGGTCGTGGCCATGTAGCCCTTGCTCGCGGCGAGCCGCACGGTCGCGTGGAGGATCCGCAGCCGCTGGTTTTCGGCGATCTCCTGCTGGGGGATGCGCGGACGGCCCGGTGGGAGCACGGAGGGCATCTGCTCGATCGGCCCCTCGAGCGCCTCTGCCGAGCGTCCGAGCTTCGCTGTCGCGGTGAGTTTCTGCCACCTGCGCTCGCCGCCCGCGCGCTCATAGTCCGAAAGCCAGGCCGCCAGCTCCTCGGCGAGCGTCGCGATCGCGGTTTCCGCGCGCCGCAGTCGCGTGGCGATCATCCGATAGATGCCGCCGATGACGACGCGCGCCTCGAGATCCGGCGCGGCGGCGTCGGGCGCGGCGTTCGCGCTGGCGCGCTCGACCGCCTCGGCGATCGTCGCGATCCCGCGATCGCGGGCCTCCAGCGCGCGCACGC
>JACDGG010000111.1 GCA_013815355.1 Solirubrobacterales bacterium
GCGCATAGAAGCTACAGCTGGGCTGAGCCCACGCGGCGCAGCCGCACGCCGCCGAGCTGCAACACGGGCGCGCCGCCGGGCAGCTCGGCGGGCGTCTCGACGGCGATCTCCACGAGGCCCTGCTCGCTCTCGGCGGCGGCGCTCTGGAAGCGAACCTCGCCGCCGTCCAGGCGCAGCAGCGGGCCCTGCTCCTCGCTGACCTCGACGCCGAGCACCTCGCCCCAGCACGCGGCGACCGTCTCGGGGTCCGCCACGGCGATCGTGATCGCCGCCAGGCGCCCCGCGCCGGGCGGGCCCACCCGCCCGGTCCACTGCGGCCCTCCCCAGCGCCAGCTGCCGTAGGGAGTGGAGCCGTCGATCGAGACGATCGCCCCGCGCATGTCGGCCGGGTGCAGGTGCGTGCCGGAGATGTCCGGCAGATCGATCTGCCACACGACACGCACGCCGAGCGCCGCGGCGCGCTCGCGCGCCGCGGCGAGATCCTGCAGATCGAAGATCGCCATGTAGCCACCGTCGCCGCCGTGACGGCTCAGGTAGCGCCCCGCGGGCGTGTCCGGCCGCATCGGCGAGACGATCTCGATGAAGCAGTCGCCGAGCGCGAAGACCACGTTTGCCAGGCCGAACTCGCCAACGCCCGGATCGCGAAACGGCTCCGTGAGTCCGAGCGCCGATTGCAGCGCCGTGGCGAGCGGCTCGAGCTCGGCGGCGACGAGCACCGCTTGGCGAAGCCGGACCCCTGGGCGGGCGTCGCTCATGAGGCGAAAGACTAGCGCTCGGATATCCCGCGACCAATGCCGCAAAGTACGGGACTGAGCGATTGTCGGTTGCGAACGGGTGGAATCGTGCCGCTACTGTTCTGATGCGTTGATTCGGTTGCAGTAGTGACCGAAGACACTACTCGGCCGCTATCTGCCGAGCCGCGGTTTGTCTAGAGTGATGCACGGGTACAAGCCCGACCATGCATATTCCTGCGCTCAGCGCTGCCCCACGCCGCTCCTTCAATGCCCTCAGCCTGCTGACGGCCTTTTGCATCCTGCTCGCCGGCCTGTTCGCGATGGCAGCCTCCGCAAACGCGGCGACCGCGCCCGCACCGAGCGTGAGCACCGGCGGGGTCTCCGGCTTGACCTACTCCACAGCCACGCTGCACGGTCATGTGGACCCGCATGGGCAGGCGACGAACTACTTCTTTCAGTACGGCCCCACCCGTAAATACGGCGCTCAGAGCCCGCTCGCGCCGGCGGGCAGCGCCAACGCCTCGCTCGCGGTCAGCCAGGAGATCAGCGGCCTCGCGCCGCTCACGGTCTACCACTACCGGATCGTCGCGGTCAGCGCCGGGGGCACGACGCTCGGGACCGATCAGAGCTTCACGACGCCGAAGATCCCACTGTCGGTGGGGATCGTCGGCAACCCCAACCCGGTTCCGTTCGGCTTCCCGTTCGTCGTCGAGGGGACGCTCTCGGGCACCGGCTCAGGCAATCACGAGGTCAGGCTGGAAGCGAACGCGTTCCCCTATCTCACTGGCTTTCAGCCGGTCGGCAACCCCGAGCTGACGAGCGTCACCGGAGGCTTCTCCTTCCCGTTCGTGGGCCTGCTGCAGAACACGCAGCTGCGCGTGGTGACCGTCGGTAAACCGTTCGTGGTGAGCCCCGTGATCGTCGAGGGCGTGGCGGTGCGCGTCTCGGTCCACGTGCGCAGGACCAATCGCCGTGGCTTCGCGCGCATCTACGGCACCGTCACTCCGGCGGAGGTGGGCGCCCAGGTCGGCTTCCAGCTGCTGAAGCCGGGGCATCGCTCTGTGAACGTCGGCGGCACGGTTGTCAAAGCCGGCACCGCCACGGTGTCCAGCTTCAGCCGCGTGATCCATGTGCGCCACGGTCTCTACAAGGCGCTCGTGCGGGTGACCGACGGGGCTCACGTCTCCGCATACAGCACGCCGCTGTCGATCCGCTGAGCGTCGCGGCGCGCAGGGCGCCAGGGCGGATAATCAGCGAATCCCAGCGCCGCCTCCCCCCCAGCTCCTCGCCTTCGCGCGCTCGCGCGTGGCTGCTGCGGATAGCCGACTGGGTCCTCCCGAGCGAGAACCCCTCGGGAGTGATCTATGGGGTGATCGTGATCGGCGCGCTGTTGGCAGCCGAGAGCGGGCGCCACGAGAGCTACCTCGACACGCTCGGATCGGCGGCGCTGGCCGCCGCGCTCTACTGGCTCGCGCACGCCTACGCCGGTGTGCTCGGACGCCGGCTGACCTACAACGAACGCCTCAACGCCCGCGCGCTCGGCCGCGCGCTCGCTCACGACTGGTCGCTGATCCGTGGCGCGGCGATACCTTTGGTCGCCCTCGCGCTCGCGTGGATCTCCGGCGCCGAGCAGGAAACGGCGGTCACGGCGGCGCTGTGGAGCGCGGTCGCGAGCCTCGTCCTGTTCGAGCTGATCGCGGGACTGCGCTCGCGCGCGAGCGCCGGTGAGCTCGTGCTCGAGCTCGCCGTCGGGCTGACGATGGGCGTGGCGATCCTCGCGCTCAAGATCATCCTGCACTGACTCCCTCGGCGTGGCGCCCGCCCGGGCGCCAGACGCATAGCCGAACGGTTTCCTGTAGACAAAAAACCTCTGACATGAGATCATGCTTGCTGTCCAGACTGAATGACAGTAATCGTCTGGTCCGAACACATCATTGGGAGAGGTAGAATGGCGTCAGGAGGTCGAGGGTCTGTGTCAGAGCGTGGCGGGCGGGCCAACGCGGCCAAGCGCCCCAAGCCCGTCAAGGGAGCGTCGGCCGGCATCGCGCCGATCTACAAGCGCCTGCCCCACGGCCCTCACCGTCTCGCGCGCGGCGAGGTCATCCGCCATCAGCGCGCGCGCATTCACGGCGCGATGGTTGAGGCCGTCGCCGAAAGCGGCTACGAGCGCACGAGCGTCAAGCAGGTCATCGGCCTGGCGGGCGTCTCGCGGCGCTCCTTCTACGAGCAGTTCGCCAACAAGGAAGAGTGCTTCCTGGCGACCTTCGACCTGATCGCCGGGCGCGAGATCAAGCGCATGCGCAAGACCTATATCGCCACGGACGGCGACCTCGAAGAGCGTCTGCTCGCCTCCTTCAGCGGCCTCACCGCACAGGCTGGGGAGAACCGCAAGGCGGCGACACTCGTGCTGCTCGAGGCGCGCACAGCCGGAAGCGCCGGCACGCTGCGCCTGCGCCGGGCCACGACCACCTGCGAGCAGATGCTCGCGCACGGGTTCCTCGCGGCGCCGGAGGCGAGCCCGCTGCCGGGTCCAATCGTGCGCGGGATCACGGGTGGACTGCACGGCGTGATCGCCCAGGCCACGAGCGCCGGACGCAAGCGGCTGGACAGGGGCCTGAGCGAGGAGATGGTGCGCTGGACGCTCCTGTTCCAGACCCCGGCGGCCGCGAAGATGGATGAGCTGATGGCCGCGGCGCTGAACGTGCGCATGCGCCAGATCTCGCTCGCGCGCGCGCACCCTCGCCCCTCCGCTCCGCCCGGCGATGAGCGCACCCGGCTGCTCGAGGAGATTCTACGGCTCGCGGCGCTGCACGAATACCGCGAGCTGACCGCGCCGCAGATCGCCGATGAAGCCGGCGTGCCGATCGATGCCTTCCTTGAGGTGTTCGCCAACCGCGACGAGTGCTTCCTGGCCGCGCTGCAGATGATCAGCGACCGGCTGCTGGCGATCGCGGCCGATCCCGAGCTCGTCTCCTCGCAATGGCCGATCGCGGTTCGGCGCGTGCTCGGTGAGTTGCTGAGCTACCTTGGCGAGCATCCGCTGTATGCGCGCACGATCGCCCAGGAGGCGTTCGCGGCCGGCGCGGAGGCCGTCGAGGACACGCTCGACCTGATGGATGCGATCGCCACGCTGCTGACCGAGGGCGCGCCCGCGCAGGCGCGCAGCGCACTCGCCGTCGAGGGCATCGCGGGGGCGCTGCTGCACACGATTCGCTGCCAGGTCGCAAGCGGGCGCGTGCAGCTGCTGGGAGCGCTCTCCGAGCACCTCTCCTACCTCGTGCTCGTGCCCTTCATCGGCGCCGAGGCGGCACTCGAGGTGCTCGCCGAGGAGATGCCGCGCCGGCTCTCCTAGCGGCGCTTGCGCACGAGCCGTTCGGCGAAGTAGGTCAGCACGATGCCGACCAGCAGCGAGATCACGATCACGATGATCAGCGGGGCGCGGCTGGACCCGAAGATCCAGTGTACCTTGACTTCATCCAGGTTCGTCACGGCGAACAGGGTGATCAGGACCGCGAGCACGACCATCGCGCCGGTGCGCGCCATCTCGCCGGAGCTGCGTCGCGCAGCCTTGGGCGGGACTTTCGGGGTCGGGGTCTGTCCGGGGGCGGCCATCATGCCTCGCCGCGGATACTAGCTGGCGCGAGGGCGCAGACAGAGCGCTCCAGGGCCCTGCCGGGCGCTCGCGCCCAAGCCGAGGAGCCGCCCGATCTCCGACGAATACCATTAAGACGATGAGGCGCTCCCTGCTCTACTCACTGTCCGTTCTGGCGACGGCGCTCCCCGGCGCGGCGCTGCTCGGATGCGGCTCGCAGACCAAGACGGTGTCGGGCACGGGCACGCCCGCGCCGGCGCAGAGCACGCCGGCCACGACCACGCCGGCGACGAGCACCGCGAGCAGCACAGCCGGCACGACGACCACTGCGCCGCAGAGCACGAGCGGCGGCACCCCGGCTCCCACGCGCACCGCCCCCGAGCCGGCGTTCGCGCAGAAGGAAAGCCACGCCGAAGGTCTCAGCGCCGCCGCCGCGCTCGTCCGCGCCCACGGCTACACGCCCAATGACACCGCCGAATACCACGACGCGCAAACATTGCGCGTGCTGATCGGCACACGCAGCGGCTCAGGCGACGGGTACGGGCAGCAGGCGTTTTTCTTCCTCGGCGGGCGCTACATCGGCACCGACACCAAGGAACCGAGCGCCAAGGTCAAGGTGCTCTCCCAGGGCGACACCGAAGTCGCGCTCGCCTATCCGCTCTACCGCAGCGGCGACCCCCTCAGCTCGCCCTCCGGCGGGCAGGCGACGGTCCAGTTTCAGCTCAACAACGGCAAGCTCGTGCCACTCGGGCACATCCCTCCGGCGAGCCGCGGCGCCGGGCTCAGCCGCTACTGAGCCCACCACGGCGCTTCGGCGCATACTCCACGGCCGCGCTGGGCATACCTCCTATGTTGGGTGTAGCCAACATGGACCCCGGAGAAAGGCTTGAATCCATGAGCGCGAAGATCGACGGCCGCGGCGAGGAGCTGCTGAAGGCAAAGAACTTCTGTCACGTCGCCACACTGCGCGAGGACGGCTCGGTTCACGGCGTGCCCGTGTGGGTGGACATCGAGGATGGGCGCCCGGTGCTCAACACCGCTGAGGGACGCGCGTGGCCGCGCAACCTCGAACGCGACCCCCGCGTGACGCTGACGATCCAGAACCTCGAGAACCCCTACGAGTACCTCGAGGTGCGCGGGCGGGTCCTCGAACGTACGCATGAGGGGGCCGACGAGCACATCGACTCGCTCGCCAAGAAGTACCTCGACAATGACGAGTATCCGCTCCGCCAACCCGGCGAACAGCGGTTGATCATCCGCGTGGAGCCCGAGCACGCGAAGGTATGGGGCGGCTGATCCAGCCTGCTCCTGTCGGCGCCGCCGACCGCAGCGCTGCGCCGCTCAGGCGCGGCGCCTGAGGCGGCGCCACAGCGACGGCGGACGCGGCTGCGTGCGCAGCCACTCCTCACGAAGCACCAGCTCGCCGCGCGCACGAGCGCGCAGCACGCACGCGGTGTGGGCGTGGCGCCGGCGGCGAGTGTCGCCTTCGGGCGCGATCAGCATATGCTCGCTCAAGGAGGGCAACAGATGAGCACAGAACGGACACCGATACGTCGCAGGCTTGCGATTGGCCGCACGGCGCACCGTCCACCATGGAGCGGGCGGAAGACTGGGCATCGCTCTATTGTGCCGCCGCTCGCAGCTACGCTCGCAGCGACGCTCGCTTTGCGCGCCGGCGTCTCCCTCGCGCGCGCCGCCCGCGAGCACCGCTCCGCCGACAGGCGCAGGCGCGATCGCCGCTTTGGCCTGCTGGCAGGGGAGCCGACCGCGCAGGCGATGCAGCGGATCGCCCTGGGGCAGCTCGACGTCGCGATCGATGCGCTGCAGTCCGGCGGCGATCCCGGATCTCTGGAGAAAACCGTTCACGAGACGCGCAAGGCGCTGAAGCGCCTGCGCGCGCTGCTGCGGCTGCTCGCGCCGCGCCTCCATGAGGATGAGCGCGCGCGTGAGGACGCTCTGCTCCAGAGCTGCGCCAAGCGGCTCTCGGGCGCCCGTGACGCCGACGTGCTGCTCGCCACGCTGGACGCTCTGATCGAGCGCCGGCCGCGCAAGCTCGAAGGGCGCGGCGGCGTTCTCAGGCTACGCGCGCATCTGCTCGGTGAGCGCGAACGCGCCAGACGCGCCACGCTCGGCGATCCTGCGATCCGCGCCGAAGCGCTCGCTGAGCTACGCGCCTGCAGGGTGCGCGTCGGCGCATGGCCCGCGTTCGAGTGCGAGGACTTCGAGCTCGTGCAGCCCGGGCTGACGCACCTCTACAGGCAGGGGCGCAGCCGCTACCGGCGAGCCGCGCACGGCCGCGGAGACCGCACGCAGACGATGCACCGCTGGCGCAAACGCGTCAAGGACCTGCGCTACGCCGCGCAGATGCTGCTGCTCGCCGACGGCGAGCAGGTGCCGCGCCCCAAGCGGGGGGGCGCGCGGCGCAGGTGGGCGCAAGCGCATAAGGACAGCACCTGGCTGTGCCGCGTCGAGCGCCGCTCCGACAGGCTCGGGGAGCTGCTCGGCGACGAGCACGATCTGGCGGTTCTGGAGGAGTACATCCGCGCACAGAGGCGCGACGGCGGCGTACGTATCGGCTCGCGTTCGCGCAAGGCGCTGGCGAAGCTGATCGCCAAGCGCCGGCGCGAGCTGCGCAAGGAGGCGCTGCGCGAGGGCGAGCGCCTGTTCGGAGGAAGCCCGCGGAAGTTCGCCGGGCGCGTCGCAAGCGCCCAGCTCCTCGGCGCGCGCAAGCCTTTCAGCTGACGCTGAGGACTGTCAGGATGCGCTTGCCGCGGGGCAGCGACACGGACGTCTCATCGCCTGCGCCGCGCCCGAGCAGCGCCACGGCGACCGGCGATTCGGCCGAGAGGCGCCCGTCGCCGGGGGCGGCGTCGCGCGAGCTGACGATCCTCCACGTGCGCTCCACGCCCTCCTGGTCGCGCACGACCACGGTCGAGCCGAAGCCGACCACGCCGGCGCCGGCGGCGTCCTCCTCCACGACGACCGCGTCGGCGATCTTTTCACGCACGCGCGCGATCTTCGTCTCGAGGTGCGCCTGATCGTTCTTGGCGTCGTGGTACTCGCTGTTCTCCTTGAGATCGCCCCATTCCCGCGCCGTCTTGATGCGTTCGGCGATCTCACGCCGGCCCTCTCCCTCGAGCCCCGCCAGTTCGGCGTTCAGCGCCTCCAGGCCCTCGGCGGTGATCAGGTTCGTGCCTTCGCTCATCTCGCCGAGAGCCTACTCCACGCCAGCCCGCCGCGGGCGTGGGGCCGGCGGCGCGGAGGCCTAGAAGTAGGTGCTCGGCGGCGAAGACAGCAGCGCATAGATCTGCACGATCGCCGCCTGGTAGAGCAGTTGGGCCGAGGCCGGGGAGCCCGCCACGAACAGGTTGTTGGACAGGCGCAGGTGCCGCCAGGCATAGTCGACGTAGGCTTGGCCGATCTTCGGCCCGGGTGGATCGTGCGTGACCGAGTCGAGGTACATCAGGTTGCGGAAGTAGACCGACGGGAAGAAGGGATTCTCAGCGCCGAGCCTTTCCGGCGTGAAGTACTGCCGCGCCGCCTGCGCGGTCTGGCGCGCCTGGAAGAGGTAGGCCGCGTCGCCGGTGACCTGGTAGAGCAGCGTGCCGGCGCCGATCATCGTGCCCTGGTTGTAGCTCCACAGCGCCGGTTCCACGATCCCGCGGGGGTTGACATGATCCGCGTAGAGCTGGGCGGGCGTGAGCAGGCAGCGCCTCACCCAGGCGTAGGCCATTTCCGCGAACTGCAGATACTGGGGGTTGGCGGTGATCTTGTAGAGCTGCAGCGCGAGCTCCGCCGCGGGGGCGGTCGTGACGGTGTTGCGGTCGGTGTTTTCGGCGAGGTTCGAGAAGGGGATGCCTCCCGGGCAGCCGAGCGTGGGGTCGGCCTGCCAGCCGGCCATCTCGAACGCCATGATCGCCTCTGCGCTGCCGAGCACCGCCGGGCTGTGGTTGAGCTTGTAGAGCCGCGCGAGCTCGATCCCGATCCAGTCGTTATCGTCGTAGTACTTCGCCCCCCCTGGCCCCGCGGGTGGCGCCACGGTGCCGTCGAAGGCGGGCAGTGTGCTCGTGTAGACGCCTTCGGGCGCACCCGAGTTATCGATGTCCAGGTAGGAGTTCAGGCCAACGAGCTCGGCGCGCAGTTCGCGCGTGAAGGAGATCCCCGAGTGCGGGATGTTGGCCATGCTGACGCTCGCCGCGAGCGCTTGGGAGAACGGCCACAGGTAGGAGAACGGTTCGCCGTCATAGAGCCCGGAGCCCTGGATGTAGTAGACGCTCTGCATCGTCTGGTAGGCGAGCAGGCCGCGCAGCGGGTTGCCACGCAGCGCCGGCTTGTGCGCCTTCGCCTTGCGCTTCTTCTTCGCCGCAGCCGAGATGTGCGCGCCGGCGTGGGCGGAGCGAGGCGGGTGCGCCAGCGCACGCGTCGCGCCCGCCGGGTAGCGCGAGGCCGCAGCAGCAGTGCCGCGTGCGCCACGCGCGGCGGCCGGCCCGGCTAGGCCGAGCAGCGTGGCGGCGCACAACAGCACGCCGCAGAGGGCGCCGAGTGTGCGGGGATGAAGGCGGTCACGGGTCAACGGAAAGCGTCTACAGGCACAACAGTCGTGGGAGCCATTTGATTTGGTATCGCATACGGTGTCCGGCTGGCTCAGGGCCGTCCCGCCAAGCTCGGCGGCGGCGTCCGATCGTCGCACAGGCCGTTCTGAGAGGGTGAAGCAGACGTTGCACTTCGACTACACCGCGGTTGGCCACGTGACCATCGACGTGCTCGCCGATGGCACGCGCCAGCCGGGAGGAGCCGCCTTCTACAGCGCTCTGCAGGCGGCGCGGCTGGGGAGCAGCGCGCAGATCGTCACGCAGGGCGTGCCCACGGAGATCGAAGAGCTGCTCGAGCCCTATCGCGGAGAGCTCGAGCTGCGGATACTCCCGGCGCCCGCCACGACGACGCTCGCGACGAGCGGCACGGGGACCCAGCGCAGCCAGCGCATGCTCGCCTGGGCAGGGCCGATCGCCGCGCAGCTCCCGCTTGACACTGCGATTCTGCACCTCGCGCCGGTGGCCCGCGAGATCCTGCCGGGCCGGCGCGCGCACAGCGGCTTCGTGGGACTCACGCCCCAGGGCCTCGCGCGCCGCTGGCCCGGTCCGGATGGCGAGATCCGGCTATCTGCGCTTCAGCCCGAGAGCGCGACGCTGGGAGCGCAGGCGGACGCGGTGGTGATCAGTGAGCTCGAGCGCGCCAGCTGTGAGGCGCTGATCGCCGCGGCGCGGGCGCGCGGCGCCATCGTGGTGATCACCGACGGCGAGCATCCGAGCACGATCATGCACGGCAGGGGCAGCCCATCCAGCTGCGCAGTGCCGCCGCTCACCGAACCGGTCGAGGACCTCGGCGCGGGCGATGTGTTCGCGGCGGCGCTGTTCGTCGCGCTCGCCGAGGGCGTGAC
>JACDGG010000304.1 GCA_013815355.1 Solirubrobacterales bacterium
TCATCCACTTCACCCCGCCACGCGCCACGCGCTCGCGGATCTGCGCCGGGCCGGCGGCAAGGCGATCGTCCTGCTCAACCGGCGCGGCTGGTCGAACTTCCTCTCCTGCCGCAGCTGCGGGCGCGTGTGGAGCTGTCCCGACTGCGACGTGGCGCTCGTGCTGCACCGCGGCGGCGGCTACGTCGCATGCCATCACTGCGGGCACCGCGAGCCGGCGCCCGAGCGCTGTGGGGACTGCGCCTCGACCGCGGTCGCGCGTCACGGGGCCGGCACCGAACGCCTGCAGCACGACCTCGCAAGCGTCTTCGACGACGGCGGCTTCCCTGTCTTTCGCCTCGATGCCGACGTCGTGGCCACCGGCGCCGGCCGGCCCGCCGGCTCTCAGATGCCCGACGCCGCGACGCCGGGGGGCGGGGTGGGGGATCTGTTGCGGCGCTTTGAGGCAGCCGACTGCGGCGTGCTGATCGGCACGCAGATGGTCGCCAAGGGCCACGACTTCCCCGACGTGCGCCTCGGCGTGGTGCTCGACGCCGACGCCACACTGCGCTTCCCGGACTTCCGCGCCGAGGAGCGGACGTTCGCGCTGATCGCCCAGCTCGCGGGCCGTGCGGGACGAGGCGGGGAGGGGCGCGTGCTGGTGCAGACGATCGCGCCGCAGGCGCGCGCGATCGTGCACGCCGCACGCCATGACAGCGACGGCTTCGTGACCGGCGAGCTCGAACGCCGCCGGGCGCTGGCCTATCCGCCGTTCTCGCACCTGATCCGGATCGTCTGCGCCGCCGAGGAGGACGCGGCTGCGCGGGCGGCGGTCGATGCCGTGGCACTCGAGCTGGCGCGCTGCTCCCCCGGCGAGGGCGCGCAGGTGCTCGGCCCCGCATCGCTGTTTCGCCTGCGTGGGCGCGAGCGCCAGGTGCTCGTCGTGAAGGCGCTCGTGCGGCGTGCGGCGGTGCAGGCCGTCGGCGAGGCCGTGCACCGCGTGGCGGGCACGCGCAGGCACACCGAGGTCGCCTTCAGCGTCGACGTCGATCCGCAGTAGCGCGAACCCCACAGCGGCGCTTGCGCCTCATACACTCATGGGCACAAATGAGCGCTGAGCAACAGGACACAGCTGTGGAGGAGGCCGAGCGCGAGCCGCTCGAGCTGAGCTCCGAGGAGGGTGATGTCGAGGTCGAGCGCGAGCACGACGCGCCGGCGGAGCTCGATGCCGAGACGCGCGCGCGCCGCGACGCGGCGCTGCGCCACATACGCAAGCTCGGTGACCCGGTGCTGCGTGCCACGGCGCTCCCGGTCGATCGCTTCGACGAGCGGCTGCGCCAGGAGATCGAGCGCATGGGCGAGCTGATGCACGACGCGCTCGGCGTCGGCCTCGCGGCCACGCAGGTCGGCGTCCTGCACCGCGTGCTCGTCTACCGCGCCTATCCCGAGGACCCGCTGACGGCACTGGTCAACCCGTTGCTGCTGTGGAGCAGCGAGGAGCAACAGAGCGCAGAAGAGGGGTGCCTGAGTCTGCCGGGCGTGCACGTCGAGGTCGAGCGCGCAGCGCGCGTTCGCGTGCAGGGCCAGGACGGCAACGGCGATGCGCTGGAGCTCGAGGCGGAGGGCCTCGTGGCGCGCATCATCCAGCACGAGATCGACCATCTCGACGGCGTGCTGATCCTCGACCGCATCCCGCGCCAGGCCCGCAAGGAAGCGATGCGGGCGCTGCGCGAGGCCCAAGCGCAGCCCAGCTCGGCCTAACGCGCCTGCTTTGAGCGTCGTCTTCCTCGGCACATCCGAGTTCGCCGCGGCCGTGCTCGAGCGCCTCGCGCGCAGCGAGCGCCACCGTCCGGTGCTCGTGATCACGCGCCCGGACCGTCCCGCCGGGCGCGGGCGGAAGCTGAGCGCGCCACCGGTGGCCGCGCGCGCCCAGGAGCTCGGGATCGCGCTAGTTCAGCCCGAGCGCGTCAACGACGAGGAGACGCTGCAGTTGATCGCGGCCGCTGCTGGCCCCACCTCAGCAGCCGCGGGCACTGCCGCCGCTGCTGGCCCCACCTCAGCGGGCG
>JACDGG010000112.1 GCA_013815355.1 Solirubrobacterales bacterium
GGCGAGCACGGTCACGCCGATGCCGACGGCGAGCGAGACGACGATCGTGCGCGTGGCGAGCACCGTGCCGCTGTCGGGCAGGTCCGCGCCGAACGCCTTGAACAGCTGGTCGAGCGCCGGCGCGAGCGCGATGCCGCCGAGCAGCCCCAGCAACGCCCCGAGCACGCCCAGCAAGAGGCTTTCGATCAGGACCGCGCGCATGATCTGCGCGCGCGAGCTGCCGAGCGTGCGCAGCAGGCCGAACTCACGGGTGCGCTGCGCGACGGTGATCGAGAAGGTGTTGAAGATGATGAAGGCGCCTACGACCAGCGAGACGTAGGCGAAGACCAGCAGGAAGGTGCGGATGAAGCTGAGGTTGCTTTCGAGGTCCGATGAGTCCTTCGCGGCCTGCTGAGTTCCGGTGCGCACATTGACCGTGTGCGGCAGCGTCGCCCGGATGCGGTCGCGCAGCTGGGCGGGGGTGACACCGCTCTGCGCGGCGACGTCGATCTGATCGAAGCGGCCCTGCTCGCCGAGCACGCGCTGGGCCTCTGTGAGCGTCAGCAGCGCCGCGCCGGCGCCGCCGAAGGACTGCCCGCCACCGAACTTCATGATGCCCACGATCGTGTAGGGATGGGCCTGCGCGGAGCCCGCGACGATCATCTGCGCGCCGATCTTCAGGTTTGCGCGGTTGGCGCTCGCTTCGTCGATCGAGACCTCCCCGGCGGTGCTCGGGAAGCGACCCTTGACGACCGTGAAGGACTCAAAGCGCTTTGGCTCGGCCGCCGTCACGAACGCGGGCGCGCCCCCCTTGGTCAGGCGCTTGTGATTGAGATCGAGAAAGCTCGCGGGCGTGAAGATCGCGCCGGCCGCTTCGGAGACCCCGGAGATGGCACGCACCTGCGCGAGCATCGCGTCGGTGATCGGTGAGGTCTGCGAGCGGGTTTCGCTGCCAAGCGCTTCGGTCGGACTGATGACGACGTCGTTGCCCTTGTTGGCGACCTGGAAGATCCCGGCGAAGGAGTTGTTGATCGTGTCGGTGAGCACGTAGGTGCCCGCCATCAGAGCGACGCCCAGCGCGATCGCGACGCCGGTCAAGAGCACGCGCAGCTTGCGCTGCAAGAAGCCGCGCAGGACCAGCTTGAACATCAGCCGACTGACTTCATCAGGTCGAGCGCCTGCTCGGCCGTGACGGCGCCCCCGTCGTGGACGATCTGCCCGTCGGCGAGCACCAGCAGCCGGTCGGCGAAGGAGGCGGCGTGGGCATCGTGGGTCACCATCACAACGGTCTGGTCGAAGTCATCGACGGCATGGCGCAACAAGCCGAGCACCTCGCCCGAGGCTTTCGAGTCGAGGTTGCCGGAGGGCTCATCGGCGAACACGACCGACGGGCGCGAGATCAGGGCGCGCGCCACGGCCACCCGCTGCTGCTGTCCCCCGGACATCTCGGCCGGCCGGTGGGTCAGGCGGTCGCGGATGCCGATCGTGTCGATGAGACGGTCGAACCACTCGCGGTCGGGCTCGCGTCCGGCGATCGAGAGCGGCAGGAGGATGTTCTCTTCGGCGTTCAGCACCGGCAGCAGGTTGAAAGTCTGGAAGATGAACCCGACGCGGTCACGCCTCAGCTGGGTGAGGTCGCGATCGTTGAGATCGGTCAGCCGCACGCCGGCGATGTCGACCTCGCCCGAGGTGGGGCGGTCCAGGCCGGCGAGGATGTGCATCAACGTGGACTTGCCCGAGCCCGACGGGCCCATGATCGCGGCGAAGCGACCTGAGGGGAAGTCCACAGTGACGCCCGCCAGAGCATCGACGGCCGCTTCACCCTCGCCGAAGCGGCGGCGCAGATCGCGTGCCGCGACGATGCTGGCTGAGCCGTTGCTTGGAGCGCTCATTCGCATCGGAGTCTAATGTCCTCGCCGGCAGGCGCGGCTCGCGCCGGGGGAAGGCTGCACGGGCTCGTGCAGAGCTTCGTGAGGAGCGCTGAGGCGACGCCCGCGGCGGCCGGTAGCATCCTCGCCCCGATGCACGAGACCAGCCCCACCGTCTTTTTGATCGCGCGTCCCTCGATCGACGTCGAGGGCCTGCGCGGCTATCTGAAGGACGTCGGCGGCGAGTCCTGGCTCGAGCGGCGCTTGGAGGAGACCGACGGCGCGCCCAACGGCGGGGAGCTGATCGTCGAGTTCGGCGGACGCGCTTGCTATCGAAGCTGGGAGCCGCGGCTGAATGCGAACGTCACGAAGGTCAGAACCGACCAGCGCGAGTACTTCGCCAACATCCTGCGCTCCGCCCACGGCAGCGTGCTCGAGCACGCGAACTACTCCTTCGCGCTGAGAAACGTCAGCCGCGTATTCACTCATGAGCTCGTCAGGCATCGCGCCGGCTCCGCCTTCAGCCAGGAGAGCCTGCGCTACGTGCGCCTCACCGACATCGGCTTCCGTGTCCCCTCCGCTCTTGAGCCCGTGCGCGATCAGGTGCTCTCGATCGTCGAGCAGCTCGAGGAATTCCAACTCAGCGCGGCCAACGAGCTCGGCATCGATGCCGAGGGCGTGCCCTTCCATGTCAAGAAGGAGGTCACCTCCGCGCTGCGCCGGCTCGCGCCGATCGGCCTCAGCACCGACATCGTCTGGACCGCCAACGCGCGCACGCTGCGCCACGTGATCGAGATGCGCACCGCCGAAGGGGCCGAGGAGGAGCTGCGCCTGGTCTTCGACCGTGTCGCGCGGATCATGCAGGCCGAGGCGCCCGGGCTCTTCCAGGACTTCGTCCGCCAGGACGACGGCTCCTGGGTGCCCGAGCACCGCAAGGTCTGAGCGCACAGCCGCGGCCCCTCAGGCGTCCATCGTGCGTGTGCGCCACGCTCCGAGCGCGAGGAAGGCTGCCAGCCACAGCGCGAGCACGACCAGCGCCGTGCCCGTCGCCATCGTCACGTCCCCGCCGCGGTCGCCGACGCGCAGCGGACTGAAGTGCACGAGTGCCTGACTGAGCACCGCGTCGCGCGCTCGGCCCAGGGAGCCGATGTTGGCGATCAGCGGGCTGGCGACGAGCTGCCAGCCGATCAGCGCCGTGATCGACGCCGGCTTGGAGGCCGTCAGCGAGGCGAAGCCGACGGCCACGACGCACACCACTCCGGTGCTCAGCAGCGTGTAGGCCAGGCCGTTGAGCACCAGAGCGCCGTCCGGCGTGGGCAGCCCGTCGGCGAACGCATAGGCTCCTACGAGCACGATGCCGTAGCCGATGAGCATTGCCGCCCAGCACACCGCCAGCGCCGCGGGCACGCGCGAGGCGAACATCGCGAGCCGCGAGCGGCCGGTCACGACGAGGTCACGGAAGACACCTGCGGAGCTGTCGCCACAGCCGGCCTCCACGCCTACGAGCACCGCGGCCAGCGGGCCGAAGAACAGGCACAGCAGGCGCACCCCGTCGGCGAATCCCGGCGTGCCGCCGGCCGGGCCGTACCTCAGCGGCGTCGAGGAGTGCTGGATGGCCTTGACCGTGTAGAGGATCAGGACCGGCGCCAAGGCCAGGACGCAGACCCAGGCCAGGGTGCCGCGCTTCTTGCGCAGCTTGAGCAGATCGGCGTCGAACATGCGCAGCGCGAGGGCACTCATGCCGGCACCTCCTCGCTGCTCGCGTCCAGGCGCGAGGTGATCTCCAGGAAGCGCTGCTCGAGGCTGTGGCGCACCGGCTCCAGGCGCGTGACGGCAAAGCCGGCGGAGACGAGCTGCGCGTTGAGGATCGCGGCAGACTCCGGGCCGCCGGCCAACGTCACGCGCAGGCCCTCATCGGAGCGGTGCGCCTCGCGCACCTGCTCCAGGCGCCCGAGGAGCTCGATCGCCCGGTCCGGATCGTCGACCCCGATGATCAGCTCGTGCCGTGAGCCGCCTCCTGCAAGCTCGGCGATCGGCCCCTGCGTGATGACCTTGCCGCGATCGACGATCGCCGCGGCGTCGCAGATCTTTTCTACCTCATCGAGCAGGTGGGAGGAGATGAAGACCGTCCGGCCCTCCTGCTCGACCATCGCCCGGATCATCTCGCGGAACTCCTGGATGCCGCCGGGGTCCAGGCCGTTGGTCGGCTCGTCGAGAATCAGCAGCTGCGGATCGGCGAGCAGGCAGCGCGCGACGCCCAGACGCTGGCGCATACCCAGGGAGTAGCGCTTGACCTTCTCATCGGCGCGCTGGCTCAGCCCGACCCGCTCGAGGGCCGGCACTATGCGCGCCGCGGCGTCCGCGCCACGCAGGGCCGCGACGATGCGCAGATTCTCCCGTCCGGATAGATGGGGATGGAAGCGAGGGTCCTCGACGATCGCACCGACCCGCTCGAGGGCCGCCGCGCGGTCGGCGGGAACCGGGCGCCCGAGCACCCGCATCGATCCGGCGCTGGCCGGGGTCAGGCCGAGGAGCATCCTGATCAGCGTCGTCTTGCCGGCGCCGTTGGGCCCAAGGAAGCCGAAGGCAGAGCCGAGCGGGACGCGCAGGTCAACCCCGTCGAGCGCCGTGCGCGTGCCGAAGCGCTTGGTCACGCCGACGGTTTCGATCGCCGCCGGCGGCTGCGGCGCTTGGGAGATCTCGTGAGTGGGTGTTGACATGGGACTCCTCGGCTCGGGCTTCGCGGTTTTCTCCACAGGACTGTGACCGCCGCCGCCGGCTGGCGCCATCGGGAATCCTCCCTAGTGGTCGCGCCGGACGAGCGGACTTACTACGTTTGCCGTTATATCATGCCGCGTAGTACAGGGTCAGTCGAGGCTGACGAGCCGGCGCTGCACGGCCCAGCGGCTCAGCTCGTGGCGGCTCGAGAGCTGCAGCTTGCGCAGCACCGCCGACACATGCGCCTCGACCGTCTTGACGGAGATCCCGAGCCGTTGTGCGACCTCCTTATACATGTAGCCGCGCGCGATGTGCCGGAGCACCTCGCGCTCGCGCGGTGTCAGCTGGTCGAGCTCGGGATCCGCTCCTGCAGAGGCCTCTGCGCCTCGGCGGCTATCTCCGGCGAAGGCGTCCAGCACAAAGCCCGCAAGACGCGGTGAGAAGACCGCATCCCCATCGGCGACGCTGCGCACGGCAGCGGCCAACTCGACCCCCGAGATCGTCTTCGTGACATAGCCTCGCGCCCCCGCCCGGATCACGGCGATGACGTCCTCCGCGGCGTCGGAGACCGACAGGGCCAGGAAGCGCAGGGCCGGCTGCTCGGGTGCGACGCGCTCGATCACGGCGACGCCTCCACCGTCGGGCATGTGCACATCGAGCAGGACGACGTCGGGACGCTGCTCGCGGATCACCGCGACCGCCTCCTCGACGCTGCCCGCGTCGCCGACGACCTCAAGCTGCCCGCCAAGCTCCGCCCGCACGCCACTGCGAAAGAGGTGATGGTCGTCGACGATCACGACCCGGGGCACGCCACTCACGTGGATGAGACCCGCTCCATCACGAGCTCCACCTCGGTCCCCTCGCCGGGTGAGCTGTGGACGGCGGCGCGGCCACGATGGCGCTCCATGCGGGCGATGATCGAGTCGCGCACGCCGCGCCTGTCCGGGGGTATCGCCGCGGGATCGAAGCCGACGCCACGATCGCGCACGAACACCTCGACGCGATCGTCCTGCACCTCGGCATAGAGGTCCACCCGCTCGCTGCCCGCGAACTTGGCGGCGTTCGTCATCGCCTCGCGTGCCGCCTGCACGACCGCCTCCAGATGGCCGTTGAGCGGACCGTCGCCAACGGTCACGACCTCGATCGGCACGCGGTGGAGCTCCTCGACCTCTGCCGCGGCGCGCTCGAGGGCTCCCGCGACGCTGCCCTGCGCGCGGCCCTCAGAGCCCTCCAGCAGCCAGCGACGCAGCTCGCGCTCCTGGCGGCGGGCGAGGCCGGCGACCTCACCGGGATCCCCCGCGCGCTTCTGGATCAGAGCGAGCGTCTGCAGCACCGAGTCGTGCAGGTGGGCGCCGAGCTCGGCTCGCTCCTGCTCGCGGATACGCGCAGCCCGCTCGGAGGAGAGGCTGCGAGCGAGGCGCAGCACCCAAGGGGCCAGCCCGAGGCCGAGCAGGGTTGCGACGATCGCGACGGCGCCGACGGCGCTGCCGAGGCTGTGCAGGACGCCCGCAGTGTGCAGCAGCGCCGCAGTGGCAAAGACGACGAGCAGGCCGCCGATGATCACGCGGGGCGCGTCGATCCTGCGCGCCCGGCGCAGCACCGAGCGCGGCGAGAGCCGGTGCTCCGGCTCGCCGGGCTCTGCCGTGCCGACAGTGGGGCGCCACACGAGCGCCAGGCCACAGGCCCCGATCACGAGCGGCCACACGAGCGCCTCCCCGAAGCGCAGCCCGGTCATTCGCACCCCGACGACCAAGCCGGCCACGGCGACGAAGACCATCAGCGCCCGGCGTGCGGCGCCCGGTGGACGCTTGCGGTGGACGCTCTGCGGCGCCACAGGGATCAGCGCCCATGCCAAGGCGTAGACGGCTACGCCGATACCCCCGACCGCCACGAGCAGGGCCACGAGGAGGCGGGTCAGCGTGATGTCCCTGTCGAGATGCTCCGCCAACCCGACGCAGACTCCGCCGAGCAGCCCGCGATCGGGATGACGGACCAGAGGATCGTTATGCCTGGAGCGGGCGGGCATCGACGACACGATGGACATACCTCAGATCATGGCAGCGCCATGCGCACGCGTTATCGGGGATGTCCCCTAGCCTAGGAAGTCACTCCTCCCGCGCGCTCAGCTCCTTGACCTGCGCCTCGAGCTGCTGCATCACGGCAGGGTCACGCAGCGTCGTGACGTCGCCGAGCGCGCGACCGTCGGCGATGTCGCGCAGCAGCCGGCGCATGATCTTGCCCGAGCGGGTCTTCGGCAGATCCTCGGTCCAGATGATGCGCTTGGGGCGGGCAAACTTGCCGATCCGCTCGGCGACTGTCTCGCGGATGCCTTCGACGGTTGAGTCGTCGCCCTGAAGCTCACCCTGCAAGGTGACGAACGCGACGATCGCCTGGCCGCTGTCCTCGTCGTGCTGGCCGATCACCGCCGCCTCGGCGACGTCGGTATGGGCCACGATCGCCGACTCGACCTCGGCGGTCGAGAGCCGGTGCCCGGAGACGTTGACGACGTCGTCGATACGCCCGATCACCCAGATGTAGCCGTCGCGGTCGCGCCGCGCCGCATCCCCGACGAGATAGGTCTCGGTGCCGAAGCGCTTGAAGTAGGTCTCGATGAAGCGCTCCTCCTCCTTGTAGAGGGTGCGCAGCATCGAAGGCCAGGGGTGGGTCAGCACGAGCAGGCCCTGGCCCTCCTCGATCGGCTCGCCGGTGGACTCGTCGCGGACCTCGGCGAACACGCCGGGGAAAGGCTGCGTCGCCGATCCCGGCTTGGTCGCGGTGATGCCCGGCAGCGGCGAGATCATGATCGCGCCGGTCTCGGTCTGCCACCAGGTATCGACGATCGGACAGCGTTCGGCGCCGATCACCTTGTGATACCAGAGCCACGCCTTCGGGTTGATCGGCTCGCCGACCGAGCCGAGCAGGCGCAGTGAGGAGAGGTCGTGCTTGTTCGGCCACTGTGCGCCCCACTTGATGCAGGCGCGGATCGCCGTCGGTGCGCAGTAGAGGATCGTGACGCCGTAGCGCTCGACGATCTCCCACCAGATGTCCTTGCTCGGGTAGTCGGGCGCTCCCTCCCACATCACCGACGTGGCGCCGTTGCAGAGCGGGCCGTAGACGATGTAGGAGTGGCCCGTGACCCAGCCGACGTCGGCAGCGCACCAGTACACGTCGCTGTCGGGCTTCAGATCGAAGACGTAACGGTGCGTGGCCGCGACACCCGTGAGATAGCCGCCGGTAGTGTGCAGGATGCCCTTCGGCTTGGCGGTCGAGCCGGAGGTGTAGAGGATGTAGAGCGGGTGCTCGGCGTCGAGTGGCTCCGCGGGACACACCGGATCGGCGGCGGCGAGGATGTCCTCGTAGTAGACGTCGCGGCCCTCCTGCATCTGACAGGCCGTGCCCTTGCTCTTGACGACGACGATCCTCTCGAGGCTCGCCAGATCGCCCATCACCTCATCGACGCGGTCCTTCACGGCGGCTGTCTTGCCCTTTCGCGCGGCGCCGTCGACCGTGATCAGCACCTTCGCCTCGGAGAACTCCATGCGCTCGCGCACCGCCTCTGCGGAGAAGCCGCCGAAGACGACATTGTGCGGAGCGCCGATGCGCGCGCAGGCGAGCATCGCGACCACGACCTCGGGGATCATCGGCAGGTAGATGCCGACGACATCCCCGGCGCTCACCCCCAGCTCCTTCAGCGCGCTGGCGAAGCGTTCGACCTCGCTCAGGAGCTCGGCGTAGGTGAGGTCGCGCTCCTCGCCCTCCTCGCCGCGCCAGTGGAACGCGACGCGATCCCCCCGGCCGGCGATCACGTGTCTGTCCAGGCAGTTGTAGGAGACGTTCAGCGTGCCGCCGGTGAACCACTTGTAGAAGGGCGGGTCGCTGTCGTCGAGCACGGTCGTCCACTTCTGAAACCACTCGAGCTCCTGCGCCTGCGCCTCCCACCACCCCACCGGATCGGCCGCGGCGTGATCGTAGACGCCCGGATCGCTCAGCAGCGCGTGCTCACGGAACTTCGCCGGTGCCTCGAAGCGCTCGACCTCGAGCAGCGAGGCGAGCTCCCCGTCGAGCTCCTCGCCCACGGCGCTACGGGATTCAATCGACATTGCTCCCACTCCTCTGCTCGAAGTCACGGACTTCCCACCCTCCATTCTTCCACCGCCGCAGCGGCCCGTCTCACGCGACCTCGCGCGCGCCGGGATTGAGCGGCAAGACCGGCAGCACGGTGCGGGCGAAGGTCGAGTTGACGACCGCGGCAAACGACGCGTACCACGCAGCCGCAGCCGTGGCGAGGCCGATGTAGCCACCCCAGTGAGTCACGGTCTCGTGCGCGCCGGAGGCACCGATCGCCAGGAGCACGAACGTGGCGCTCAGCAGCGCGAAGACGAGCAGCACGGCGCCGCTCGTGCGCATCGCGGCGACGGTCATGTAGAGCGTGAAGATCGCCCAGCCCCACAGATAGACACCGACCGCGTGCCCCGCGTTGCCGCCGATGTCCTTCGCATAGAAGGCCTCGAGCGCCCAGAAGGAGATCCAGAAGGCGCCGAATGAGCTGAAGGCGACCGCGCCGAAGGTGTTGCCGTTGCGGAACTCCCACATACCGGCGAGCAGCTGCACGATCCCGCCGTAGGCGAGCGCGAGCCCGAGCACGACGGGCACACCCTTTTCGTTGACGAGGTTCGCGTTGAACATCGACAGCACGAACGTCGTCATCGCGAATGCCGCCAGCCCGAGCGGGCCCGGATCGGCCGGTTTCCATCCGGCGCCCTCGGTCACCCGCGCACGATCACCGCGCACACCGTCTGGCTGCACAGGTTGGGTTGTCGCTGCCATGAAGGCCTCCTTAGCCCGCGTCGCGGGATCGAGATGAATGAGACTCTCGTTGCAGAGACCGACGGAGCGCAGTTGTTGCGCGCGTCCGGAGGACTCTCGCTTCTGTGAGTAATTTCCCTTTTTCAGCGCGGGCTAATCATCGACTTGCCGGCGCATGCACCTCGCGCCCTACCTCGGACCTGGCCGGGGCCCTCGCGGCCACGCGTGAGGAGCAGCGGCGCTAGCCGCGCGAGGAGCGCTTGCGGCGCTTGCGCGAGG
>JACDGG010000113.1 GCA_013815355.1 Solirubrobacterales bacterium
TCTTGCTGCAGATCGGGCAGCGCTCTAGGAACCGGTTGTGACGGCAGAAGCTCGGCATGGAAGCGCGGGTGCGTAGCCCTTCTCCCGCGCACGGGCGGCGCCTGCGGCGCGCTCCTTGGCGAGGGCGTGGAGGTAGTCGTCGAAGTCGACCTGGATGGTGTGTCGCTTGGATGCCACGTATCGCTCGCGCATCGCAGCCTGGTCAGCGGCGATGTCTGCGTCTACCTCGGCCCGCTTGGGCAGCGCGTAGTCGCCGCGCAGGTAGTCGCCGACCCAAGCGCCCTGAGCCTCGGCGAGCGGCATGATCGCGCCCAGCGGCTGCAGCAGACCGATGAAGAAGACATTGTCGATCTCCGGATGAAAAACCCGCCTGAACAGCTCGATGTGGTTCTCCGGCGCGGAGATCAGCTGCTCGTCGAAGAAGGGGAAAGTGATCTTGTAGCCGGTGCAGTAGACGACGACGTCCACCTCTGCGGCGCTGCCATCCACGAAGCGCACCTGCGCCCCCTCGAAGGAGGCGATGTTGGGCTTTGGGGTCACGGTTCCGTGCTGGATGCGGTCGAGGATGCGCCCAGAGATCGTGGGATGGGCCTCACCGAAGCGATGTTCGGGCTTCGGTAGCCCGTGACGCTCTGGCGGGCCGGCATAGCTCTTGATCAGCTGCTGGATGAGGCGCTGGCGCACCTTGAAGGGCACGCGGGGGTTGTTGCGGATCTGGTCGACCGGTTTGCCGAACACGTACTTGGGGATGATCCACACGCCCTGGCGGGCCGCGAGGTATGTCCGCTGGGCCACGTAGGAGCTCTCGACGGCGATGTCCATCGCGGAGTTGCCCATGCCCAGCACGAGCACTCGCTTGCCGGCGAAGATCGTGTTGTCGATGTAGGAGTGCGCGTGCAGTTGCTTGCCGGCGAAGCTCTCAGAGCCCGGGAACGCCGGTTCGGGCCAGCGCGGGTTCCAGTGGTGTCCGTTGGCCACGAGCAGCGCGTCATAGCTATGGCGCTCGCCGCTGTCGAGCTCGATCGTCCAGCTGCCGTCAGCCTCGCGCGCAGCGTGCTCCACGCCTGTCTCGAAGACGATCCGATCGCGGAAGCCGAAGTGGTCTACGTAGTCCTCGAAGTAGGCGGCGATCTGGCTGTGGTGGGGAAAGTCGGGATAGGAGTCCGGCATCGGCAGGTCGGAGTACTCCATGCGCGGGCGCGAGGTGTTGATGAACAGGTCGCGATAGGCCGCCGACATGCCGTTCTTGTTCTCGAAGACCCAGTTGCCGCCGATCCGATCGGACTTCTCGAAGCAGTCGAAGTCGATGCCGCGCTCGTGCAGCGCCTTGGCCGCCGCGATCCCCGAGGAGCCGGCGCCGATCAAACAGACGCGCGCCGGGCGGGCGCCGGGCGAGTCCTCGCGACCCGGATTCTCGATCAACTGATCCATTGCGAGCAGCCTAGAAGAAAGGCGCCGCGCCCTCCTTGAGCCCGCACCAGCGGCCGCAGGGCCTGCGCCGAGCCCGCGTCAGGACGCGCCGATGCCGGGACCGACGTGCTGCGGAGGTCCCTCGGGGCCCCTGTCGGCGTCGGCGTGACCTGCGAGCGCCTCGTCTTCGTGCGCGCTCTGCGTGCGCCGCTGGAGATAGCGGTCGACCATCCGCGCGCACTGACGGCCCTCATTGATCGCCCACACGATCAGCGACTGCCCGCGCCGCGCATCGCCCGCGGCGAAGACGCCCTCGACGGAGGTCACGTAGGGCTTGGCGGTCTTGACATTGCCGCGCGGGTCCTTCTCGACGCCGAGCTGGTCGAGCAGCGATTGCTCGGGGTGCAGGAAGCCCATCGCCAGCAGCACGAGCTGAGCCGGCAGCTCGCGCTCGGTTCCCGCGACCGGCGCGAACGGAGGCTGCGCCTCGGCTTGGGCGATGTGCAGCGCGGAAACGGCGCCGCTGCCGTCCTCAGCGAAGCGGGTGGTCGTGACCGAGTAGTCCTGCTCGCCGACGCCCTGCTTGCGAGCCTCCTCCATGGCGTAGCTGAGGCGATACTTCAACGGCCACTCCGGCCACGGCGTGCGCTCGTCGGGGCGGTGCACGGGCGGCTCGGAGAGCAGCTCCAGCTGCACGACCGAGCGGGCGCCCTCGCGCAGCGAGTTGCCCACGCAGTCCGCGCCGGTGTCGCCGCCGCCGATAACGACGACGTCCTTGCCGCGAGCGCTGATCACGCGCTCGGCCGCCGGCTGGGCGACGGTCGGCGCGGGCCCGATCTCGCGCGCGACCCAGCGGTTGCGCTGGTAGAGATACTCCATCGCGAAGTGCACGCCGTCCAGGCCGCGGCCGGGCACGTCGAGCTCGCGCGGCACGCGCGAGCCGGTGGCGATCACGACCGCGTCGAAGCGCTCGCGCAGCTCCTGCACGCTCACATCGCTTCCGACCTCCACACCGCAGCGCAGCTCCACGCCCTCGGCGACCATCTGCTCGACGCGGCGCTCGACGACGCTCTTCTCGATCTTGAAGTCCGGCACGCCGAAGCGCACGAGCCCGCCGATCGCCTCATCGCGCTCGAACAACGTCACGTCGTGCCCTGCGCGGCGCAGCTGCTGGGCTGCGGCCATGCCCGCGGGGCCGGAGCCGACGACCGCGACCGCGTGACCGGTTTCGCGGCGCGCGTGCGGCGGCTCGGGCTTGACCCAGCCCTCCGCCCAGGCGCGGTTGATGATCGCGTTCTCGACCTGTTTGATCGTGACCGCATCGCCCTCGCGGATCTCCAGCACGCACGCGGCCTCACACGGCGCGGGACACAGGCGACCGGTGAACTCGGGGAAGTTGTTCGTCGCGTGCAGCTGGGCGATCGCATCCTCGAAGCGGTCGCGGTAGACGAGATCGTTCCAGTCGGGGATCAGGTTGCCGAGCGGGCAGCCGTTGTGGCAGAAGGGAACGCCGCAGTCCATACAGCGCCCACCCTGCTCGCGCAGCTCCTCGACCGGGCGCGGCAGCTGGAACTCGCGGTAGTCCTGCACGCGCTCGAGCGGGTCGCGCTGCGGAACCCCGTGGCGCTCGATCTGCAGGAAGCCCCCCAGCTTGCCCATCAGGCGCCGCTCCCACCGACCGCGTCGAGCGGGCGCTCGCTGGTGAGCGCTCCGTTGGCGCTCGCGCGTGCAGCCAGCGCCTTGGCCTCGGCGCGTTCGCGCAGCACGCGCTTGTAGTCGTGTGGCATCACCTTCACGAACGCTCCGCGGCCGAGCAGTTCCTCCCACTCGGCCAGCACGCGTGCCGCCACCGGCGAGCCCGTGCGCTCGTGGTGCTCCTCGATCAGCGCGCGCAGCTCGAGCGTGTCCGCGGGCGAAGGGGCTTCGAATCCCACCATGCCCATGTTGCAGCGCCGCGCGAGCTCGCCCTGCTCGTCGAGCACGTAGGCCACGCCGCCGCTCATCCCGGCGGCGAAGTTGCGCCCCGTCGGCCCGAGCACGACCACGCGCCCCCCGGTCATGTACTCGCAGCCGTGGTCGCCGACGCCCTCGACGACGGCGCTCGCGCCGGAGTTGCGCACCGCGAAGCGCTCGCCCGCCAGGCCGCGGAAGAACGCGCGCCCTGCGGTCGCGCCGTAAAGCACGGTGTTGCCGACGATCACGTTCTGCTCGGCCACGAAGCTCTCGCCCATGCCCTCGCGGGGGCGCACCGCGAAGACGCCGCCGGAAAGACCCTTGCCGGCATAGTCGTTGGCGTCGCCGCGCAGCGCGAACGTCACGCCGGGGGCGAGCCAGCCGGCGAAGCTCTGCCCCGCCGAGCCCTCGAAGTCCACGACGATCGAGTCCTCCGCAAGGCCGGCCGCACCACAGCGCTCGGCGATGTGACTCGAGAGGATGCCGCCGACGCAGCGGTTGCGGTTGCGGATCTCGAGCTCGAGGTGCACCGGCTCGCGCCGTTCCAGCGCGAGCTGCGAGCGCTCCACGAGCTGCCAGTCGAGCGCGTCTGAGAGCACCTCCGGCGGCGCTTCCACGCGGCGGCGGGGAGCGCCGTCGGGCAGCTCGATGTGCTTGAGGATGTGCGTGAGATCGACCCCGCGCGCCTTCCAGTGATCGACCGCGTCGGCGACCCCGAGCAGGTCGACGCGCCCGGTCGCCTCGTCGAGCGTGCGCAGGCCCAGCGAGGCGAGGATCTCACGCACCTCCTCCGCGACGAAGAAGAAGAAGTTCACGACGTGCTCGGGCGTGCCCTTGAAGCGCTTGCGCAGCTCGGGGTCCTGCGTGGCGATGCCCACCGGGCAGGTGTTCAGATGGCAGGCGCGCATCATGATGCAGCCGGTGGCGATCAGCGGGGCGGTCGAGAAGCCCATCTCATCGGCGCCGAGCATCGCGGCGATCACGACGTCGCGGCCGGTCTTCAGCTGCCCGTCGGTCTGCACGATGATGCGACCGCGCAGATCGTTGAGCAGGAGCGTCTGCTGCGTCTCGGCCAGGCCGATCTCCCACGGCACGCCCGCGGCCTGGATCGAGGACAGCGGCGAGGCGCCCGTGCCGCCGTCGTGGCCGGCGATCAGTACGCGGTCGGCGTTGGCCTTGGAGACGCCCGCGGCGACCGTGCCGACGCCGACCTCGGACACGAGCTTGACCGAGACCTGGGCCTTCGGGTTCGCGCAGCGCAGGTCGTAGATCAGCTGCTTGAGGTCCTCGATCGAGTAGATGTCGTGGTGCGGCGGCGGGGAGATCAGCCCGACGCCGGGCGTGGTGTGGCGGATCGAGCCGATGTACTCGTCGACCTTGTGCCCGGGCAGCTGGCCACCCTCCCCGGGCTTGGCGCCCTGGGCCATCTTGATCTGCAGCTCATCTGCGTTGACGAGGTAGTGGATCGTCACGCCGAAGCGTCCCGAGGCGACCTGCTTGATCGCCGAGCGGCGGCGGTCGCCGTTGGCGTCGGGGAGGAAGCGCGAGGGGTCCTCACCGCCCTCGCCGGTGTTCGAGCGCCCGCCGAGGCGGTTCATCGCGATCGCGAGCGTCTCGTGCGCCTCGCGCGAGATCGAGCCGAGGCTCATCGCGCCCGTGCAGAAGCGCTTGACGATCTCGCTCGCCGGCTCCACCTGCTCGAGCGCGATCGGCTCGTGCTCGCCGCTGCCGCCGACCTTCAGGAGCCCGCGCAGCGTCGCGCGGCGCGCGGCGTCCTCGTTGACGAGCTCGGCGTACTCGCGGTACTTCGCGTAGGCGGGGCTCGCGCGCACGTGCTCGTGAGCGGTCTCGTCGCCCTCCAGCGCCGCGCCGACGTCACTGCTGAACCGGGAGACACTCGCTTCGCTCGCATCCCCGAACCCGCCAACGCCGCGTACGGCGTGCTGGACGAGCGCGATCGTCTCGGGGTTCCACATGTGGTGCTCGCCGTCACGACGCCACGCGTAAACGCCGCCGACCGGCAGCAGCGGATCGCGTGCCCCCCCACCCTCCGGGTATGCGCGCGCGTGGCGCTCCAGTGCCTCTGCGGCCAGCACCTCCATCCCGATACCGCCGATGCGCGAGGCGGTGCCGGTGAAGTGCTCATCGATCAGCTCACGCTCGAGCCCGACCGCCTCGAAGATCTGCGCGCCACGATAGGACTGGATCGTCGAGATGCCCATCTTGGAGATCGTCTTGAGCAGCCCTTTGCCGATCGCTTTGACGACGTTCTGCGCCGCCTGCTCGGCGCTGATCGGCTCCTCGCCGCCACCGGGCAGCGAGCGCTTGATGCGCCCCTCGATCACGAGCTTGTCGAGTGACTCCAGCAGCAGGTAGGGGTTGATCGCGCTCACGCCGTAGCCGATCAGCGTCGCGAAGTGGTGCACCTCGCGGGGCTCGCCCGACTCGAGGATGATGCCGGCGCGCAGGCGCGTGCCCTCGAGCACGAGGTGGTGGTGCACGGCCGCGACCGCGAGCAGCGAGGGGATCGGCGCCCGCCGCGGACCGATCTGGCGGTCGGAGACGATGATGATGTTGATGCCTTCGGCGATCGCCTGGTGCGCCTGGTTGCAGATGCGCTCGATCGCCGCGCTCATGCCCTCGGGGCCCTCCGCGATCGGCCATGTGCTGTCGATCGTGCGCGCCGCGTAGACGTCGTGTTCGACGTGGCGCAGCGTCTCGAGCTCGCGGTTGAGCAGGATCGGCTGGTCGAGCAGCAGCTTGTGGGCGTGCTCGGGCGTCTCCTCGAAGAGGTTGCGCTCGTTGCCCAGCGTGGTGGCGAGGCTCATCACGATCTCCTCGCGGATCGGGTCGATCGGCGGGTTGGTCACCTGCGCGAAGAGCTGCTTGAAGTAGGAGAACAGGGGCGGTGCCTGGTCGGAGAGCACCGCCAGCGCGAGGTCGTTGCCCATCGAGCCGATCGGCTCAGCCGCGTCGATCGCCATCGGCGCCAGCAGCACGCGTAGGTCCTCCTGGGAGTAGCCGAACACGCGCTGGCGCAGCGGCAGCGGCTGGTCGGAGATCGTGACTTCGCTGGAGGGCGGAAGCTCTGAGAACGGCACGGCGTTGCGCGCGTACCACTCGCCGTAGGGCCGCTTGCCGGACACCTCGCGCTTGACCTCCTCGTCCTCGACGATGCGTCCGCGCTCGAGGTCGACGAGGAAGAGCTTGCCGGGCTGCAGGCGTCCGAGGCGGCGCACCTGCTCCGGTGGGACATCGAGCAGGCCGATCTCCGAGCCGAGCACGACGTGGCCGTCGGTCGTCTCGACCCAGCGACCGGGACGCAGGCCGTTGCGGTCGAGCGTCGCGCCGACAACGCGCCCGTCGGTGAAGGCAACCGACGCGGGGCCGTCCCAGGGCTCCATCAGGCAGGAGTGAAAGGCGTAGAAGCCCTTCAGGTGCTCCGGCAAATCGTCGCGCTCACGGTAGGCCTCAGGGATCATCATCATCGCCGCGTGCGGCAGCGAGCGCCCCGCGAGCGTCAGCAGCTCGAGCACGTTGTCGAACGTGGCCGAGTCGGAGTTCCCAGCGCCGACGACGGGCAGTATCCGCTCGAGGTCTTCGCCGAAGAGCTCGCTGCGCAGCTCGCTCTCGCGCGCACGCATCCAGTTGACGTTGCCCATCACGGTGTTGATCTCGCCGTTGTGGCAGATCACGCGGTAGGGGTGCGCTAGCTCCCAGCTGGGAAACGTGTTGGTCGAGAAGCGCGAATGCACGAGCGCCAGCGCGCTCTTGCAGCGATCGTCGCGCAGGTCCTCGTAGAAGGCACCGAGCTGGAAGCTGATCAGCATGCCCTTGTAGTTGATCGTGCGCGACGAGCTCGACGTGACGTAGAGGCCCTCGCCCTCGCTCTGCAGCTCGCACACGCGCCGGATCACGTACAGCTTGCGCTCGAAGGCGTCCTGGTCGTTCTGCTGGGCCGGACCGGCGCCGACGAACAGCTGGCGGATCACCGGGCGGCACGCCGCGGCGACCTCGCCTGTCTCACGCTCATCGACGGGAACATCGCGCCAGCCGAGCACGACCTGCTCGAGCTCGCCGACGACGCGCTCGAGCAGCGCCTCCAGGCGCCCGCGCGCCTCGGCGTCGGTCGGCAGGAAGCACATCAGCACCCCGTAGGCGCCCGGCGCAGGCAACTCGAAGTCGACGCGGGCACGCAGCAGCTCGTCGGGCATCTGCATCAGGATGCCGGCGCCGTCGCCCGTCCGCGGGTCGGCTCCGGAGGCGCCTCGGTGCTCGAGGTTCTCAAGAGCCGTGAGCGCACGCGAGACCACCTCGTGCGTCGGGCGATTGTCCAGGCGAGCGACCATGCCGACCCCGCAGGCGTCGTGCTCGTAGCGGGGGTCGTACAGTCCGACGGCCTTTGGCGGCTGCTTGTTGTGCGAATACATGGAAGTGCTCCCTTGGGGCGGTGCATCCCACACGGAGGGCGGAGACACCCCGAACGGGGAGTAACCACCGACGCGCAGGCAGGCGGGCACCTGAGGCGGAGCCAGAAAGCGTAGCAGCGAAAAGGCGCCAATTACCAGGGTCGTCTCGAAACTCTTTGGGCCGGGCCCGATCGCCGTGAGGTGCGCGCAGGATGGCTCTAGAGAGCCGTTTTGACGGTCAAGGGCGGGTCTGTCGGGCTGTCTCGCAGCGTCAGTGATTCCTCCCAGGAGCAGAGTCCTCCCCTGCCCGGGCAGGTCAGACACAGCGCGCGATGCGGATGCGGGCTGACGGCATAGCCCCGCTCGCGAGCGCGCGCGAGGCGCCTGCGGAGCTGATGCTCGAGCTGCTGGCGCTCGCCCTCGGCATAGACGGCGTGGACCGGTTCGTGAGCGCGCTCCAGGAACCAGTGCACGATCTCCACGCGCGGCGCCCCCTCGCGCAGCAGCGCGAGGGCGTAGAGCAGGCGCTGGATCGCGTACTCCTGCTCGACCAGCACCGCGAGATCGGCGCCAGCGGCGAGCCGGTCGCTCTTGTAGTCGAGGATCAGGATCGTGCCGTCGCGCTCCTCGGCGAGCAGGTCGATCACGCCGACGATCAGCGGCTGATCGGGCGCGAGCGAGAACGCGAAGGAGTGCTCGCGCCTGATCGCGTGGGCACGGGCCACGCGCGCTGTCAGATCCGTCGCGAGCGCGCCGGCGATGATCTCGGCGATCTCGGCGTGCTCGCCGCGGCCGGCGCGCATACCCAGCTCTCGCGCGAGCGCAGCCACCGCCTCGGGCGAGGGAACGCTCTCGTCGGTGAAGTCGTGGCGCTCGAGCAGCGCGTGCACCAGCGTCCCCCGCGCGCGTGCCTCCAGCGTGTGAGCCCCGTCGCCGGAACGCGCGGCGGCGCGGTCCTCCGGCAGACGCAGCATCCGTTCGAGGTAGTAGCGATAGCCGCAGCGCTCGAGCTCGCTGAGCGAGCTATAGCTCAGCGAGCTCGGCAGCTCGGGGGCGGGCGGCTCGCTCGTCGGCGGCGGGGCGTGCACGGCGGAGCTCGAGAGCGGCTGCGGGCGCTGCGGGCCGGGCGCCTGCGGAGCGGACACCTCTCCACCGAGCCTGAGCACCGACCCCACGGTGGCGGGTGCGCTGAGCAGGCAGCGCACCCGCGTGCCCTGCGAGCCGACCTTCAGATCGTGGGTGTGCGCATCGAGCGCCAGCGCCAGCTCGGGGAGCTCCTCGGCGAGGGCGGGAGCGAGCCAGGAGATCATCGTCGGCGCCTGGCGCGGCGCGGGCCAGCGCTCGAAGTCCACACCGCCGCTCAGCAGCAGGCGCTCTCGAGCGCGCGTCATCGCCACATAGAGGATGCGGTCCTCCTCGGCGGCTTCAGCCTGCCTGAGCTCCTCCGCAAGTTCGGTGTACTGCAGCGTGGGCGTCGCCTTCTCGCCGTCCAGGCGCGCGAGGCGCAGTCCGATCCGCTCGCCGTCGAGGAGCAGGTCGGGCGTCGTGGTGTGCGGGGTGCGCCCGAGATCCGCGACGCACACAACCGGGAACTCCAGTCCCTTGGCGGCGTGGATGCTCATCAGCCGTACCGCGTCGGGCTCCACGCCCTCCACGGGCGCGTCTGACTCGCGGCTGTTGGCGGGGTCCTGTAGATGCTCGACATGATCGAGGAAGCCGCGCAGATCGCGTCCCTCCCCAGCCTCGAAGCGGCGCGCCAGGCGCAGCAGCTTGTGCACGTTCGCGAGCCGGCGCTCGCCCCAATCGAGTCTCAGCACGTGATCGCGATAGCCGCTGGCAGCGATCGCGCGCTGCAGGAGCGCGGCGATCGTCCTGCGC
>JACDGG010000305.1 GCA_013815355.1 Solirubrobacterales bacterium
GTGGACGAGCGCGGCCGCGAGCTGGACCCGCTGGCGATTGCCGAGGGAGAGCGCCTCGATGCGGTCGCCCGCGCCCTCCGCGAGGCCGACGCGCTCGAGCCATTCACCGGCGCGCCGGCGGGCCTCCGGCAGGGCGACGCCGCCGAGCAGCAGCTTGGTGGCGGCGTTCTCGACGGCCGGCACGCGAGCCATCAGGTGCGTGCCCTGCCCGATCAGCCCCACCTCTCCGAGCCGGTACTGCGCCGCCTGCTGCTCGCTGAGCGAACCGAGGTCGCGGCCCTGGTAGCGGACGCTGCCGCCGTCGGCGCGTAGCGCGCACGCCGCGAGCAGCAGCAGGGTCGTCTTGCCCGATCCGCTGGGGCCCTGCAGCGAGACCATCTCACCGCCCTCGACGCGCAGGCTCACGCGGTCGACCGCACGGACATCCTCGCTCGCGCTGCTGTAGCGCTTTACGACCTCATTGAGCTCGAGCATCGCACCGTGACGGTCCGCCGGCCACGGCTTGCCGAGCGCTCATGCAGACGCGCGGCGATGCAGCGCGAGCACCGGCGCGAGCTCGGGGCTCGCAGCTCCGCGCAGCCGCCCGTCGCTGAGCGTGAGCGCCCGATGAGCGCCCGCCATTTCGTCTGGCTCAGCGGTGCAGGCGAGCACCGCCAGCCCTTCACCGGCGAGGCTGCGCAGCAGCGCGAGGACCCCGTCGCGCTGTGAGAGCTCGACCGTGATCGTGGGTTCATCGACGATCAGGAGCATTGGGGAGAGGGCGAGGGTGCGGGCGAGGGCCACCCGCATGCTCTCGCCGCCGTGAAGCTCGCTGACCTGCGCCGCGGCGGCATCCTGCGCTCCAGCCTGCGCCAGCGCGGCGCGCGCACGCTCGCGAGCATGTGTGACGGACACGCCGCGCGCCAGCAGCGGCGACGCGACCTGCTCGAGCACACCCTGCTCCTCGCTCGCACGCAGCACGTTGCGTACATACCCGATGCCGTTGCCGAGTGGGCTGTAGGAGCCCTGCTTCTGCTCGCGTCCGTCGAAGCGCACGCTGCCGTTATCGGCTCGCTCGATCCCCGCGGCGACCCGCAGCAGCGTCGTCTTGCCGCTTCGGCGCATGCCCCACACGACCACCAGTTCTCCTGAGCTGACCTGCAACGACACGCGCTCCAGCGCTGTCCGCTCGCGCTGCCCTTCGCGGTAGCGCTTACTGACGTCTGTGAGCTCGAGCAGGACGCTCATCGCGGCGCGCCCCTGGTTGCGTCGTGGTGCGGGGCGGGGAGGCTCATCAGCTGCGCCCGAGCGTACTGCGCCCAGCGCAGCTTCGCGGCGAGCGCGAGCCGGGCCTCCTCGCTGGTCAGGCGCGCCACCAGCCGCGTGGTTCCCGGACCCTCTTCGCTCCCTGCCGCCGGCGCTGCCGCGACCTCGGCCAGGCATGCATGCTCGTATGCGTCGAGTGCCTCGAGCGCTCGGTCGGGGGTATGTGCGAGCGCGCCGATCTGCGCGATCAGCACTCGCTGGCGGCGGCGCTCCTCATGGACCTGGCCGACGAGCCACTCGGCGTGTCCGGCCACGCCGCCGACGGTTGCCCGGTAGCGCCGTCGTGAGCGCGTCGCGCTCCGCTCGCCGGGGATCTCCTCGATCAGCTCACGGTCGCGGAGCGTCGCGAGCGCGGTGTAGATGTGCGACACGCTCGAAAGCGTAAGCGCGCCCTCGTACGTCCGTTCGAAGCGCCGGGCCAGCTCATATGCGTAGCTGGGCCGTTCGATCACCAGCCCGAGCAGCGCCCAGTTGACCGGCGAATGCATCGGTCCCTGCGCATGCTCTCGCACGCTCCCCTCTCCCATTTCAGAAACACTAGCGGACTCGTTACGCGGGTGGGGGCGATTCCAGTCGGCTCTACGTCCAGTCGGCTCTACGGTGGGCTGCGGCCGGTTCCTTCCAACCCTTGACTTACAACGAGCGGTCAAACCGCGCATGATCCCAGCCGTGGAGAGGAAGGATCATCGCTTCGTCGCGGCGCGCCCTAGCGC
>JACDGG010000114.1 GCA_013815355.1 Solirubrobacterales bacterium
GGCACGGGCTGGCCCTGAGGCGCGAGGACACACGCGACCTCCCGCACGCGCGCGAGCTCGCGCGGGAGGCCGCGGGCGCCGGTGAGATCGTGCTCGCCCTCAGCGGCGATGGCCTGCTCGGCGCCCTGGCCGACGCTCTGCGCGACGTGCCGGGTGCCACGCTCGGCATCCTTCCCGGCGGACGCGGCAACGACCTTGCGCGCGTGCTCGGGATGCCCGATGACGCGATCGCCGCCTGCGCGGCCTTCGCCTCCGGAGTGCCACGTGCGCTGGACCTCGGCGTAGTGCTCGCCGGGAGCGCAGAGCAGCGCGGCGATTCCTATGTCGGGATCGCCTCGGCGGGCTTCGACAGCGACGCCAACCGCATCGCCAACGAAGCGCCGGCGTGGCTTGGCGGGCAGGTCTACGCCTACGGTGCGCTGCGCGCCCTGGTGTCCTGGCGCCCGGCGCGCTTTGAGATCGAGCTGGACCCGCCCGGCGGGGAGCGCCACAGCTTCAGCGGCTACTCGATTGCGGCCGCCAACTCCAGGGCCTACGGCGGTGGCATGAACCTCGCACCCGACGCGCTCCTGGATGACGGCCTGCTCGAGATCGTGGCCGTCAAGCGTGTGAGCAAGCTGCGCTTCCTGTTGAACCTGCCGAAGGTCTTCGCCGGCACGCATGTGCTGCTTGAGAACGTGCTCGTGTTCCGCGCCGCGGAGGTCGCGATCAGCGCCGATCGCCCCTTCGTGCTCTACGCCGACGGCGACCCGATCGGCGAGCTGCCGCTGCGTGTGCGCGCCGAGCGCGGCGCCGTCAACATGATCGTTCCAGCCGGCGCCGACGCTGCGCCCTTCGGCTCCGCGCCCACGACGGGAGGGTGATGAGCCGCACGATGGCCGCAAAGCTCGCGCTCGCGCGGGCCGTGGGCGCGCTCTCGCGACTGCGCGGAGGCGGCGCCACGAGCGCCCCCGGCAAGGTGCTCCTGCGCGTCGAACCACGCGCGATCGCCACGTTGGCCTCGCGTCTGAAGCGCGGCAGCGTCGTGATCTCCGCGACGAACGGCAAGACCACGACCGCCGCGATGGCCGCTGGCGTCCTGCAGGGCGCCAGCGTCAATCTCGTGCACAACCAGGCGGGCGCCAACATGGCCGGCGGCATCGCCACGACGCTGCTCGACGCAGCGCGGGCGCACGGCGCGATCGACGGCGAGCTCGGGCTGTTCGAGGTCGACGAGCTGTGGCTCGCCTCGCTCGCCGCGCAGCTGCACCCGCGGGTGATCGTGCTCGGGAACCTGTTCCGCGACCAGCTCGACCGCTACGGCGAGCTCGACACGATCGCCGAAAGCTGGGAGCGGGTGCTGGCTGCGGGCGAGGCCCGACTCGTCGCGAATGCCGACGATCCCCTGATCGCTGACCTCGCACGCGAAAAGGACGCGCTGTTCTTCGGCGTCGAGGACGACACGCTCGCACTCGCCGGCATGGCCCACGCCGCCGATGCGAAGCACTGCCGCCGCTGCGGCGCCCCCTATGTCTTCGATGCGATCTACCTCGGCCATCTCGGCCACTACCACTGCCCGAGCTGCGGGCAGCAACGCCCGGTGCCGAGCGTGACGGCCAGCGAGGTGCGCCTGGAAGGCGTGCGCAGCGCCCGCTTTCTGCTGCGCACTCCCAGCGGCGAAGCCGAGGTCTCACTCGCGCTTCCCGGCCTCTACAACGTCTACAACGCGCTCGCCGCCGCGGCGCTGGCAAGCGCACTGGAGATCCCGATCGAGACGATCGCCGCCGGGCTCTCGGGCACCCGGCCGGCCTTCGGGCGCGCCGAGACGGTCAAGGTCTCGATCGGAGCCACCGCGTCGCAGCCCGCACACGCCCGAGAGCTGCAGATCCTCTTGATCAAGAACCCCGCCGGGGCCAACGAGGTGCTGCGCACACTCGCTCTCGAGCCCGGCGAGCACGACCTGCTCGGCGTGCTCAACGATCAGATCGCCGACGGGCGCGACGTCTCCTGGATCTGGGATGCCGACTTCGAGCTGCTCGCGGGGCGCGTGAGGCGATTCACCTGCAGCGGCTCGCGTGCCGCCGACCTCGCGACGCGATTGAAGTATGCCGGGATCGACCCGGCGCGCATCGAGGTTCGCGAGGAGCTCTCCGGAGCGCTGCGCGACGCGGCCCAGGCGAGCCCGCAGGAGTCGGCGCCGCTGTATGCGCTGCCCACCTACACGGCCATGCTCGCGCTGCGCGAGCTGCTCGTCGCACGCGGGGAGGCGAGCAGCGCGTGGGCATGACCGGCACACACGAGCAGAGCCTGCAGGCCGTCGTGGCCAAGCGCGCGGTGATCTGGCACGAGCTCGAGTGCGGCGCCTATCGCGCCGACATGGCGCTGTGGCGCGAGCTCGCCCACGATGCGCGAGCGGAGATGCCGCCCGGCGCGGCGCTCGACATCGGCGCGGGCAGCGGGCGCGTGAGCCTCGATCTGGCTCGCGGCGGAGCCAAGGTCACGGCGCTGGACATCGATCCCGTTCTGCTCGGCGCGCTCGAGCGCCGAGCAGGCTCGACGGGGATCCAGACGGTGTGCGCCGACGCCCGCGACTTCGAGCTCGAGCGCGCCGACTACGCGCTGTGCCTCGCGCCGATGCAGACGATCCAGCTGCTCGGGGGCCCCGACGGGCGGATCGCGTTCCTGCGCCGCGCGCGTGCCCATCTGCGCCCGGGCGGCCTGCTCGCGTGCGCGATCGTGACGGAGCTCGAGCCCTTCGACTGCACCGCGGGCGGGCCGGGACCCTCGCCGGAGAGCGTGCGCATCGACGGCGTCCTCTATATGAGCCGGGCGGTGCGCGTGGCGCTCACACGAGGGCTCGTGCGCATCGAGCGCGAGCGCAGCGTCCTGCCCGCCGAGCAGCGTGAGCCCCCCGGCGCGCCGAGCCGCGAGCGCAACGTGATCGAGCTCGACCACCTGAGCGCCGCGCGCCTGCATCGCGAGGGCAGCGCCGCGGGACTGCAGCCTGCGGGCACGCGCACGATCGCCGCCACCGAGGAGCACGTGGGAAGCCTCGTGGTGATGTTCCGTGCCTGAGAACTTCCCCACCCTGCGCGTGTGCGCGCTCTACCCCGACCTGATGAACATCTACGCCGACCGCGGCAACCTGCTCGTGCTCGAACGCCGCTGCGCATGGCGCGGCATCGACTTCGAGCTGTCCTCGAGCGGCCTCGGCGAGGAGCTCGACGGCGAGGCGCACGAGCTCTTCTACATCGGTGGCGGCCAGGACCGCGATCAGCGCCTGTGCGCGGAGGACCTGATTGAGAACAAGCGCGCCGGGCTGAAGCGTGCGGCCGACCGCGACGCGGTGGTGCTCGGCGTCTGCGGCGGCTACCAGCTGCTCGGCCACTCCTACATCCTCGGCGGCGAGGAAATCGAGGGCGTGGGGCTGCTCGATGTCACGACGGTGCGCGAGGTCGGGCCGCGACTGATCGGAAACGTCGCAATCGAGGTCTCACTCGGCGACGGCTACGGCGCGCCGCACACAGAGGTCCTGGCGGGCTTCGAGAACCACGGCGGGCGCACCCACCTGGCCGGCGGGCAGGCAGCCCTCGGCCGCGTGCTCGCCGGTCGCGGAAACGACGGGCACAGCCGCCTCGAGGGAGCCCGCTCTCACAATACGATCGGCACCTACCTGCACGGTCCGCTGCTGCCGAAGAACGTGTGGTTCGCCGACTGGCTGATCGCCCGTGCGCTGGGCCCGCAGGCTCCGCCGCTGGCGCCCCTCGACGACCGGCTGGAGCAGCAGACCCATCTCAGCGCGCGGCGCGCCGCCGGCGTCTGAGGCCGCAGAGCTCGCAAACTGCGTATTGGGCCAGATGTCGCATCGCGGCCGGCTCCTAGGATCGGCGCATCGAGCTCTCCGAGTACCAGCGCCTGGCCCGCCGCACCGCTCAATACCCGCGCGAGGCCTGGCTCGCCTACCCCGCGCTCGGGCTCGCCGGTGAGGCCGGCGAGGTCGCCGAGCACGCCAAGAAGACGATCCGCGACGACGCGGGCGTGCTCAGCGATGAGCGCCGCGCCGCGATGTCCAAGGAGCTGGGCGACGTGCTCTGGTACGTCGCTCAGCTGGCGAGCGAGCTCGAGCTCGATCTCGATGAGATCGCGCAGGGCAACCTCGAGAAGCTGCTCTCCCGCCAGCGCCGGGGAGTGCTCTCCGGCAGCGGCGACGAGCGCTGAGGCGGCGCGGGGCGCTCAGGAGGCGACGGCGAAGCGCGCGAAGCGCGCAGCCAGACGCTCGGGGATCATCGCGCGCACGCGTACGCCCTCGGCGGTGTCCTCGCGCGTGACCTCTCCGGCCAGCTCGTGCAGCTCGGCGAGGCTACCGCCGTCGGCATAGGGCACCAGCAGCTCGACGCGACGCAGCATGTGCGCGAGCTCCCGCTCGATCCACTCGCCCAGCTGCTCGAGGCCCTCGCCGCTGACCCCGCTGACGAGCACCGCGTCGGGCCGGCGCAGGCGCAGCTCCTCGCGCGCGTCGTGGTCGAGCAGATCGACCTTGTTCAGCACGAGCAGGCGCGGCTGCTCGCCCGCGCCGATCTCCTCGAGCGTCTGCTCCACCGAGTACTTCATCACTGCCGCCTTGGCCTCGGGCGCCGAGGCGTCGAGCACGTGGATCAGGAGCTCTGAGCGGCGCGTCTCCTCGAGCGTCGCCGCGAACGCGTCCACAAGCTGGTGGGGCAGCTTGCTGATGAAGCCGACCGTGTCGCTCAGCAGATACGGCCGGCCGCTCAGACGCAGCTCGCGGGTGGTCGGGTCGAGCGTGTGGAAGAGGCGGTCGCGCACCCCCACCTCCGCGCCCGTCATCGCGTTCAGCAGCGTCGACTTGCCCGCGTTGGTGTAGCCCACGAGCGCGATCGTCGGCAGCGCCGCGCGCTCGCGCTCGGCGCGCTGCACCGCGCGCGTGCCCTTGACGTGCTCCAGGCGACGGCGCAGCGTGGAGATGCGGTCGCGCGCCAGGCGGCGGTCGGTCTCGATCTGCGTCTCGCCGGGCCCTCTCGTGCCGATGCCGCCGCCGAGACGCTCGAGGTGGCTCCACAGCCCGCGCATGCGCGCGAGGTTGTACTCGAGCTGGGCCAGCTCCACCTGGAGCTTGCCCTCGGCGCTGTGAGCGTGCGAGGCGAAGATGTCGAGGATCGCCGTCGTGCGGTCGATCACCGGCAGGCCCAGCGCCTCCTCGAGGTTCCGCTCCTGGCGCGCTGAGAGCTCATCGTCGCACGCGATCAGGTTCGCATCGGCCGCCTTCGCCGCGGCCTTCGCCTCGGTCACCTTGCCCGGCCCGAGATATGTGTTCGGGTGAGGCTGCTCGCGGCGCTGGATCATCTCCCCCACGACCGCCACGCCGGCAGTGCGCAGCAGCTCCTCGAGCTCCTGCAGGTCCTCCTCCTCGCCTCCCAGCGCGGCTATGCAGAACGCGCGCTGGCGCGCGCGCTGCGTCGGCTCGGTGGCGCTGCGGGCCCCCTCGCCCCCTCGCTGGGTACGGCCGTCGCGGCCGCTGCGGCTTGAATCCATCCACGTAGCAGTCTAGGACCTCCCGCGACACCCGCGGCTGCGGTTAGGGGCGCCGCGGACGAAGGCAGGGGCACGCACGAATGATCTCCCAAAAAGGTCAACCCCCGAGCGCGCCCAGCCGCTGTACCGCCTCGAGCAGGCGATCGTCGGGGGTCGTCAGCGAGATGCGAAACCAGCCCTCGCCCGCCGGCCCGTAGATCGCGCCCGGCGAGAGCACCACGCCTGCCTGCTCGAGCACGTGCTCGCAGTACGCAGCCGAGCTCGCGAAGCCCTCGGGCACCGGCGCCCACACGTAGATTGTGCTGCGCGGCGGCTTCACGTCCACGCCGATGCCCTTGAGCGCCTCGCAGACCAAATCGCGGCGACGGCGGTAGAGCGCGTTCGTCGAAGCCACGTCGGCGTCGGCGTCCGGCGAGAGCGCCGCCACGCCCGCCAGCTGCACGGCCTCGAACAGCCCCGAGTCGATGTTCGTCTTCAACCGCCAATAGGTCTCGCACGCCTCCGCGTTTCCGACTAGGACCGCGCAGCGCCAGCCCGTCATGTTGTAGCCCTTCGAGAGCGAGAAGACCTCGACGGCGACGTCCTTCGCACCCGGCGTCGCCAGGAACGAGGGGGCGCGATAGCCGTCGAAGGTGATCTCCGAGTAGGCGTTGTCGTGCACCACGAGGATCTCGTTCTCCTGTGCGAACTCAACGACCCGCGCGAAGAAGCCCTCCGGCACGACCGCGCCGGTGGGGTTATTGGGGTAGTTGAGGTACATCAGCTTCGTGCGCCTGCGCACGTCCTCGTCGATCGCCTCGAGGTCCGGCACGAAGCCACGCTCGGGCTCGAGCGCCATCAGCACCGGCTCAGCGCCCGCCAGCCATGGCCCGCCCGTGTAGACCGGGTAGCCCGGGTCCGCCGCCAGCGCGTAGTCGCCCGGGTCCAGGAACGCGAGGTTGAGATTGAAGATCGCCTCCTTGGCGCCGATCGCCGGGATGATCTCCCGCTCCGGGTCGAGCTTCACGTCGAAGCGGCGCTCGTAGAAGTCGCGCACCGCGCCGCGGAAGTCCTCACGCCCGCGGTTGGAGGGGTACTGGTGCGTACCGGGCTCGCTGACGGCCTCCTGCATCGCCTCCACGATCAGCGCCGGGGTCGGGCGGTCGGGGTCGCCGATGCCGAGGCTGATCACGTCCACGCCGGCCGCGCGCTTGGCGGCGATCTTGCGCTCCAGCTGGGCGAAGGCATACGGCGGGATGCGCTCCAGGCGCTTACTCGGTCTCATGCAGCTCCTTTTCGAACTCCTCGCTCAGCTCGCCCGTGAACACGGGTCGCGCCCAGCCTGTCAGGTTGATGTTCAGCTGATCCCCCACCTCGACCTCGAGCTTGCCCCCGTCGAGCGCCACCGTCACGCGCGCGGGCCTGAGCTCACCTTCGTATTCGAGCGCGTGCGCCACCGCCGCTCCCGTCGCGCCGGTGCCAGAGGACAGCGTCTCCCCCACCCCGCGCTCGAAGATCCGCGCGCGGATCGCGCCCGGGCGCCCCGGCTCGCTCTCCGTGTACCACGACACGTTCGTGCGGTTCGGAAACTGCGCGTCGGCTTCGATCGCCGGGCCGATCGCCGGCAGCTCGAGCGCCTCGAGCTCCGCGAGGCTCGCGACGTGGATCGCGCATTGGGGATTGCCGATTGAGACGTGACGGAACGCCCACTCTCCTCCGGCGCTCACGACCCCGCCCTGACCGTCCTCGGGCCCGCCCGGAAAGTCCTTCGAGTGAAGGCTCGCCCGGCCCATGTCGACGCGGCAGGTATAGGGCCCCGTGATCTGCGGACGGATCTCGCCGGCCGCCGTGTTGATCGCGAAGCTGTCCTTGGCCGTCCAGCCGCGCGCCCGCAGATACAGGATCGCCTCGCGTGCGCCGTTTCCGGACAGCTCCGCCTCCGAGCCGTCGGGGTTGAAGATGCGCAGGTCCGCGACGTGGGCCGCGTCTGCCGGCGCGGAGAGCAGCAGGACACCGTCGGCGAACACGCCGAAGTGCCCCTCGCACAGGCGGCGAATGCGCCCAGGCGTCAGCTCGAAGGCCAGCTCGTCGCGCTCGAGGATCAGATAGTCGTTCCCCAGCGCCTGCCACTTCTCGAATCTCACAAGGCGCCGGAGTCTAGGATCTCGCGCGCGATCGCAGCCGGGTCGCGGCCCGTCGCGTCGATCGTGCGCACGCCCGCGAGCTTGCGCATCCACGTCAGCTGGCGCTTTGCGTAGTTGCGCGTGCGGCGCTTCATCCGCTCCTCATCGCCTGAGAGCAGCTCATCGAAGCCGAGCGCCTTGCGCGCCGTCTCAGACGCGCCCGCCGCGTGTGCGCGGCGCACCTCCTCGGCGGCCCCTGCCGCGAGCATCGCCTCCACGCGCCGGTCGATCGCCTCGTACAAAGCCTCTCGCTCCATCGTCAGGCCCGCCAGCAGCGTCGGGTGGCGAAGCTCCTCGCTCCACAGCTGCGACGGCCCCTCCGGGGGCTCGAGCTCACCGAGGTCGAGCAGCTCCAGCGCGCGCACGAGCCGCTGGCGGTCGTTCGGGTCGATGCCCTCCGCCGCCCACGGCGCGCGCCGGCTGAGCACGGCGTGAAGCGCAGGTGCACCCTCGAGCTCAAGCGCTGAAAGCCAGCGCTCGCGAACCCCCTCGGGCGGCGGCGGGCGCAGATCGAGCTCGCACAGCGCCGCGCGCAGGTAGAGACCGGTGCCGCCGACGACGATCGGGCGCCGGCCCGCCTCCAGCAGCCCGTCGATCTCGGCGTGCGCGAGCTGTGAATACTGCCCGGCGCTGAACGTGGCGTCGAGCGGTAGGAACGAGACGAGGCGATGCTCGAGCTGTGTGCGCTCGGAGGCCGAGGCCACCCCGGTGAGCGTCTCCAGGCCCGCATAGACCTGCAGCGCGTCGGCTGAGACAGCCACCGGGTCCTCTCCCCGCGCGCGCAGCAGGCCGGCCAGCGCGACCGCCACCGCCGTCTTGCCGACCCCCGTCGGTCCGAACAACGCAATGATCCGCATCCCGGTAGGGTCACAGCTCATGCAGATCTCAGGCTCCACGGTGCTGCTCACCGGCGCGACGGGGGGACTCGGGCATGCGATCGCCCGCTCTCTCGGTGCTCGCGGTGCGAAGCTGATCCTGACCGGCCGCCGCGGCGAAGTGCTGGAGCCGTTGGCCGCTGAGCTGGGCGCCCGCGCGCTGTCGGTCGACCTCAGCGCCCGTCCGGAGCTGCAGCGCCTGATCGACACCGTCGGTGACATCGACATCCTGATCGCCAACGCCGCGCTGCCCGCCTCGGGCACGCTGGACACGTTCTCCGTCGAGGAGATCGACCGCGCGCTCGACGTCAACGTGCGCGCGCCGATCATGCTCGCCCACGCCCTCGCCCCTGGCATGCTCGCCCGTGGCCGCGGAGCGCTCGTGTTCATCTCCTCCCTCTCCGGCAAGACCGCCACCCCGGGCACAGCGCTCTACAACGCCTCCAAGTTCGCCCTGCGCGGCTTCGCCTCCGCTCTGCGCGCCGACATGCGCGAGGGCGGCGTGGGGGTCTCCGCGGTGTTCCCCGGCTTCATCCGCGACGCCGGCATGTTCGCCGACGCAGGGGTCAAGCTGCCGCCCGGTGTGGGCACGCGCGCGCCCGAGGACGTCGCCAAGGCCGTCGTGACTGCGATCGAGCACAACCGCGGCGAGATCGACGTCGCCCCGCTCGCCCTGCGTGCCAGCACGACGTTCGCCGGCATGGCCCCCGAGCTGGCTGCTCGCATCGCTCGAAAGCTCGGCTCTGACGACATCACACGCCAGATGCACGCAGGCCAGCGCGAGAAGCGCTAACCCAGCACCACTCCGACGGGCGCCCTAGAAGAGGGTCTGCTGCAGCGCCAGCGGCGTGACGGAGCCGCGGGCGCCGAGCGCCGGATCGCGGTCGCCTCGCTGCGGCTGCTGCCGATCGCCCATCGCGCGAAAGCTGCCCGGGCCGCCGTCGCCGTCGCGCCGCACCATCCGCGCC
>JACDGG010000006.1 GCA_013815355.1 Solirubrobacterales bacterium
CGCCCAGGCGCTGCACGCCTGCCTGATGCTCGGCGCCGTCGCGGTGCCCGTCGATATGCGCCTTGCGACGGGCGAGCGCGAGCAGATCCTCGACGGCTGTGAGGTCGTGCTCGAGGAGCCACTCGCGATCGACGGCGGCGATGCGCCGCCTGGCGCCGGGCTCGCGCACGAGCTCGACGCGACCGCGGTCGTGATCCACACCTCGGGCACCACGGCCGCGCCGCGGCCCGTGGAGCTGAGCTACGCCAACATCCTGTGGAGCGCACTCGGCTCGGGCGTCGCGCTGGGCAGCGATCCCGCCGAGCGCTGGCTGTGCACGCTGCCGCTCTCGCACATCGGCGGGCTCTCGATCCTGCTGCGCTCGGCGATCTCCGCGACGAGCGCGATCCTCCACGATCGCTTTGAGGTCGACCGCGCGCTGTATGCCCTGCGCGAGGAGCGGGTGACGCTCGTGAGTCTCGTCGCCACGACGCTAAGCCGCCTGCTCGATGCGGGGCTCGAGCGTCCACCGGCGCTGCGCTGCGCGCTGACCGGCGGGGGACCCGTGCCTGCGGCATTGCTCGAGCGTGCGGCCGCGGCGGGCGTCCCGGTGTCGCTCACATACGGCCTGACCGAGGCCTGCTCGCAGGTCACCACGACGCCGGCCGCTGAGCTGCGGGAGAGCGGCGGCGTGGTGGCGGGCACCGCGGGGCCGGCGCTGTTCTGCACGCGCGTGGAGATAGCAGCCGACGAGGAGATCCTCGTGCGCGGGCCGACCGTCGCCCGCGGCGCGCTCGCCGCCGACGGCTGGTTGCACAGCGGCGACCTCGGCACGCTCGACGAGCACGGTCGTCTGCGCGTCACCGGCCGCAAGGCGGACACGATCGTAAGCGGCGGCGAGAACGTCGCGCCCGCTGAGGTCGAGGCGGTGCTGGAGGCCCACGCAGGAGTATTGGAGGCGGCGGTGCTCGGACGGGTCGACGCGGAGTGGGGGGAGGCCGTGACGGCGATCGTCGTCGCCCGGGCGGGCGCGCAGCTTGACGCAGATCAGCTCCGCGCGCACTGCGTGGCGACGCTCGCCCCTTTCAAGGTGCCCAAGCGCTTCGTGCTCTCCGGCGAGCCGCTGCCGCGCACGCGCTCGGGCAAGCTCCTGCGCCGGGAGCTCACGTGAGCTTCGACGCCAACGCGCACCGCGAGAGCAGCCTCGAGAACTGGGAAGAGGCAGCGTCCGGCTGGGTGCGCCGCCAGGAGGAGCTGCGGGAGCTTGCGGCGCCGGTCTCGCATTGGATGATCGAGGCGATCAACCCGCAGCCCGGCCAGCGCGTGCTTGAGTTGGCGGCGGGCCTCGGCGAGACGGGGCTGCTCGCGGCCGAGCTCCTCACGCCGGTAGGAGGGGTGCTCATCTCCGATCAGGCCGAGGCGATGCTCACCGGCGCGCGCGAGCGCGCGAGCTCGCTCGGCCTCACCAACGTCGAGCTGAAGGTCCTGAACGCCGAATGGATCGACCTGCCGCTGGCGAGCGTCGACGCGGTGCTGTGCCGCTGGGGGTACATGCTGATGGCCGACCCTGCGACCGCCCTGTCGGAGACGCGGCGCGTGCTGCGCCCCGGTGGGCGCGTCGCGCTCGCCGTGTGGGACACGCTCGAGCAGAACCCCTGGGCACAGCTGCCCGCGCAGGAGCTGAGCGAGCGGGGGCTCGCCGGCGCGGGCGCCGCAGCGCCTGGTCCGTTCACGCTGGCGAGCGCCGAGCGTGTCTCGGAGCTGCTCAAGGGGGCCGGCTTCGCCGAGATCCGGATCGAGACGCTCGAGCTCGTGCGTCGCCACAGGAGCTTCGATGACTTCTGGGAGATCACGCTCGATCTCTCGCGCAGCTTCCACGATGTCGTGCTGGATCAGCCCGAGGCGCAGATCGCAGAGATTCGTGCCTCACTCGAGCACCGCTTCGCGCCCTTCACCTCCTCCGCGGGCGAGCTGGTGATCCCGGCGCGGACGCTGGTGGCGGCCGCCGAGGCCTGAGCGGCGCCGCGAGCCCCCGCCGACGGCGCGGCCGCCCGGCGGGCGAAGTTGGATAGCCTGCGCGCAATGATCTACGACGACGACGCAGACCTCACGCTCCTCGACGGCAAGACCGTCGCCATCATCGGCTACGGCTCACAGGGTCACGCCCACGCGCTCAACCTCAAGGACTCCGGCGTCAAAGTCGTGGTCGGCCTGCGCGAGGACTCATCCTCGGTGGCCAAGGCGCGCGAGCAGGGACTCGAGGTCCTCTCCGTCGTCGAGGCCGCGAGCCGCGGCGATCTCGTGATGATCCTGCTGCCCGACGAGCTCCACCACGATGTATGGGAGTCAGAGATCCGCGACGGCATCGCCGAGGGCAACATGCTGCTGTTCGGGCACGGCTTCTCGATCCACTACGGCGAGGTCACCCCGCCGGCGGGCGTCGACGTCGGGATGGTTGCGCCGAAGGGTCCCGGGCACCTGGTTCGCCGCCAGTACACCGAAGGAAGCGGCGTCCCGGGCCTGATCGCGATCGAGCAGGACGCGACCGGCAACGCGCGTGGACTTGCGCTCGCCTACGCCAAGGGCATCGGCTGCACCCGCGGCGGTGTGATCGAGACGAGCTTCAAGGACGAGACCGAGACGGATCTGTTCGGCGAGCAGGCGGTCCTCTGCGGCGGCGCCTCCGAGCTCGTCCAGGCGGGCTTCGAGACGCTCGTCGAGGCGGGCTATGACCCCGAGATGGCCTATTTCGAGTGCCTGCACGAGCTCAAGCTGATCGTCGATTTGATGCACGAGAAGGGACTGGCCGGGATGCGCTACTCGATCTCGAACACCGCCGAGTACGGCGACTACACGCGCGGCAAGCGCGTGATCACCGAGGACACGCGCGCGAGCATGAAGCAGATCCTCAAGGAGATCCAGGACGGGGACTTCGCGCGCGAGTGGATCGCCGAGAACCGCGCCGGACAGGAGAACTTCAAGCGCATGCGAGCCGAGCAGGCCGACAGCCAGGTGGAGCACGTCGGCAGCGAGCTGCGCGGACACATGGACTGGATCAAGCCGGCGTTCTAGAAGGACCGGGAGCGCGATGCTCGCCTACATCTTCTGGCACAGCCCGCGCGAGCCGCGGGCGAGCGAGGAGTACGAGCAGGCACTGATCGCCTTTCACCGCTCGCTGGCACGCTCCGCACCGGTGGGGATGAGCGCTTCGGCGGTCTTCCGCGGCGGCGCGCTGCCGTGGCTTGCGCCCGGGACCCGCGAGCAGGCACGGGCCGCGGCGAGTTACGAGGACTGGTATCTGCTGGAGGACTTCGCGGCGCTCGGCGTCCTGAACGAGGCTGCGGTGGGCCGCGGACATGTCACGCGCCACGATGCCGCCGCGCGGGGCTACGGCACGGGCGCGGGCGCCCTCTACGGGCTGATCGAGGGGGAGCCCTGCGCTGCGTCCTTTGGCGAGGCGACATTGGCGGTGTGGGTCACCCGCCCGCCGGGCTCTCCGGGCCGGGGTCTCGGTGAGCTCCTCGGTGACGGCATGCAGCCGGCGCACGCGAGTCTGTGGCGGCGCCACCTCGTCCTCGGTCCGGCGCCGGAGTTCTGCATGCTCGCCGGCGAGTCTCCACAGGGCGTCAGTCCCGCGCGTCTGCCGGAGGGCTGGGAGGCGACCGCGCTGGCTCGCGAGGTCCTCTGGAGCGGCTGAGTCGAACGTACGTTCCCGTCCGGGGGCGTCGGTAGTGTGCCGCCAATGGCGCTGCTCTTGGCGGACCCACCCGCCCTCCGAAAGGCCAGGGGCGCATTCTTCACGCCTCCGCCGATCGCGGAGTTTCTGAGCCGCTGGGCGATTCGAACTCCGGATGCGCGCGTTCTGGATCCGACCTGCGGGGAGGCTGTCTTCCTGCTCGCCGCTGCCGAGCGCCTGCGCAAGCTCGGTGCTTCTGAGACAGCGATCGCAGATCAGCTGACGGGTGTCGATTTGCACCAGCCCTCGCTCAACGCGTCGGGTGCGCTGCTCGAGCTGGCGGGCGCTGGCGCGCGTCTGGTCCGCTCGGATTTCTTTGAGCTCTCGACCCCGGCGCAGATCGAGGATCGTGTCGGCTGGCAGGACGTCGTGATCGGCAACCCGCCCTTCGTCCGCTACCAAGAGCATCGCGGCCATACGCGCAAGCGCTCGATCGCTGCTGCATTCGAGCAGGGCGTGCGCCTGTCGGGCCTCGCATCCTCGTGGGCCGCGACGCTCGCCCACGCCTCCGCCTTCCTGGGACCGGATGGGCGTCTCGCGATGGTGCTGCCGGCCGAGCTGCTCACCGTCGGCTACGCCGAGCCGATTCGCAGATGGCTGCGCCGGCGCTTCGCGGTCGTCAACCTGGTGATGTTCGAGCAGCTGCAGTTTCACGGCGCCGATGAGAACGTTGTGCTGCTGGTCGCCCGTGGTCGTGGGCCCTGCGACTCGTTCTGCCTGTTCCATGTCGACGGGGCTGAGGATCTCGCCGAGCTGCACCCGCTGGACCCGATCGGCGCGACGCCCGCCGCGGAGGGCAAGTGGAGCGATCTCACGCTTCCGTTCGAGGTCAGGCAGCTGTTCCGAGGAGCGGCGCAGCGCATGGTGGGTCTGCAGGAGTACGGCGCACCGACGCTCGGGACGGTCACGGGCGCCAACGACTTTTTCGCGTTGTCAGAGGCCACCAGGGTGCAATACGCCATCCCCGAGCGTCACCTCCTGCGCATCAGCCCACCTGGCACCAGGCATCTCAAGGGCCTGTCGTTCTCCCGCGCGCAGTGGGAGGAGCTCAAGCTCTCCGGGCAGCGTGTCTGGCTGCTTCACCCAAGCAGCCCGGTGCGCAGCAAAGGGCTTGCGGAATATCTGCAGCACGGCCGCGAATGCAAGGTGCCCGAGGCGTACAAGTGCACGGTGCGCGATCCCTGGTGGCGCCCCCCGGTCGTCCCCGTGCCAGATCTCTTCTTCACCTACATGTCCCATCGTTACCCGCGGCTGATCGCGAACACCGCAAAAGCGGCGTTCCTCAACTCGATGCTGGGCGTGCGCCTGAACAAGGAGGCTCCGGCTGCGACGCGCGAGGCACTGCCGCTGCTCGCGCTCAACTCGCTGACGATGCTGGGCGCGGAGATAATGGGCCGCGCCTACGGTGGCGGCATCCTGAAGATGGAGCCAAGTGAGGCGGCAATTCTGCCGGTACCGGGGCCGCAGGCCCTTGAAATGGCCTGGAGCTCGCTGTCGCTGCGCGCCCCCGAGCTTGACGCCGCTCTGGGGCGCGGCGAGTGGTGGAGCGTCGTCGCCGAGGTGGACACCGTGCTGCTGCACGGGGCGTTGGGTCTCACGAGCGATGAGATCGTGGCGATCCGCGACGCAGCGACGCTGCTTCGTGTCCGTCGCACCCGGCAAACTGAGGCACATAGTCAAGCCTCCCAAACCTGACGCGCTGTCCGAACTCGATGCGGTTCTAAACCGCGCTGATCTCAGCCTCGCTCCATGGACGCATCCCCCCGGCATGCACGAGGACGAGCGACGGTATGTTCCCGACTACGCCCTCCTGCAGGAGCTTCTCGCCGTGCCCATTCAACAGGGTCACTCGCGCTCACAGCGCTCTGGCCGCGTGGCGAAGTCACTCGACGCCTACGTCGCCCACGAGCTCAGGCGCGCGGGCTTTGATCCAAGCGCCGTCTTCCCGCGCCTGAGGATGCCGCGGGCGCTGGCGCCGGAGATGCGCGAGCTCGAGGAAGCGATCGGGGGCCTCGCAAGCGCGCTCGCCGAATACGAGGCTGCCGCTGCGCAGCGACTCAAGCCCGCGTCGCTACGAGCGGCGATCAACCGTGTCTCGCGCGTCAAGCTCGGCAGCGCAGAGACGAACGTGCTCGGCCGCTTCTACACCAAGCAGGTCGACGCGATGGTGCTCGCGGACTGGCTGCGAGGACCCGACGTGCTGGTGTCGGGCAAGACCCAGTTCTCCAGCTACCTCAAGAACAAGAACAACCGCTACGAGGAGGCCATCGGTGAGGCTCACAACCTCCGTGAACGCTACCCGCTCGCGGCGATGGGCTTCATGTACCTGGTCCGCTCGACCGTATTCGACGACGGCGCCTACGAGCTCCTGCGCGATCTGCTCGTTCGCCTACGTCGCCCCGATGGTCCCTTCGACGCAACGGTTCTGCTCGTCGCCGACTGGGACGCAAAGACGCTCAAGCTGAGCTCGGTCGAAGACCCCGCGCCCTCGCTAGCGCTCCCGAAGTTCTTCGAGGATCTGCTCGAAGCGGTCATCTCCTACATGCCGGTCGACATCCACCCGGAGATGCGACGCCGCAAAGCCGCAGCAAGCCCGCCGGCGGGCCCGCACTAGCCGAGGAGGGGCATGAGCCATGGGCGGCGCGAGCGCGGTTCGCTAAACTCGCGCTCGTCGTCGCGACTGGCGCTCGGGTGGAGTCAACCACCGGGAAGCGATGACATCGGCACCGCCGCGCGCCTGGGCACCCGCAGATCATCGATCATTCCCCCTCGAGGCCCGACCGGCGAGGAGCCCACATGAGCACGAGCACAGCGCAGGAGCCACTTGTCATTCCCGAGCAGCTGAAGCCCGTAGACGGACGCTTCGGCTGCGGCCCTTCGAAGGTGCGCCCCGAGGCGCTTGCCCGGCTCGGGCAGGGGGCTGGGCCGATGGGTACCTCTCACCGCCAGAAGCCCGTCAAGGCGCTCGTCGGCGAGATCCGCACCGGCCTGCGCGAGCTGTTTGCCGCGCCCGAGGGCTATGAGGTCGCTCTCGGCAACGGCGGTGCGACGGCATTCTGGGATGCCGCGGCCTTCGGTCTCGTGCGCGAGCGGGCACTGCATCTCAGCTTTGGCGAGTTCTCACAGAAGTTCGCCGCGGTCACCACCGGCGCGCCGTTCCTCAAGGACCCGGTGACTGTCACAGCCACAGTCGGAGACGCGCCCGACCCCGCTCAGGTGGGACCCGCCGCCACGGAGGCCGGGGCGGATGTGATCGCATGGGCGCACAACGAGACCTCCACGGGCGTGATGGCCCCCGTGCTGCGTCCGGGCGGCGCGGACGGCGCGCTGGTCGCGATCGACGCCACCTCCGGCGCGGGCGGTCTGCCCGTGGACATCTCCCAGACCGACGCGTACTACTTCGCACCGCAGAAGAGCTTCGCCGCCGACGGGGGCCTGTGGATCGCGCTGCTCAGCCCCGCTGCGCAGGAGCGCATCGAGAGGCTGCACGCCTCCGAGCGCTGGATACCGGAGTTCCTCTCGCTGCACACGGCGCTCGAGAACTCGCGCAAGGATCAGACCTACAACACGCCCGCGGTGGCCACGCTGTTCCTGCTCGCAGACCAGATCCGCTGGATGCTCGACGGAGGCGGTCTGGACTGGTGCGTGTCACGTACGCGCGCATCTTCTGAGCATCTCTACTCGTGGGCCGAGCGGGGGGAGCACACGACCCCGTTCGTCGCCGATCCGGCCAAGCGTTCGCTCGTCGTCGGCACGATCGACTTCGACGAGGCCGTCGATGCGGCCGCGCTCGCAGCGACGCTGCGCGCAAACGGGATCGTCGATGTCGAGCCCTACCGCAAGCTCGGGCGCAACCAGCTGCGCGTCGGCATGTTCCCGGCCGTCGAGACCGGCGACGTGCAGGCGCTGAGCACCTGCATCGACTGGGTGCTCGAGAGGGCCGCATCATGAGCGCCGCGACGCCACAGCAGCCGCGGGCACGGGTGCTCGTGAAGGAGAAGATCGGCGATTCGGGCATCGAGCTGCTCAAGGAGCACTTCGACGTCGAGATCGGCGTCGACTGGAGCGAGGAGGAGCTCGCCGAGCGGATCGGCGAGTTCGACGCCATCCTGATCCGCTCGGCGACGAAGATGACCGCCGATCTGATCGAGCGGGGAACACGCCTGCGCGCGATCGGTCGTGCCGGGGTCGGCGTGGACAACGTCGACGTGCCTGCGGCCACCAGGCGCGGCATCGTGGTGGCCAACGCGCCTGAGTCGAACGTCGTCACCGCCGCCGAGCACACGATGGCGCTGCTGCTGGCGCTCGCGCGCAACATCCCGCAGGCATACGAATCGCTGATCGCGGGCAAATGGGACCGGTCGAAGTTCTCAGGCGTCGAGCTCTACGAGAAGACGCTCGGGATCATCGGCTTCGGTCGCATCGGCCAGCTCGTGGCCGGCCGCGCGCGCGGCTTCGGCATGCGGGTGATCGCCTTCGATCCGTTCGTCAGCGCCGAGCGCTATCGCGACCTCGGCGTCGAGAAGGCCGAGAGCCCGGGGGACATATACGCGCAGGCCGATTTCATCACGATCCACCTTCCCAAGACCCCGGAGACCGAAGGCTTCCTCGGTGCGGAGGCCTTCGCCGCGATGCGCGATGGTGCCCGCGTCCTGAACGTCGCGCGTGGCGGCCTGATCGACGAAGCGGCGCTGAAGGACGCGCTCGACTCGGGCAAGCTCGGCGGTGCGGCGCTCGATGTCTTTCCCAGCGAGCCGATGACCGAAAATCCGCTGTTCGGACATCCAAAGGTCGTCGTGACCCCGCACCTCGGCGCTTCGACCGCCGAGGCGACCGACCGCGCCGGCTACCAGTCCGCCGAGCAGGTCGTCGCGGCGCTGACCGGCGGTGTCGTCGCCACCGCAGTGAACATCCCGGCGATCGGCGCCGAGGACATGGAGACGCTCGGGCCCTTCCTGCCGCTCGCCACGCAGCTCGGACGGCTGGCGATGGAGCTGGCCGAGGGCAGCTCGGTGGAGCGGATCGAGGCGGCGTTCCTGGGGCGCATCGCCGAGTTCGACACGCGCCTGCTCGGACTCGCGGTGATCGTCGGAGCGCTCGAAGGACGCACCGAGGAGCAGGTCAACCTCGTCAACGCGCCTACGATGGCCCAGCAGCGCGGAATCGTCTTCGAGGAGAAGGCGGTCTCCGAGGCAGAGGACTTCAACGAGCTGATCCGCGTCACCGTCGTGGCAGGTGGTGAGCGTGTCGCAGTCGCCGGCACCGGCATCGGACCCAATCAGGTGCCGCATCTCGTCGAGGTTCAGGGGCGCCGGCTGACGATCGAGCTCGAGGCGCACGTGACGGTGTTCCGCTATAAGGACCTCCCGGGCATGATCGGACGTGTCGGCACGATCTTCGGCACGCACGGGATCAACATCTCCTCTGCCGCGGTCGGGCACACACCGGACGGGAGCGCCACCGGTGCGGATCCTCGCCAGGCGGCGATGGTCGTCACGACCGACGCGCAAGTGCCCGAGTTGGTCCTGGCCGAGATCCTCGCCTCCGAGGGCTTCGACGCCGGTTGGTCGGTCGAGCTCGGCTGATCGCAGCGGCGCGCGTGCGTTGTGTGCGGATACGCACATCGCGCAAGCGGACGATCCTCTAGCCTGGCGGCGTTCGGGAAAAGCGATGGGGGGCGGTCTCAGATGCGCGCAATTGTGATCACGAAGCACGGTGGGCCGGGTGTGCTGCAGGTGCAGGAGCAGCCTGACCCTGCTCTGGGCGCGGGCGAGGTACGCATCGACGTCGCGGCCGCGGGGATCAACTTCGCCGACGTGATGGCGCGCATGGGCCTCTACGCGGATGCCCCGAAGACGCCCTGCGTCGTCGGCTATGAGGTCGCCGGGACGATCCTCGAGCTCGGGGACGGGGTATCCGAGTCCCACCCACCTCTCGCGCCCGGCCAGCGCGTGTTCGCAGGCACCCAGTTCGGCGGCTATGCCTCTCAGGTCGTGGCGAAGGCGGGCGATGTGGTCGCGCTGCCCGACGAGCTGAGCTTCGAGCAGGGCGCCGCGATCCCGGTCAACTACGGCACCGCCTGGGCGGGCCTGATCGGCTTCGGCAGCCTGCAGGCCGGCGAGCGCGTGCTCGTGCACTCCGCCGGTGGTGGGGTCGGCATCGCCGCAACGCAGATCGCCAAGCGCACGGGAGCCGAGGTCTACGGCACGGCCTCTCCCGGCAAGCACGCGCGCATCACAGAGCTCGGCGTCGACCACGTCCTCGACTACACGAAGCCCGGCTGGGAGCAGGGCCTACCGCAGTTCGATGTGATCCTCGACGCGGTCGGTGGCAAGAGCTTCCGGCTCAGCTACTCGCTGCTGCGCGCCGGCGGCCGTCTGGTCGCCTTCGGCGCCTCCTCGGTTGTCTCGGGCGAGCGCAAAAACGTCGTCACGGCGCTGCGCGCGGTCGCGCGCATGCCGCGCTTCAACATCATCAAGCAGATGTCCGAATCGAAGGCCGTGATCGGGCTGAACATGCTCAGCCTGTGGAAGGACCGCGGCACGCTCGAGCCGTGGGTGGCGCCGCTACAGGAGATGCTCGCCGACGGCACCGTGGAGCCTGTCATCGCCGGCACGTTCAGCTTCGAGGAAGCCGGCGCCGCGCAGACGATGATCGTCGAGCGGCGCAACGTCGGCAAGGTCGTGCTCGTACCCTGAGCGCGGTTTGAGCGCGGTTTGCCGTAGCACGGCGGCGGTGCTAGTCTCAGCGCTTCAGATGTCGTTTGCTCACTCGCTTCTCTGTCTTCTCCTGCTCCCCCCTCGGGGGGAATAGCGCGTGGCGGCCGCGTAGCCGCATACCCAGCAGAGAGGAACCGAAAGCGAGCCATAGAAGGAGCACGAACGACATGAGCAAGACAGATACACCGCGCGATAAGTCGAACCGCGTCCTGATCTTCGACACGACGCTGCGCGACGGCGAGCAGTCGCCCGGCATCTCGCTGAACAAGCAGGAAAAGCTCGAGATCGCCCACCAGCTGGCGCGCCTCGGCGTCGATGTGATCGAGGCCGGCTTCCCTATCACCTCACCCGGGGACTTCGAGTCCGTGCAGGCGATCGCGCGCGAGGTCGAAGGGCCGGTGATCTGCGGTCTGGCGCGCACGAGCAAGCAGGACATCGAGGCCGCTTGGAACGCCGTCAGCGACGCCGCGCGCCCGCGCATTCACACGTTCATCGCGACGAGCGACATCCACATCGAGCGCAAGCTGCAGACGACGCGCGATGACGTCAAGGGCCAGGTGCGCGCCGCGGTGTCCCAGGCGCGCGAGCTCTGCGAGGACGTCGAGTTCTCACCTGAGGATGGCTCACGCTCGGACATCGCCTACATGGCCGAGGTCATCCAGATCGCACTGGATGAGGGAGCCACCACGATCAACGTGCCCGACACCGTCGGCTACACGATGCCACGCGAGTACATGGCGATGTTCGATGAGCTCTATCGCCTCGTCCCGGGGCTGCACGACGTGGTCGTATCGGTGCACTGTCACGACGACCTCGGCTTGGCCGTGGCGAACTCGCTGGCCGGCGTGGAAGCGGGCGCGCGCCAGGTGGAGTGCGCGATCAACGGCATCGGCGAGCGCGCCGGCAACGCCTCGCTCGAGGAGATCGCGATGCTGCTGCACACGCGCGAGCCGAGTCTCGGGCTGTGGAGCGGGATCGAGACGACCGAGATCGCGCGCACCAGCCGGCTCGTCTCGCGCCTGACCGGCTACCAGGTCCAGCCGAATAAGGCGATCGTCGGGCGCAACGCCTTTGCGCATGAGGCCGGCATCCACCAGGACGGCGTGCTCAAGGAGCGCACGACGTACGAGATCATGGACGCGACGACCGTGGGGCTGCGCAGCAACTCGATCGTGCTCGGCAAGCACTCGGGCCGTCACGCCCTCAGCAATGCGCTGCAGGAGATGGGCTTCGAGCTCGACGGCCAGGCGCTGAACACGGCGTTCAAGCGTTTCAAGGACCTCGCCGACCGCAAGAAGCAGGTGACCGCGATGGACCTCGAGGCGCTCGTCACCGACGAACTGCGTGAGGAGATCCCAGGTTATGCCCTGGAGTGGTTCGAGGTCGATGCCACCTCGTTGCGCCCGCCGCACGCGAGGGTCTCGATCGCGCTTCCCGAAGGCGGCTCGGCGACCGGCAGCTTCACGGGTGATGGTCCGATCGACGCGGTCTTTCAGGCGATTAACGTCGCCACGAGCATCGCGGCGAAGCTCAGCGAGTTCACGATCGGTGCTGTCACCGAGGGCCAGGACGCGCTCGGTGAGGTCTCGATCGTCGTCGAAGCTCACGGGTTCACCGGCGCCGGGCAGGGAGTGTCCACCGACATCATCGACGCCGCCGCGCGGGCCTACGTTCGTGCCCTCTCGGTGGCGCTTGCGCGTTCGCAGGCAGGTGAGGCACTCGGCCTGTCCGAGGCCACGCCATAAATCTGTTGCCCGAGACGACTTGACGGCCAGACCGCGCCGCCCTCAGCTGGATCGAATGGGCGGCTGGTGGGAATCGCGACGCGAACATGAGGGCTCCCTTGGCGTGAATGTGTGACAGTCAGTTTGCCGTACCGGGAGACGATCTCCGACCGACTCGGCCGAGTCGGAGACATCATCGGTAATCGCTCGCAACGCGAGCACCGATCGCTTAGCGTCCCATCGATGACCAGCTGTGAGCAGCATCGAGGAGAAGTCATATGCAACACTCGGTAAGGGCCATGTCGACGGCGGTGCTCTTGGTAGGACTCACGCTGAGTGGCTGCAGCAGCTTTGACACCCGCAGCACCACGCCAACGGCCGCTACTTCGCTTAAGCCCATACGATTCAAGAGCACGGCAGTCGTAAGTGGCGCGCTTCCCGGGCGTTATACTTGCGACGGAATGAACATCTCTCCCCCAATGGAGTGGGGAAGCGTGCCGTCGAGCACAAAAGAACTAGCGTTGCTCGTCATTGGATTCATACCAGGCTCGACGCCGAACAGCTACGACCTATCAATCGAATGGGCGGTAGCGGGCTTGAGCTCCAAGTTACACCATCTCGGCCCTGGCCAGCTACCGTCGGGAGCGTATCTCGGTGGGACGTCGAGCGGGAAGACTCGATACTCCGTCTGCCCCGATAAAGGTACGAGCCGGCAATACGAGTTCGTGCTCTACGCGATACCGGCAACGGTCAAGATCCCGCGAGGGTTCGTGGGGATGCAGGTTCTCAGCCGTCTAGGATCTCCGACGGCCCCTACGCCGGCGAGCGCGAGTGGCAACTTCGAAGTAAGCTACCGACGGCACTAGCTGGCCCGACCGCCACCGCGTCGTGCCCCACGATCGTGGCGTGAGCGATACGCAGCTCGGCGGTCACGCGTAGCGCTCCATAGGTGCCGCTCGACGCGTCGTGGACGTCCGCGATCAGACCGCCAAGCCACACCCGGCGCAGGGCCCGCGCGGAGAGGGGAAGGCTCGATGTTCATGCCCTGTCTCACATACCGTCTAGGCCAAAGCCGGAGCAGATCACCTCGGACACTCCCCCCGTTATCGGAGACATCGTCTGTGGAATCACAGCTGACACTCGTGTTTGCAAAAGGTGGCATCTGAAGGGCGGGCGGCGGCGCGGCATGTGGCATGCGTAGGGGATGGGGTCCTTCCTGGCGAGTGCACTTCGGGCTGAGGGAGCGCCCGAGCTTGACGGTTGGCCGTGATCGCGATAGAGACCCATGATCCAACTGCGGGATACGTCACCTGGGTTTGCACCCGGAGCACGTAGCGCTAACAGGAGTGACCGCACATCAACCATAACGGCGAAATATGCGAAGCGTAGGAGTTGCATTGATCGGGGCGATCGTGCTGCTGGCGGTTGCGATCGCCGTGGTGCTCTCGCGTGCGCCGCTCACCGTCGCCAGCACGAACTTCGTGCCGGCCGAAGCCGCGATCGCCTATACCCGCGGAAACGCCACGAGCTGCCAGACCACCACGCTGCCGCAGGACACGGCGGCAATTCGTGTTGCGCTTTCTGGGGATGCCGGTCCGCAGCTGCGTATCACTGTGTTATCGGGCTCACGCGTGGTCGCGCAGGGCGAACGCCCAGCGGGATGGGGGGTGCTGGCCAATGTGGTCGTGCCGATACGAGAGCTGTCCTACATGGTCCTCGTTGCGCGCATCTGCATTGCCGCTGGGCCGGCGGTCGACCCGATCGCGGTCCTTGGGGTGCCGCTGAGCGAACATCCTCCGAGCAGGCTCGCTCTCAAGGACGTCAGGCTCAGCCTCGAATATCTCCGCCGCGGACCGAAGTCGTGGTGGTCTTTGGCCCCTTCGATCTTCCAGCACATGGGACTGGGTCACGCGGCAAGCGGCCAGGTGCTTCCGTTCCTCGTGCTGGCGATGATGATCGCGATCGGGGTCCTCGCGGTGGGAATGACAGCTGAGGAGCTGCGATGAGCAGGCACAGCACAGGGAAGGGGGCGGCGCCGGCGAAAGGATCGACGACGGCATCCTCCGTGGGGTCTCGGGCGTTTGAGCGACGCGCACGGGCCGGCAGGCAGCAAACCGAGCGCAGACAGACGAGGCGCGTGCACACACCACGATGGCGGCAATCGCGCCTGCGGGATATCCAAGCAACGCTTCGCGGGTTGCCGCGGGCGGCCTGGGTCTGCGTTCTGGTGGCTTGCCTGAACGCGGTCTCCTGGTCGATCATCACACCACCGTTCCAGGTCCCGGACGAGCCATCGCATTTCGCCTACACGCAGCTAGTGGCCGAGAACCAACAGCTTCCGAGCTCCAGCCAAACGAAGTACTCGCCGGAGGAGGAAGCGATCTTGGCCGATCTCAAAGCGGTCCAACTGCAGGCCAGGCCCGGCTTGAGCTCGATCTCCTCCTCTCAGGAACAGCAGACGCTCGAAAAGCACCTCAATATGCACCTCTCTCGGTCCGGAAGTGGGCGCGTCGGAGGAGCGGGCTCTGGACCCCCGCTGTACTACCTGCTGGAGACGATTCCCTACGGTCTGGCCTCGGCGGGCACGCTGCTCGATCAGCTCGAGTCGATGCGGCTGCTGAGCGCGCTGATGGGTGGATTGACGGCTCTGTTCGTCTTCCTGTTCCTGCGCGAGACCCTGCCTGAGACACCGCGGGCTTGGACTGTCGGTGGGCTGTGCGCGGCGTTGACGCCGCTGTTGGGGTTCATCGCCGGCGCGGTCAACCCCGACGCGATGCTGTTTGCCGTCTCGGCTGCGATCTTCTACTGCCTCGCGCGCGCATTTCGTCGTGGGCTCGACCGCAAGCTGGCCGTAGTAATCGGCCTGCTGACCGCCGCCGGCTTCTTGACGAAGCTGAACTTCATCGGCTTGAGTCCTGGCGTGATGCTCGGGCTGATCGTGCTCAGCGTCCGTGCCGCCCGCCTCGACGGACGGCGTGCAGCCTTCAGCTCGCTCGGCATCGCGGTCGCGATCGCCGCTAGCCCCGTGTTGATCTATCTCCTGGCCAACGCGCTCTCCAACCGTCCGCTCTTGGGGATCGTGTCACTCACCCTGCACGCCCAGGGACATTCGATCCTCGGCGGCCTCAGCTACATCTGGCAGTTCTACCTGCCACGCCTGCCTGGGACGAGCGACTACTTCCCCGGTCTCTCGACGATCCGGGATCTCTGGTTCGACAAGTCGATCGGGTACTACGGCTGGCTCGACACGTCGTTCCCGCCGTGGGTCGACAACGTCGCGCTGATCCCCGCCGGGCTGCTCGCAGGACTCGCCGTACGAGGTCTCTTCAAGGCCCGCTCGGCGCTGCGCCAGAGCCTGGTCGAGATCGGCGTCTACAGTGCGATGGCGGTCGGGCTGTTGGTGCTGATCGGCGCGAGCGCCTACTTCAACCCCAACGAAAGCATCGGCTTCGCCGAGCCCCGTTACCTGCTGCCCTTGCTCCCACTTGGCGCCGTGATGCTCACCCTCGCAGCTCGTGGCGCCGGGCGGCGCTGGGGAGCGCCGGTCGGGGCGGTGATTGTCGTGCTCTTCCTGGCTCACGACATCTTCAGCCAGCTGCTCGTTGTTGGGCGTTTTTACACCTGACGGCGTCGCAGTGCAGCGAGGGCCCGCTCGGTCACCTGAAGCGTCCGCAGCAGCGCGCGACGGTAGGACTCGGCAGCAAGGTTGACCCAGCGCGGCAGGCGGGTGGCGATCAGGTCCGTCTCGATCCCGCCGCGAAATAGTTCCAACACCTGGTAGTCGGAGACGACGCGGGCGCCCTGCACACTCCGTCGCCAGCGCGCCAGCTGTGGAAACTGCTGAATCAGAGACAGCCACGCGCGTGCCTTCTCGGTAAGCCAGCCCTCGCAAACGGCACGAATCAGCACGACGACCTCGGTTGCCAACAGTACAGGTGTCAAAAAGACAAGCGTGCGCAGCTGCAGATTGCTCAGTAGCGCCCAGCCGCGATTTCGCTCAAGATAGAACCACTTGTAGGGACCCTTCTCGAACTCATACTCATGCACAACGACCGCCTCCGGACAGTAACGCACCCGCATGCCGCGCAATCTGATGCGCCAGGCCAAGTCGCTGTCGTCCATGTACATGAAGAAGAACGGACACATACCGTCGAGTTCCAGGAACGTCTCGCGCCGGACCAGCATGGCCGCGCCGGACACCGCGCCGACATCACGGGCCTGACCGTGCTCGCGCGGCTCGCCGTATCTCCCGGACCAGCAGATGCCGGCGATGTTGATCGGGTTCTCGCCGGCGTTGATGCGTCCGTCGGGGAGCAGGACCTGGGCGCCGACGATCGCGACCTCAGGACCATCCACTGCCTCGAGCAGCCTCTCCAGGCAGTCGCCTGCCGCCATCGCGTCCGGATTGAGGAAGAACAGCCAGTCGCCCACGGCCTGCTGCGCGGCGAGGTTGGCGGCGCCGGTGTAGCCGAGGTTCGTGCCGGGATGCAGGATCCGTACGCGTGGCATCTCCGCGAGGGTCGAGCGCTGGGCCGTCGACCCTCGCGGGTCGTTGTCGAGGATGAGCAACTCGACCGGTGCAAGCGACTGCTCGAGCAGACTGCGAACTGCCCCGGCGGTGGCGGCGGGGTCTCTAAAGGATACGACGATGGCGCTGACCGAGTCACTCATGGTGATCACCCCAAGTATGAGTGAAGGATCCTTATATCTGGCGGTTGTGCCGGCCTACAACGAGTCGGCCACGATCGTCTCGGTCATCGAGGCGCTTCGCAGGCACGCTCCCACCTTCGATCTGCTGGTGATCGATGACGGCTCAAGCGACGACACACACGCGCTCGCAGATGGAGCCGGAGCGCAGGTGCTGCGGCTGCCGTTCAACGTCGGCATCGGCGGGGCGGTGCAGACCGGGTTCGTCTATGCGCGTGAGCACGGCTACGACTTCGTTGCTCAGGTCGATGGGGACGGTCAGCATGACTCGATGGAGCTCGAGCGGCTGGTCGCGACGATGGAGGCGGAAGCCGTGGACGTTGTGTGCGGCTCACGCTTCTTGACTGACGACTACCGCTACCCGGCGCCGATCAGTCGCAGAGCCGGGATCCACATCTTCGCCTTCCTGCTCTCACGGCTCGTGGGGGGACGCGTGAGCGATCCGACATCGGGATTTCGTCTCTACAACCGTCGGGCGATCGAGCTCTTCGCGCGCGAGTACCCACACGACTATCCCGAGGTGGAGGCGGTGTTGATGCTGCACCACCACCGCCTGCGCATGCTCGAGATCCCTGTGAAGATGTACACCCGCGGTGGGGGTAGCTCCTCGATCAGTACCGGCAAGTCCGCCTACTACATGCTCAAGGTGCTGCTCGCGCTGTTCGTCGGGCTCGGGCGCAGCCGACCGTCGGAGCTAGGGAGCGATCGGGCCGTGGCCACCGCGCAGCCGGGAGCCTAGAACGAGATGCAGGCAAGGACTCAGCTGGTGGCGATCCTGGGCGCGACTCTGCTCCTGCTGGTAGTGCTCGAGATGGTGCGACGCCGCCGGCTGATGGAGCGCTACGCGCTGCTGTGGCTGCTCTCGGCGATCGTGCTGCTCGCCCTCGGCATCTGGACGGGGGCGTTGAGGACGATCAGCCACGCGATCGGTGTGATCTACCCGCCCAACGCGCTCTTCTTCATCGGGATCGGTTTCATCCTGCTGCTCTTGCTGCACTTCTCCGCGGCGGTCTCGCGCCTCAATGAGCAGAGCGAGATTCTCGCCCAGCGCCTGGCGCTGCTTGAAGAGCGTCTGCGACGACAGGAGCAGTCGATGAGCTCACTCGCGCATGGGGCGAGCGATTCACGGTCAGCAGAGCTTGCGCAGGCGGCTATCGAGTAGCGCGACGCCGAAGGGAGTTGCTCCTTCGTCGCGGTCTCCAGACGGCCGCTTGCAGAGCCAGCTCGACTCGTGCGGGCAGCGGCCGCCAGCCCCACCACAGGCGGTAGGCGAGGCGCCCGGCGGTGCCGAGATCGGACTCCGCCTGCAGTCGCCGCCGTCCGTTGCGTCGGTAGAGCACCCGGTGCTTCTGCCGCAGCTGCCGGAACTTGCTGCGGTAGTGAGGGCGGGCGCGACGGAAGGTCGTGGTGTGCGCGTGACGGCGATAGTGGAGCGTTACCGCCTCCACGCGCTCGCCGCGCCAGCCGCGCGCGAGCGCATGGACCCAGAGCTCCCAGTCCTCATAGCCGTCGAAGGCCGGGTCATAGCCGCCGATGTCCTCGAACAGCTCTCGCCGCGTGAGCGCCACAGAGCCGATGTTGTGCCGGTAGAGCAGGCGGTAGGGGTCATACGGCGGCATCCGCAGAATGCCCTCCCATGCCCCGAAGAAGCGCATCAGCCCGTAGCTGAAGCCGAGCGTCGGGTCTCGGTCGAGCGGAGCACGCAGGCGCTGCAGGGCATCCACCTCAAGTCGATCGTCGGCGTCGAGAATCAGCGCGTACGGCGTTCGCAGCAGCCGCAGACCGGCATTGCGCGCCGCTGCGGGCCCCCCGTTCGCCTGGCGTATGAGCTCGACCTGGATTGGCAGTCGGTCGAGCTCGACGAGCGTCCGTTGCTCGGTGGACCCATCGTCGATGACAGTCACCAGCGGCTCACCACCCGCCTGGGAAAGCGCGCTCTGGACACTCTCGGCCAGATAGTGGCCGTAGTTGAAGCAGGTGATGATGACCGTCACGTCCTCGTTCATGGAGCGCTGCCGCGAACAGTCAAGGTGAAGCGCGTGATGTCCTCATCCGAGCGCGCAGTGCGCCACGCGCGCACGACCGGGGCTGCGACGCGTACGCCGTAGGAGGGAGCGATCCAACCGGTCTTGACCTCGAGGGTCGCTCCCTCGGCTGTGATCTCCAGCTCTGCTCCGGGGAACGTGGCCAGCACACGAGAAGCCTCTTTGCGCGCTTCGCACGGCGCGAGTGGAAAGCTCCACAGGAGCTTCTCTCCGCAAGCGCCGATAGCGGCGTCGGTGATCTGCAGAATGCGCGAGGCGCCGTCGAAGTGCAGCTCGCGGCGGTGGCGGGCAGGGCGCGCCAGCGAGCGAAAGCCGCGATTCTCCCCCGCGAACACCGCGCGCGGACCGTCCGTCGCAAAGTGCAGAGCTCGCGCGCAGGCTTCTTCCGGGAGCGCAAACAGGTAGTCCGAGCGCAAACGGCTCTGCTCGGCGGCGCCGATGCTCAGTGTGCTGTGAGCGGCCGTCGAGCGAAACGCGTTGCGCGCTTGTGCGTCGGCCGTATACAGATAGGACCCTGGGTCCACGATCAGGGGCTGCCCATCGACGGCCAGCTCGAACGACAGTTGGTCATTGTGCGCGTGCGCACCGATTCCTCCGAGCCCTACATCCCCGCAACGCACGATCCCCCACAGTCCCTGGTGACGCATCACATACCAGCCGCCATGAGGATAGGCGGCGTGCCCAGTTCCCCGACGCCGGGGCAGCCTGGACTGCGCGTGGAGGTGGCGGTGATCGCAAGGATCGGCTCCGTAGGTGCCCAGTGGCAGGAAGCGACCGTCATCCGCGTCGCCGACCTGCGGGGCCAGACCATCCGGTCTGGTGTAGTCCGAGACGAAGTCGAGCATCCGTGCCAGACGCTCGCGATAGCCGTCTGAGAGCGTCTTCGGGCAGAGCGCGTCCACAGCTTGGGTGCCGCACAGGAACAGCTCGGTGACCAGCCGGTGATAGGGGATCGAGGCCTCGTGGGCACAGCCGTCGCGGCGCACCTGGTGGAACATCTCGCGCTCGAGCTCCGCCGTGGCCCACGCGGCCCAGGCGCGGCCCTCGTCGCTGCCGCAGAACGGAGCGCAGGCGATGAGCATGCCGACGACGTCGGAGAGGTAGTGGTTGCCGCGCACCTCGCCCCACTCGAGGTGCGTGCGGATGAAGCGACAGTGCAGCAGCAGGCCGGCGAGCGCCGGCTCGAGCCAGGTGGTGTGGCTCGCTGCAGGCATCGCCATGCACAGCGCGGCCACCCAGTTGGCGGCCCGGATCGCGACGTCCATCGTGCACGACCAGCTCGTCCCGAACTCGACCGGATTGGTGGCGATGAACGAGCTCAGCTGTGCGCCCAGCTCGGCCAGAAAGCGCTCCTCGCCACTGACCCTGTATGCGGCGGACAGCAGCGGCAGATGCTGGCAACGCGAGAGCTCCCACGGAACCTTGATGTCGGACCCTTCCCCGAGCACGACAGGCAGCCGCGAGATGTGCACATCCGGCCAGCGACGTCCCACCTTGAAGTCGCGCTGCCAGTCGATCCGCGATCCGAGGTCGGTGACGCCGGAGCCGAGCAAGTCGAAGCGATGGGCGAGGATGCCCTGCGCTCGTTCGAGCAACTTTGCGCGAGCGCCCGCGTCGAGGCTCTCCAGCTCTCGCTCCCAGGCCGCGACGGTGGGAAGCGCAGGGAGCGCCAGTCCACGCAGCGCGCTCGCCGGGTCGGCGTAGCCAAGCGCCCGTGTCAGCTCTGCCCTTTGCACGCGCAGCGGCCTGGCACGCAGACGGGCGCTGCGGAGCGGCCCACGTATGTGTGAAGTGACCAGGCTCAAGGCATCGGCGGTCCCTCTCCGCGGGCCGAGCCGTCGCCATGCCGAGAAGCCCGCGTGCAGGCTTCTCACCCCAACGCCGCCCAGGAGTCTGCTGTGGCAGCGACAAGTCTGACGGTGGGCTGGTTGCGCTCACGACGATCCCAGCGTTTGTGCTCGGCTTCGACGTGGCGCGCGAAGAGATAGACCGGAGCCAGAAGCAGTACCGCCAAGAGCAGCACGCCGGCCGTCAGCCGCTTCGGCCAGGTTCGAGACAGCGCGCCCAACGTCAGCCGGACATGGGGGCTGGACGTGCGGGAGGCTCCTCGGGTCGCGATCCACTCGCTCTGCACGCGGGCCGCGGCTGAGCCGATGCTCAGCAGGCCGAGCGCGCCGAGGGGGGCCAGCAGGGGCAGCTCGTAGTCGCGGAACGGCACGGCCAGGATCGGCGGGAGCGCGCCGATCGCAAGCGCCGGCAGGAACAGCAGCAGCTCGATCCGCCGCAGGCGCGCCGGGTCCCGTGCGCTCAGGGCCGCAGGGAGCAGCAGCGCGAGCAGGAGCAGGTAGCGCCCGGCGTGCGAGAGCACGACGACGGCCTTCTCGATCTCGACCTTTGCGACGACCCCGGGATCGCGTTCGACCAGCTTGCTCACCTGGCGGTGCAACACGGTTGCGTATGCCGGTGAGAGATAGCGCACCCCCGGATCCGCCTCCTGCGCGGCCGCCGCCGCGTACCCGTCGAGGTAGTGGATGCCGTAGCGGTTGGGGATATAGCCGAGCCCGATGTAGACCGAGTGCCACAGCGGATGCGAGGTCGGCTCCTGCGCGCTCAAATTCACGCCGATACGTCTGTCGCGATGCTCGCGGATCGCCGGCAGCACGATCAAGGCGGGGGCAAGGTAGGCCGCGGCTACGGCCACGATCACGCCTAGGCGCATCGACCAACGCCTGCCCGCCGCAATCGCAACCGCGGCTGCCGCGAGCGCTACGGGGAGCCCCGCAGCGCTGCGCACTGTCGTAGCCACCCCTGCAGTCAGAGCGATCAGCACGAGTGAGGCCCACAGGTGGCGCGGTCTGTCTCGCACCAGTAGCACCAGCAGTGGCAGCAACGCCACGCCGGCCCATGCGCTGACCCAGTAGATATCGCCGAAGCCGAAGGAGAGCGCACACACGAGCAACGCCGGTGGTGCCGACAGCGCAGCCCAGCTCGATCGAAAGAGGGCGCGCGAGACGACCGCGCTGAACATCAGGACCAATGCCCAGGCTGCTATCCACAGCCAACGCAATACGGCGATCGGATCCGACGCACCGAGCCAGTTGCTCAGCACCGGCACGATCAAGTAGACGCCCTGATCGTCGGAGAAGCCGATCGCGTAGGGGAGGCGTGAGGCGGAGCGGTATCCGACCAGCACCGGGCCGCCGTGCTCGAGAACCGTCAAGGAGGCCCGCACGTCGCTCGCTCGCGAGGGTTGCAGCGGCCACGGGTCAGGGGCGAGGAGAGACAGCATCAGTGAGCCGACGACGGCCCACAGGGCGCCCCACGCAAGCGCTACCGCGAACCAGCCGCTGTGCGATCGCTCAGGCTGATCCACGGCCGGCGACCCAGTGATCGTGCCAGGCGCTCACGTTGTAGAGATTCCACAGCTGAAAGCTCCAGTCGCCCTTTCCGCTGCGGTGCGCCCCCCACAACTCATCGATGCGTGCGTAGTCGAGCAGCCCGCGCTCGGCCAGCGTGGACTCGCGGATCTCCCGTTGGGCGCGTACGCCGAGCTCGCCGCGAAACCACTCGGCAACGGGAGCGCCGAAGCCTTGCTTCTGTCGGTGCACGATCTCGGACGGCAGCAGGCCATCCACGGTTCGCTTCAGCAGCCACTTGCCGACGCCGCCCCGCACCTTCATGCTTTCGGGGAGCGCAAGCGCGAACTCGACGAGCTCACGATCCAGAAACGGGACGCGCGCCTCGACGGAGGTCGCCATAGTCATCTTGTCTACGCGCATCAAAAGCAGCTCCGCGAGCCGTTGCTTGAGCTCCAGGTAGGTCATCTTCTGCAGCAGGTCGGCTTCGGGACAGTCGCGTTCGGCCTCCTGCCACAGTCGCTCGACCACGCGGTAGGCGTCGGGGGCGTGACCGTTGCCGGCGAGGATCTGGCGCTTGAGCTCGCCGGTGTAGCAGATCGCCCCACCCCAGAAGGGCAGTCGTCCCGTCGCGGCGTCGGCCACATACTGCGCATGGAACAGGCCGCGGCCACTAGCCCGCGCGAGCGCGAGCGCCGAGCTTGCGAGCAGACCGCGGGCGCGGGCCGGCGCGTGCTGGAAAGGCTCCCAGTAGCGTCGTCGACGGGTGACTGCGTCGATGTAGTTCTGATAGCCGTGGAACAGCTCGTCTGAGCCCTCGCCGACCTGAACCACGATCGTCCCGCAGTCGCGTGCCAGCTTCGAGACGTAGTACAAGGGCACGCAGACCCAGTCGGCGATCGGCTCGTCCTGGTGGTGCACCATCTCTGGGAGAAAGGACACGAGGTCCTCGACGTCGATCAGCACCTCGTGGTGCTCAGTCTTGAACAGCTGCGAGACCTTGCGCGCGTGCTCCAGCTCGTTGTAGCGCTCGTGCTGGCGGAAGGCGACCGAGAAGGTACGCACCGGCTCGGACATGAGCTCGGACATGAGCGCCACGTTGGTGGAGCTGTCGACGCCACCGGAGAGGAAGACGCCGAAGGGCACGTCGCTCATCATGCGCTTGGCGATCGATGAACGCAACAGCGCGAGCAGTCGCTCGCCGAGCTCGTCCTCGCTGCCTCCCGCGAGCTCCGCGGTCCTCCGCGCGGACATCGGTGTCCAGTAGATTTCACTTAAAATGTCTCCATCCTTCCCGATCGTCATCCGCTCGGCTGGTGAAAGCTTGCGAATGCCGGCGAACATGGTCGCGGGCGCCGGGGTGCACACGAACGTGAGGTAGTCATAGAACGCCTCGACGTCGAGGTCGGCGCTGATCGCGGGATGGCGCAGGAGCGCCTTGATCTCTGAGGCGAACACGAAGCCTTCAGCGGTCTTCGTCCAGTACAGCGGCTTCTTGCCGAGCCGGTCGCGTGCGAGAAAGAGCTCGCGACGCCGCTGATCCCAAATGGCTAGTGCGAACATGCCATCGAGTCGCTCCACGCAGCGCTCGCCTTCCTCCTCGTAGAGGTGAACGATTGTCTCCGTATCGCACTGTGAACGGTAGCGGTGACCTCGTGTCTGGAGCTCTTCGCGCAGTTCGCCGTGGTTGTAGATCTCGCCGTTGAACGTCACCCATACGCTGCCGTCCTCGTTGCTCATCGGCTGACGGCCGAAGTGAGAGACATCTACGATCGAAAGACGGCGATGGCCGAGCGCGACGCGTCGGGAGGGGGAGATCCACAGCCCTTGGTCGTCCGGGCCTCTATGCACCATCGCGTCGCGCATGGCCGCGGTCACCTGCTCGTTGCAGGCGAAGCTGTCGTTGAAGGCTAGGACTCCGCAGATACCGCACATGGCATGTCCGCGCCCAGCTGGTTGAGCAGAATCCGACAGGGACCGAGCGGGAGGCGCATCATAATCGGGATGATGCAACAGTTCCACACTTCGTCTCGGCAGGACTCAGATATGCAATGAGCGGAGCGCGGACAGCGGAAGTGCAACCGGTGGCTCAGCGTGGACTGCGCGAGGACGTGCTGCTGATGATGTGCGCAAAGGCATGCGTGCTCGTCCTGGGCGCCGCCACGACCGTGATCCTCGCCCGCTCGCTTGGGCCCACCGGTCGCGGGTCGCTGGCCGCCATCTATGCGCTGACGACGGTGCTGGTGCAGCTTGGAACCTTCGGCATCGCTTCGGCGAACCCGTACTTCGCCGCCCGCGAGCCGGAGATGCGGGCACGGATCGCCGGCAACTCGTTGTGGTTCGCCGGGATCCTTGGCCCGGTCATGGCCGTTATCGGGATCGGTGTGAAGCTCGCACTTCCTGGTGCATTCACCGACATCGGCTGGCCCGAGCTATCGGTCGGCATGCTGGCACTGCCGGTCCTGCTCGGCTCACTGTTTCTTCAGAGCATCCTGTTGACCGAAGGGCGCACGGTGCTCTACAACGGCGTGGAGGTGGCGGTGGCGGCGCTCACTGTGGCGTTGCTCGCGACCGTGCTGCCGCTCGCCGGCGGTGGCGTTCTCGTGGCGCTGCTGCTGGTGCTCGGGCCGCATGTCATCGCGCTGTCCGCCTACCTCTTCGCGATGGCACGCCATGGCCGTGTCGTACGCGCGCTCGATGTCGGTCTCGCACGGAGCATGATCGGATATGGGGCGCGCGCCTACCTGGTCACGCTGATCGCATATCTGCTGATCCGGGTGGATCTGCTGCTGGTCAATGCCATCCAAGGCGCGCGGGCAGCCGGGCAGTACTCGATTGCGGTGGCACTCGCAGACGCGCTCTACCTGCTGCCCGTGTCGGTCTCGGTGAATCTCTTCGCGCGTCTCGCCCGCGGCTCAGTCGATCGCGAGATGACGCTCAGCGTGTTCCATCTCCTCGCCGTCGGGTACCTGGCGGTCTGTGGGCTTGCTGCTGTGCTGGCCGGCCCCGTGATCGAGTTGATGTTCGGTGGCGCTTTTCACCCCGCCATAGCTCTGTTTCTGTGGCTGCTGCCCGGTGTGTACTGTCTCGGACTCTTCAACGTGATCGCCTACCATTTTGCCGCCCATGGCATGCCGAGAGAGCTCCTGCTCGTGTGGATTCCCGGGCTGGTGGTCAATTTGGCCCTCGACATCATCCTGCTGCCTCGTCATGGCACCTACGTCGCCTCGCTCGCCTCCTCGGTCGCATATGCGATCGTGCTCGCCCTTCACCTAAGGCTCTTCGCGCGAGATCTGGGCGGCGCGGCGCGTCTGCGCCCGACGCTCGCCGGGACCACGACGCTCCTACGCCTCGCTCTGCAACGCAACCGGTAGGGGTCTGAAGCGCAGAGCGGGTAAAAATAGGGGCTGTGAGTCACATGCCCACCACGCAGATGAGAGCCGTCAAGCAGCCTCAGCGACGGGAAGCAGAACCCGGCGTGGCGCCCCCGAGCTGATTGCCTCGGTTGCCGCGAGCGCAACGCTCTGGGCGACGTAGGCCGCTCGTAGGCCACCGAAGATCACATTCTCACCACGGCAGGTCGCCAGGACCGCGCGCATGAGGGCAGCATGCCCCTTGTCGCCCTGGCCGGTGTCTGTGGATCGCGAGGTCGCACCATCGAAGGAGGTCAGGCGCTGAAAGTCATCGAGTACCCACGCGCGGCCACCACCCAGAACCTCGATCCGCTCCTTCGGCAACCCTCGCGGCCCGAGCCCCGAGTAGTGCACGCTCGCAACCGATCCGTTTTCGTAGCTGGCGGTGATGCTCGCGCTCTGTGCGGTGCGCACATCTCCGGTCTCGCGCGCCGCGACACCGCTCACGCTGAGCGGCACGCCGCACAGCCAGTTGGCGTAATCGAAGAAGTGACAGGCCTCACCGAGGATGCGGCCACCACCCTGATCTGGATCGTTGAGCCAATGCTCGGCCGCCAGCGGAGCGTTGACGCGGATGATCACCTGCAGCGGCCCGCTCACCGAAGCGAGCTCTGCGCGCAGTCGCTGAGAGAGGGGTGCAAACGGCCTGTTGAAGCCGATTGCCAGCGTCGCATCGCTGTCGCTACCCGCTGCCCAGACGTCGTCGATCTGCTCGCGGGAGAGCCCCAGCGGCTTCTCGAGGAACACGTCCTTGCCGGCCTCCAACGCCGCCACGGCGATCTCGGCATGCGAGTCGTGCCGGGTGCCGATCAGTACCAGCTCGACGTCCGGATGCTCGACCACGCCGCGCCAGTCGGTGAAGGCCTCGACGTCGCCGCCCGTCGCGCGGGCGACGTCGGTGGCCACCGTCCCACGACGCGCCGCCACGGCCACGACCGGCGCCGCGCCGTCGGCGCGCAGGTTGGGCAGGTGCACGGCGCGAACGAACGACCCCGGCCCGACAACGCCGACATGGACCACGCGCGAAGCGCCAGACCGCGTACGGCGGCGATGCCCGGCGGGCACCTGGACCGACTCGGAGACGCTCGCCGCGTGCGCAACAGCGGCCGGGTAGCGCAGCACAGCTGCGAGCGGTGGGGGCTGTGCACGCAGCGCCTGATATGCCTCGCCCGCCCGCTCGACGGGCAGCTCGAGCCCGATCAGTGGCTCGACGGTGACGAGCCGCGCGGCGAGCAGCCGCAGGAACTCACCCATGTTGCGGTTCTCGGTCCAGCGCACATAGGCGAGCGGATAGTCGACGCCCCCCTCCTCATACATCGGGTCATAGCGTCCCGGGCCATATGAGGTCGAGATCAGCACGTCCGCCTCACGCTGGTAGAGGGCCTCGCGCGCGAGCGCCAGCCCGACATCGCCCAGCGGGACGACGCGGCCCTTGCGGCGGACCATCGCCACGGCGTCGTTGACGATGGTGCTGGAGGACGAGGCGGCCGCGACGATCGCTGTGTCTGCCCCGACGCCGCCGGCCCAGTCGCGCACGCTCGCCACCGCATCCTCCGGCGCGAGCGCCTGCTCGGCCCCGAGCTCGATCCCGAGCTCGCGGCGTGAGGGGTCCGGCTCGACCCCGATCACGACGCATCCCGCGGCGCGCAGTATCTGCACGGTCAACAGGCCCAGCAGACCGAGACCGACAACCACGACCCGCTCCCCCAACGAGGCCTGCGCACGGCGCACGCCCTGCATGGCGATCGCGCCGAGTGTCGTAAAGGCGGCATCGCGCAGCGGCACAGCCCGCGGCACCGGTGCCACGAGATTGCCGGGGACCGATACCAGCTCGGCGTGGTTGGCACGGCCGGCACCTGCGCAGGCAACTGCTTGACCGATCGTGAAGTCGCCGAGTCCACCCGTGTCGAGGACCGTTCCCGCTGAGGCGTAGCCAAGCACGGTGTCGTCGGAGACCGCGCCGCGCACGCGCTCAACGGTGTCACGCACGCCGTGCTCGCGTGCGTGGCGTAGCGTGAGCAACACCAAATCGGGGTTGCGCACCGCCCGCACAGGCAGCGACCCCCCGCCTTCAGAGACAGCGGCGCGCTCCGTTCCACTCGAGATCACAGATGCCGCATTTGCGACGAGCACGTGTCCGCGCTGTGGCGAAGGTGCCGGCACGTCAGCGACGAGCGGCTGGCCGTTGCGCAGCACAACCTGTTTCATCGCGCGAATGTGAGTGCAGGTAGCCGCATCGGCGAATCAGCATATTGGGCGTTTCACAAGGGGTGTGAATTCCTTGCCTATGATGCCCAGCCCAATGGGTAAACGGCGAAAGATCCTCTCGGTGGTTGGCACGCGACCGAACTTCATGAAGGTCGCTCCGATCGTGAGCGCGCTGCAGCGACGTGAGGAGGACTTCGAACACGTGCTGGTGCACACCGGCCAGCACTACGACGCGGCGATGTCGGAGATCTTCTTCAATGAGCTCGGGGTCGGCGAGCCGGATCATCGCCTCGACGTGGGGTCGGGAACACACGCTCGCCAGACCGCTATGGTGATGGAGCGCTTGGAGCCGGTGCTGCTCGCGGAGCATCCCGATGTCGTGCTGGTCCCGGGCGACGTCAACTCGACGCTCGCGGCCGCACTGGTCGCGGTCAAGCTCGGCTTGCCGGTTGCCCACATCGAGGCTGGTCTGCGCTCCTTTGACCGCACGATGCCCGAGGAGGTGAATCGTGTCGTGACTGACGCGATCTCCGAGGTTCTCTTCATTCACTCACCGGAGGCGCACGAGCACCTGCTCGCCGAGGGACGCAGCGCCGAGCTGATCCACTATGTCGGAAACACAATGATCGACACCCTGGTGGTCATGCGCGAGCGGATCGACGCGCTCGATGCACCCGCTCGACACGGCCTTCCCGCCGGCGAGTACCTGATCGTTACGCTGCACCGCCCGGCGCTCGTGGACGGTCCGCTGCTGCGGGTCGCGGCCGACGCACTGCGCGCCATCGCCCGTCGCATGCCGGTCGTGTTTCCGGTGCACCCCCGCACCCGCGCCCGACTCCTCTGCGAGGACGCGACCTTGGCGGATGCCCCGGGGCTCATGATGCTCGAGCCGGTCGGCTATGTGGAGTTCCTCTCGCTCCTCGCCGAGTCGGCCGGGGTGCTGACCGACTCCGGCGGAATCCAGGAGGAGACCACGTTCCTGGGTGTTCCCTGCCTGACGCTTCGCGAGAACACAGAGCGACCGATCACCGCGAGCATGGGTACGAACCTGCTCCTCGGTCTCGCACCCGAGCGCATCCACGACGCACCCGAGCTGCTCGAGGAGGTGCGCGCGCGCAAGCACCGGATCCCGCCGCTTTGGGACGGTGAGGCAGCGGAGCGGATCGTCGACGTCCTCGCCGGCCATCCGCACGCGGAGGAGTCCGCAGCCGCGATCGGCGTCTAGCTGCTCGCGACATCGTCGAGCAAAGCCGCCATTCGGGCGGCAAGCGCCTGGCGACTGTAGGGCTCGAGCCGCTCGACCGGCAGTGGCCTCACAGCGCCGTCGCGCAACCGCAGCAAAGCCGCGACGATTGTCTCTGGCTCGCCCAGTCGCGCGCACAGCTCGTCGGCCTGCAGGCGTCGCAGAAGCGCCTCGCTGGCGCCACCATCGGTAACGCAGAGCACGGGCTTGCCCAGCGCGAGGTACTCATAGATCTTGCTTGCGACAGCCGTCTGATCGCCGGCTGTGCGGGCCTGGCTGAGCAGGCAGGCATCGGCGCTCGCCATCCGACCGACGGCCTCCCGCCAGGGAGACGGCGCGAGCACCTCTATCTGCACCCTCCCGTGCTTGCGCGCCAACGCGACCTCGGCTCGCGAGGCAGGGGAGAGGTGCCCGTGCAGGAGGAGGCGGAAGCTCCCCGCGAGCCGTGGGTCGGCGAGTGCCCCGATCAGCGGCCCCAGCGGGCGCGCCGGCGTGAGGGTGCCGGAGTGTAGGAGCGTGAGGATCCGACGCGATCGATCCTCAGGTACGCGATCACCACTCGAACCTGAGGGCATCATCGACTTGATCGCAGGATCGAACCCGTTGGGAATCTCCACGATGCGCTCGCCGAGCTGCGGGTGGCGCATGGCCAAGTCGGAGACGGCCTCGGGTGTGCAGGCAATCACGCGGCGCGCACTGCGCAGCAGCCAATCCTCGATGTTCGAGAGCACGCGACCGCCATCGTCGAATGCTGGGCTCCCGGCCCAGAGATCGCGCAACTCGACGATCAGCGGGACCTCTTGTGTGACGCCGAGGCGTGCGGCCAGCGGCCCGGCGATCGGGGGCCCGCTCGCCAGCACCACGTCGGGACGCAGCCGCGCGATCCGCCGGCGAGCCATGTACGCACCACGTGGCACCCACAGCATCGAGAGTGGCAGGGCGTCGGGGCGTATGCCCGCGAGGTGGAACGCCGGCCCGCTCGCGCGGGCGAGACGGGCCATCGCAGTGGCGCGGAGCTTCACGAACGAGCCGCCCTCGAACTCCGACGCGCCAACACGTCTCGCGGCGCTGAGTACCTCGACCTCCCAGCCGTGCTCCGGCAGGTAGCGAACGAAAGCTCGCCAGCGCGCGGCTGGACCCCCGTCCTGTTCAGGCGAGCGATGCGTCACGAGTAGCAAACGCCTCATCACTCATATGGTTCCATTCTTCAGATGCGCCTCACAGTCGACCTCAGGTTCAACGGGCCGGCCCTCGCCTGCACTGAGGACGAGCAGGTCCTCACTCTCGTCGAGCTCGCCGGCACAGTCCGCGAACCGCGACGGCTGCGTGCGCTGCTGCGTGGTCGGGATCTCGAGGAGGTGTGTGTGCTGCGTGACGAGCGCCCGCTCAACGGCGTGCAGGCCGGCGCGCTTGCATTGGCGACCCTCAGCAGTGCGAGCCGGTTTGAAGTGAGATCTGCCGGCAACTCGACGGCCGGTGGGCATGCGGCAATGCGCACGCGCGCCGCGACGGCGCTCGCGATCGGGATGCCCGCGGAGCTCGCACGCAGCACGCGCTGGCTGGCCCGCGCACGGCGGGTCTCAGCGACCCCGTTCTCGCTGCCCGCACGTCCTGCACGAGACCTCCGGCGTGTCAGCTACCTACGGGCTGAGCCGTCGCTGCGCTGGCTTGGCGCTCAGGTGGGGGGTGCGGCGACACACACGACGGGCGTGATCAACGGGCTCTCCGATGCGGGTCTCGAGGTGAGCGTCTTCGCGCCCGAGCGACCCGAGGGCGTGCACGGCGCAAACTGTGAGTGCGTGCCACCGCGGCACATCGTTCAGCTCGTGCATTGGCTCACGCTCGTCGGCCACACGCAGAGGCTGGTGTCGGCCGCGAGCGAGGTCCCGGCCGACCTCGTATATCAGCGCTATGCGCTCGGCTCCTACGCGGGCTTGGAGCTGGCGCGCCGGCTTGACGTTCCGCTCGTGCTCGAGTTCAACGGCTCGGAGATCTGGACCGAGCGCCACTGGGGCACCGGCCGTCTGGCGTTCGTGAGAACGCTGGCGGCGCTCGAGCGACGCAATCTGCTCGACGCCTCGCTGATCGTCGTCGTGTCACAGCCGCTCAAGGACCAGCTCCTGGAGATGGGCATCGAGCCCGTGCGCGTGCTCGTCAATCCCAACGGCGTCGACCTGCAGCAGCTGACCGCCCTACGCGCGCGTCCTCCGGCCCACTGGCGTTCACGCGCAAAGCTGCCGCAGGCACCCACGGTTGGCTTCGTGGGCACGTTTAGGCTGTGGCACGGGGTCAAGCTCCTCCCCGAGCTGATCGAGAGCGTCGCGGCACACCGCGACGACGCTCGCTGGTTGCTCATCGGCGATGGGCCCCTGCACGGCGAGGTCGCTGCCGAGATCGAGCGCCGGGGCCTGTCAGAGCGGGTGTGGCTCACGGGCGTGGTCGCCCATGCTCATGCTGTCGAGCTGCTCGCCTGTTGTGAGGTGTGCGTCTCGCCGCACGTGCCCAATCCCGATGGGACCCCGTTCTTCGGTTCCCCGACGAAGCTGTTTGAATACATGGGCCTCGGTCGTGCGATCGTCGCTTCGGATCTCGAGCAGATCGGGGAGGTGCTCCAGGACGGTCGCACGGCTCTGCTGACGGTGCCCGGCGATGTCCCCGCCGCAGCGGCCGCGGTCGTGAACCTGCTGGATGACGAGGCACAGCGCTTGCGGTTCGGTGCCGCTGCGCTGGCGGAGGTGACGGCGCGCTACAGCTGGGACGCCCACGTCGGGCGCATCCTGGCGGCCCTGGAATAAGAGCTGGGCAACCAATGGGAGCTGCCACTCCCACAAGTATGTCGTCTGAGATAACATACGCTCGTATGACGATCACGACGCAGGCGCCTGACAGGGAACACGAGCACGCGACGGCACTCTCAGCGGCCGTGATCGGCGCGCGTGTGAAGGCACTGCGCGAGGCGTCCGGGCTTTCACTGCGCGATCTGTCAGAGCGCAGCGGCGTGAGCGCGCCGATGCTCTCGCAGGTCGAGCGCGGCGAGACCAGCCCGACGCTGACGGTCGCGACCCGGATCGCCGCGGGTCTGGAGCTGCGCCTATCTCAGCTGCTGCGCCTCGACGAGGGTGGGGCAGTCACGGTCGTGCGCGCAGCTCAACGCAGACGCGGCGGCAACCGGCGGCGCGGACATAGCTTCGAGGTGCTGACCTCCGAGCAGCCGGGTCAGCGCGCGGAGATCTCGCGGCATGTCCTGGCCTCCGGCGGCGCGACCGGGGCAGCCGATGACCCACCGATGCACGAGCCGGGAAGCCGCGAGAGCGTGCTCGTAGAGCACGGCGCGCTGGTGCTGGTCTGCGACGGGCAGCGCCATCAGCTCAGCGAGGGCGATTGCGTGACCTTCGACGCCGACCTGCCCCATCACTTCGAGAACCCGACGGATTTCGACGCCGCGTTCCTGGCGGTCGTCTCGGCTGGCCTGAGGCGCAGCTAGGAAAACCAGGAGAACCATGCCAAGCACGCTGTTCGACAAGATCTGGGAGTCCCACGAGGTCGCCACGGGCGCTTCGGGGCTGCTGTACATCGATCTGCACCTGGTGCACGAGGTCACGAGCCCGCAGGCATTCGACGGGCTGCGGCTGGCGCGGCGCGGCGTGCGCCGGCCCGACCGCACGCTGGCCACCGCCGATCACAACACTCCGACCGACGGGACCCCGGTGGCAGCCAGGATCAAGGACGAGCTCTCGCGTGTGCAGGTGGAAACACTCGAGCGCAACTGCGCCGAGTTTGGGGTTCCCGTCTATTCACTCGGCTCCGAGCGCCAGGGGATCGTGCACGTGATCGGCCCTGAGCTGGGCGTGACCCAGCCGGGCATGACGATCGTCTGCGGCGACTCGCACACCTCGACCCACGGTGCCTTCGGGGCGCTCGCGTTCGGGATCGGCACGAGCGAGGTCGAGCACGTGCTGGCGACCCAGTGCATGGTTCAGAGCAGGCCGCGCTCGATGCATATCCGCTATGAGGGCGAGCTCGGCTTTGGCGTCACCGCCAAGGATCTGATCCTCGCCACGCTCGGCCAGCTCGGCGTCGGCGGCATGACCGGCCACGTCGTCGAGTACGCCGGCCCGACAATCGAGGCCCTCTCGATGGAGGGGCGCATGACGGTTTGCAACATGACGATCGAGGGCGGCGGCCGCGCCGGTATGATCGCCCCGGACGAGACGACCTTCGCCTGGTTCACCGAGCGCGAGCGGCCCGGGGCGCCGCGCGGAGTAGACCTCGACGCGGCGATCGCGGCGTGGAGCGAGCTGCGCAGCGACGTGGGCGCGAGCTTCGACCGCGAGGTCGTGATCGACGCGACCGGGATATCCCCGCAGGTGACCTGGGGCACGAACCCCGGCATGGTTCGTGCCGTCACTGAGAGCGTGCCCGCCCCCGAGGACTTCGACAGCCCCGCCGAGCGCGAGGCGACCGCGCGCGCCCTGCACTACATGGCCCTGGAGCCCGGGACGCCGATCGAGCAGATCGCGGTCGATCGGGTATTCATCGGCTCGTGCACGAACTCCCGCATCGGCGATCTGCGCGCCGCTGCCAAGGTGATCGCGGGACGCACCGTCGCTGCGAGCGTCAATGCGATGGTCGTGCCGGGCTCGCAGCAGGTCAAGGCCCAGGCCGAGGCCGAGGGTCTGGATCGCGTGTTCCGTGAGGCGGGCTTTGACTGGCGTGTCGCGGGCTGCTCGATGTGCCTCGGCATGAACCCAGACATCCTGCAGCCGGGTGAGCGCTGCGCCTCGACCTCGAACCGCAACTTCGAGGGTCGCCAGGGACGCGGCGGGCGCACCCACCTCGTCTCTCCCCAGATGGCGGCCGCGGCCGCGATCGAGGGTCACTTCGTCGACATTCGCCAGTGGTCCTAGGAGCTAGTGGTGCGCTGGTCCTATTCACTAACTGAGACCGCTGTATGACCTGGTGATACGGCAAAGGAGATCAAGAGCATGAAACCGATCAGCGTGATAGCCGGCAAGGTCAGCCACCTCGACCGCGCCGACGTCGACACCGACCAGATCATGCCCAAGCAGTTCCTCAAGCGCGTTCAGCGCACGGGCTTCGGCGAGTTCCTCTTCTACGACTGGGCCAAGGAGCCCGGCTGGGATCTCCCGGCCAACCCGATCCTGGTGGCGGGGGAGAACTTCGGCTGCGGCTCCTCCCGCGAGCACGCACCCTGGGGCCTGCAGGACTACGGCTTCCAGGCGATAGTCGCGCCGAGCTTCGCCGACATCTTCTACTCCAACTGCACCAAGATCGGCCTGCTGCCGGTCGTCTTGAGCGGCGAGGACTGCCACGCGCTCGCGCAGGTGGGGGAGGGCAAGATCGACCTCACAGAGCAGGAGGTCCGCTTCGCCGGCGAGCAGGTGCCCTTCGCGATCGATCACGAGATCCGCCATCGCCTGCTCGGCGGGCTCGACGACATCGCGCTGAGCCTGCGGCAGGGGGAGACGATCGCCTCCTTCGAGCGCGAGCGCGAGCGCAGCGGTCCACCGACGACGGCGCTTTAGGAGTTCAAGTGGCACATCGCATCGTCACCCTTCCCGGCGACGGGATTGGCCCGGAGATCATGGCGCCGACACTCGAGCTGCTTGGCCGTCTCGGCGACTTCGACTTCGAGCAGCACACGTTCGGGGGAGCTTCCATCGACGCCCACGGTGTCGCACTCACCGACGAGGTGCTCGCCGCCTGCCGCGGCGCCGACGCGGTCCTGCTCGCGGCTGTGGGGGGGCCGAAGTGGGATACGACCGACCCGAGCAAACCGCGTCCCGAGCAGGGCCTCTTGGGCCTGCGCAAGGGCCTTGGGCTGTACGCCAACCTGCGGCCCGTCAAGCCACTGCCGGCGCTGTATGACGCCTCGCCGCTGCGGCGCGAGCGGATCGAGGGCACCGACCTGCTCGTCGTGCGTGAGCTGACCGGCGGGATCTACTTCGGTGAGAAGACGCGCACGGCGACCTCAGCGTCGGACGTCTGCTCCTACACGACCGCGGAGGTCGAGCGCATCGCGCGTATGGCCTTCTCCGCGGCACGCTCGCGCGTCTCGAGCGTCGACAAGGCCAACGTGCTCGAGACCTCGCGGCTGTGGCGCGAGGTCGTCGGCGCCGTGCACGCGCGCGAGTTCCCCCACATCGAGCTGGAGCACGTGCTCGTCGACAACGCAGCGATGCAGCTCATCGCCTCGCCGCGGCACTTCGACGTGCTGCTCGCAGAGAACATGTTCGGGGACATCCTCTCCGACGAGGCCGCTATGCTGACCGGCTCGATCGGTATGCTGCCGAGCGCGTCGCTGGGAGACCAGAACTCACCGACCCCCGGGCTGTTCGAGCCGGTACATGGCTCGGCGCCGGACATCGCCGGGCAGGGGATCGCGAACCCGCTGGCGATGTTTCTCTCGGCAGCGATGATGCTGCGGCACGGGCTGGGGCTGGCGGATGAGGCACAGGCGCTCGAGGGCGCAGTCGAAACAGCGCTTGCGGACGGCCTGCGCACGCCCGACCTCGGCGGCGGGGCGCGGACCGGCGAGGCGCTTGAGGCCGTGCTCGCGCGCCTGTCGAGCTAGCGCCCAGAGGGAGACATCACTTGTCGCGCGCGAGCGGGCAGGAGATAGTGGAGCCATGCACTGCAGGCTCTCAGCCGCTTACGTGCTCGTCCTGCTCGCTCTCCTCGTAGGGGGCTGTGGCGGCGGCTCGAGCGCCCGCCCCGCTCAGTCCGGCGAAGCTGGGGCCGCGGCGGAACTGCAGTTCATCGCCCAAGCCGACGCAATCTGCAAGCGTGTGCTTACCCAGATCGGCAAGCACGTGCTGACCCCGAGCGCGCAGCAAGAGCTCACGAACACGACGCTCACGCAGGTCGCGCGGATCGCTCCCTATCGCGTGGCGGCCGAGAGCCAGGGGGTGCGCGACTTGAGCAGACTTCATCCGCCGGCGAAGCTCGCGATCCAATGGCACCAGATGCTCGGCTACATGCACGCCCTCGCGCTCGAACTCGATCGAGTGGGGAGCGCGGCGCAGGCCAAGGATCGAAAGGCATTGAAAGCGCTCGTCCCGTCGAAAACCCGCTTGCACGCGCAGCTGCGCGCGGTTGCCAAACGCGCGGGGTTCTCAGACTGCCGGCAGGTGTGAGCGCACGCCCACGGCCACGGGGCAGCTGTGCTGCGCCGTGGCGAGTGTGCGCGAGGCTGTAGAATCGGCCGTTGTGGAGCCCACCGACCTGATCTGGATGAACGGCGAGTTCGTCGCTTGGGAGGATGCGACGGTCCACGTCCTGACGCACGGGCTGCACTACGGCACGGGCGTGTTCGAGGGGATCCGCTGCTACGACAGCGAGCTCGGCCCGGCGGTGTTCCGCAACGCCGAGCACATGGAGCGGCTGCTGCGCTCCGCTGAGCTCTACTACATGCCGGTGCCCTACAGCAGCGAGGCGCTGCAGGCCGCCGCCCGCGAGCTCGTGGCGCGCAACGGCCTGCGCTCGTGCTACATCCGCCCGATCGTCTACCGCGGCTACGGCAGCATGGGACTGAACCCGATGGACGCGCCGACGGACGTGACGATCGCCTGCTGGGAGTGGGCGACCTACCTTGGCGAGGAGGGCATGCGCAACGGCATCCGCGCGAAGGTGTCCTCGTGGCGGCGGATCAGCCCGGACTCACTGATTCCCCACGCCAAGGCCTCGGGCCAGTACCTCAACAACGTGCTCGCGAAGGTCGAGTCGATGAAGGCCGGCTACCAGGAGGCGATCCTGCTCGACGACCATGGCCACGTGTGCGAGGGCACGGGCGAGAACATCTACATGCTCGCAGGCGGTGAGATCGTCACGCCGGGCCACCACAACTCGATCCTCGATGGCATCACGCGCCGCTCGATCATGCAGATCGCGGCCGACCTCGGATACCAGGTGAGCGAGCGTAACATCGCCCGCGCCGAGCTCTACCTGGCCGACGAGGTGTTCATGTCAGGGACGGCCGCCGAGCTCGTACCGGTCGTAGAGGTCGATGACCACAAGATCGGCACGGGACAGCCGGGAGAGGTCACGCGCCTGCTCCAGAGCGCCTTCGACGACGCCATCCACGGCCGCTCGGAGTGCTACCGCGAGTGGTTGGACGTGGTCCACCCCGTCGATTTGGAGACCCCTGCCGGCGACGCGCCGGCGCCGGCAGGCTCCGTGCAGACGACAGCCGCCGGGTAGGAGCCCATGCCCGACATACAGCTATACGACGCCACCCTGCGCGACGGGATGGGCGGCGGCGGCCTGACGCTGACGGCGGAGGAGAAGCTGCGCGTCGTGCAGGTGCTGGACGGGCTCGGCGTGCACATGATCGAGGCCGGGTTCCCCGCATCGAACCCAAAGGAGCAGGAGCTGTTCGCGCTGCTCGCCGACGAGCGCCTGGGAGTGGCCGAGGTCGTCGCGTTCGGCATGACGCGTCGGCGTGAGACGCGCGCCGATCGCGACGAGGGCCTGCGTGTGCTGGCCGACTGCTTCGCACCGGTTTGCACGCTCGTGGGCAAGGCCTCGGTGCTGCACGTCGAGAAGGTCGTGCGCGTCTCACGTGAGGAGAACCTCGCGATGATCGCCGACTCGACCGCCTTCCTCGTCTCAGCCGGAAAGCGGGTTCTGCTCGACGCCGAGCATTTCTTCGACGGCTTCGCGCTCGACCCGGGCTACGCGCTCGACTGCCTGCGCGCCGCCGCCGAAGGAGGCGCGGAGCGGCTCGTGTTGTGCGACACCAACGGTGGCTCGCTGCCGGCGCAGATCCGCATGGCGCTCGCCGTCGTCAGCGAAGCGCTGCCGGGTATGGCGCTGGGCATCCACACGCACGATGACTCCGGCTGCGCGATCGCCAACGCGCTGACGGCGGTGGAAGCTGGCGTAACCCAGGTTCAGGGCACAATCAACGGGATCGGCGAGCGCACCGGGAACGCCAACCTTGTGACGCTGATCGCGGACCTGCAGCTGAAGATGGGCGTGGCGCTGCTCGCGCCTGAGCGCCTCGCGCGCCTGACGGAGACCGCGCACCTGGTCGACGAGCTGCTGAACCGCTCGCCGAACCCCGCACAGCCGTACGTGGGCAAGCACGCCTTCGCGCACAAGGCGGGACTGCACGCGGCCGGGGTGCGCGCGGACGCGCAGACCTTCGAGCACATCGACCCGGCCGTCGTCGGCAACAGCCGCGACGTGCTGATCTCCGAGCTCTCCGGCAGGAGCTCGATAGTGGAGAAGGCCGCGCAGGCGGGCATCGCGGCCGATGAGGAGTTCGCGCAGCGAATGCTCGATCGGGTCAAGGAGATGGAGCATCGGGGCTTTCAGTTCGAGGCGGCCGACGGGTCGCTCGAGCTGCTGATGCGAAAGCAGACGGGTGCGTATGAGCCGCTGTTTCGGCTGGAGTCGTGGCGGGTGCTCGTCGAGAAGCGCGCCGACGGCAACGTGGAGACGGAGGCGACGATCAAGATCTGGGTCGACGGCGAGCGCTACGTGCGCACCGCCGAGGGCAACGGGCCGGTCAACGCGCTCGATAAAGCGCTACGCGACGCGATCGGTGAGATCCATCCGCACCTGCGCGACATCGAGCTCGTTAACTTCAAGGTACGCATCCTCGATGAGCGCAGGGGCACGGGTGCGGTCACGCGCGTGCTGATCGATGCCTCCGACGGACAGGCGGTGTGGGGCTCGATCGGAGTCTCGGAGAACCTGATCGCAGCTTCCTGGGATGCGCTCGTGGACTCCCTGGAATATGGCATGCAGCCGGGCGCCAAGCTCGCCGCGGGTGCGGCGGTCGATAGCTCTGAGGGGTGCAGTGGGGAATGAGCTGATCCCGCTGGCCCAGCCGGTGCTGGGCCGGGCGGAGGAGCGGGCCGTCGTAGAGGTGCTGCGCTCAGGGCAGCTGTCCCTGGGTCCGAGGGGGGCGGAGTTCGAGCGGCTGTTCGCCGCGCGGGTGGGTGCGCCTCTGGCGAGCGCGGTCAGCAGCGGCACCGCCGGGCTGCATCTGGCGTTGCGCGCGGTCGGCGTGGGGGAGGGAGATGAGGTGATAACGAGCTCGTTCTCCTTTGTGGCGTCGGCCAATGCGATCCTGTATGAGCGGGCGCGGCCGGTATTCGCAGACATCGACCCGACTACGCTGAACCTCGATCCGCGGGCCGCCGAGGCGGCGATCACCCCACGAACGAAGGCGATCCTGCCGGTCCACATCTTCGGCTATCCGGCCGACATGGCGGAGTTCGAGCGGATCGCACAGAGGCATGGACTTGCGATCGTGGAGGATGCCTGCGAGGCGCTGGGAGCGCGCCATCGTGACGGCAGGACGGTCGGTGGGCGTGGCAACCCGGCGGTGTTCGGCTTCTACGCCAACAAGCAGCTGACGACGGGGGAGGGGGGAATGGTCACCGTTGCCGACCCGGGGGTGAAGGAGATGATCGACTCCGAGCGCAACCAGGGGCGCGCACCGGACATGGGCTGGCTCGACCACGACCGCCTGGGCTTCAACTACCGGCTCTCGGACATCGCCTGTGCGCTCGGTATCGCGCAGTTGCAGCGTCTGGATGAGATGCTTGAGGCGCGCGCGCGTGTTGCGGCGCTCTATCGTGGAAGTCTGGCCGGGATCGAGGGACTTGAGCTGCCGTGTGAGGATCGAGACGGAGACAAGCGTGGGTGGTTCGTGTTCGTCGTGCAGCTGCCGGAGGGTACGGATCGTGATGGCACGGTGCGGGCTCTCGCGGCGGCTGGGGTGCAGAGCAAGCCGTATCTGCCGGCGATTCACACGATGAGCTTTTATCGTGATCGCTTTGGATATGAGGGTGGTGAGTTGCCGATCTGCGAGACGGTGGCGGCGCGTTCGCTGGCACTGCCGTTCTTCCCGGAGATGACGGAGTCACAGGTTGGGCGGGCGGTGGACGTGCTGCGCGGTGTGGTTGCGAGGGCCCCAACGAAGCCCTTTTCACACAGTTGGAAAACAGAGACATTGCTTGACTGAGACTGTGCCTGCAGCTAACGTCGGCTGATATGGCTGTGGCGTAGAAGGGGCTTCCCGCTGGGGTGGCTTTGGCGAACGTCCGCTGTGACGGCTATGGCTTAAACTACGACAGCGAGAGGTAACTGATGTCGAAGCCGATGTTCCTAGGGGTCATCGTCGCAGGCGTGCTTGTAGGTGGCGTATTGGCCGGGTGTGGCGGTGCCTCCGGAAGCAGCGACGTGGTGGTGGCCAAGGTCGGAAATACTCCGATCACTGAATCCACTCTCAACCATTGGACAGCGACATTCGTGCGCGGAGACTTCTATTCGGCAAATTCGAGTAAAGCACCGGCGGGGCTGGCGACGGATCCTCCGGACTACGCTGTATGCGTCAAAGCCTCAAAAACGCTGGAGCCAATCTCATCGAGCGGCAAACCAACTCGGTCGGCGGCGCAACTCGAGCACCGGTGCCAAGTGCTCTACAAATTAGTCCGCGCGGAAGCCTTGAGCTATCTGATATCCAGCCTGTGGGCCGTCGGCATGAGTGCGGAAATCGGAAAGCACGTAAGTGATCAAGACGTCCAGCGGTATCTCGGCGGATACATCAAGCGGGAATACAGGACACAGCAGGCCTTCGCGACGTATCTGGCGAACAGGGGTTGGAGCATCGCCGACATGCATTACATTCTCAAACGAAACCTTCTGAGCCAGCAGTTGGACCCCGCTCTGCGACACAGGGCTGCGGCGCTGGGTGGCGGCGAACGCGCGTATGGCGAGGCGTACATAGCAAGCATCAGTAAGTGGACACTCAAAACGCACTGCCGCGCAGGCGATGTGGTCGCGCGATGCAAGGGTTACAAAGCCAAACCGGCGAAGACTGGCCCGGGCGAAGCGTCGCCCGCGGTCATCTTGGAGGAAATAGCCACAGGACGATAAGTCAATCCGCCAGCGGCTAGGAATGCCAACGGGCAGGAGGACCTGCCCCAGGAGATGGCGGAGGCTGCGGGAACGACGCGGGGTCTGGGAACGCTTGCACCAGATGCTCTTGGACAAACTGCAGGACGCCGGCCAGCGCGACTGGTCACGTGCAGTGGTTGACAGCTCGCATGTGCGGGCCGAGGAGGGTGTGAGCATATTCAGCGCGCTGTGACGGCACCTGGTGTTGTGGAACGTCTCGATGTAGTCCTTGATCGCGGTCGTTAGCTCGATCCTGCTCCTCTATCGTTCGCGGGCTGAGCAGCTCGCCCTGCATGCATGCCAGAACGACTCGACCATCGCATCGTCCCCGGGAGCACCGACAGCATCCATCTGGGCGGAATCACTGTTGTCTCCCCAGTCCTGATCACTCGCATTCCCCAGGTGGCTAGCGCGTAGAGGCGCGAGCGGGGATGGACGTAGGTGAGGCCCGTAGGGCC
>JACDGG010000115.1 GCA_013815355.1 Solirubrobacterales bacterium
CCGCGGCGCACGCCACTCCGACCGCCGTGGCGCGCGCCGCCCTCGCCGGCGCGCTCGGCGCGGCGGCGGCGCAGCAGGCGATGCTCGGGGAAGATCGCGAGCTTCAGCTGCGGCGCGACGAAGCCCTCGCGCAGCGATGCGGCGGCGAAGCGCAGCGACGGTTCCAGGACCTGGTGGCCGGCGTCGATGTCCTCGGCCAGCCACGTCGCTTTCATGCGCCCGAGGTTGTAGGCCGCGCGCTCGCCCTCGCCGCGTCGGGGGAAGGCCACGACCGTGCGGTATCCGGAGCGGACGAGCTTCTCGAGCTGCGGCTCGGCTTCGGCGAGCGAGCGCGCCGCCGTGTCAGCCGATGAGGCGCGCAGCTGGATCTCCTGATCGGCGACGAGCGCCGAGAGCCAGATCCGCGCGCGCGCGGCGAGCGTCGCCTCGATCTCCTGAGGGTTGACATAGAGATGGTGAGCGTCCGCATCGCCGAAGGCAGCGCAGACGTCAGTCCAGTGGTCGCTCAGCGTGGGGCCGATCTCCTCCTCGGCCGCGACCATCAGCTCGGCGTCCTCTCCGACGAGGTCCAAGAGCGCGCCGAAGCGCTCGAGCGGCAGCAGCTCGGCGATGTCCGGGCGCTCGCCCTCCTGCCCCTCGGCCGCAGAGAAGGCGCCCGTCGCAGCAGCGATCTCCGCCAGCTCGCGGTGTTCGACGGCGAGCTCTGCCGCGGGCGCGATCTCGACCTCCTCGACCTCGCCGAGCGAGCGCTGGGTGAACGTGGAGAACCAGCGCAGCGATTCGATCTCCACATCGAACATGTCGACGCGCACGGCGCGCTCCTCGGTCGCCGGGAACACGTCGAGCAGGCCGCCGCGCATCGCGAACTGGCCGCGCTCCTCGACCTGGTCGGTGCGCTCATAGCCCGCCGCCACGAGCTCGGTGGCGCACTCCTCGAGATCGAGCAGCTCACCGACGCGCAGCGTGAACGAGTGCGGGCGCAGCTGCGGGTCGGGCACCTTCTCCGACAGTGCCACCGCGCTGACCACTACGACCGGCTGGCCGTGCGCGGATGCCTCGCGCGCACTGCCTTCGCCGAGCAGCGCATCGAGCGCCGCGACGCGCAGCCCGACGAGGTGGGCCGGAGGCGCGAGGTGGGACTCGTAGGCCACGCCGCGGGAGGGGTAGTAGCGCACGCGCCGCGGTGCCAGCCAGGCGCGCAGGTCGCCGGCTAGGTCCCGCGCAGCACGATCGTCGCCGACGACGATCAGCGTCGGGCGATCGCGCGCCGCCTCGTCGATCTCGGTGAGCGCGGCGATCACATAGGGACGAAGCGAGGAGGAGACGAAGGCGTGCCCGCCGCTCGCCGCCAGGCCGAGCGCCTGCTCATCCTCGGCAAGCAGTCCCAGCAGCGAGCGCAGCGCAGCGCCTTGCTCGGCCACCTAGAGCCCCTGCCCGGACTGATCGTCGGCGGGTGCGAGGATCGCGGCTTCGACGTGCGCGCAGGCGCGCTCGATCAGCTCGGCGACCTGCGCCTTGCCCTCGCTGAAGCGTCCGAGCACGTGCGCGGAGACGATCTCCGGATCTGTGGTGTTCGGGCGCCCCACGCCGACGCGCACGCGCATGAACTCGGCGCTGCCCAGCTCGCGCTTGAGCGACTTCAGCCCGTTGTGCCCGGCCAGGCCGCCGCCGAGGCGCGTGCGCACGTCGCCGAAGGGCAGGTCGATCTCGTCGTGCACCACGAGCACGTGCTCGAGCGCCACCTTAAGAGCGCCGCGCGCGGGCCCAACCGAGCGCCCGGCGTCGTTCATGTAGGTCTGCGGACACAGCACGGCCACGCGCGGCGGGGGCGGCGCTCCCACCTGTGGCGTGGCAGATCGCGCGCGCCCTTCGACGATGCGGCCGCGGAAGCGGTCCTTGGCCCGTCCCAGCTCCCAGCGCTCGGCGAGCTCCTCGGCGATCATGAAGCCGACGTTGTGCCGGGTGCCGGCGTGCGCGCGGCCCGGGTTGCCCAGCCCGACAATCAACCAGTCGACGGCTCCGCCACCGCCACCGAAGGGGCGTCGCAGCGGTATCTACTCCCCGCCGGAGGAGCCCTCGGAGTCGCCCGACTCGCCGTCGTCCTGGGCGGCCTCGCCGACCAGCTCGGTCTCGGCCTCGATTTCCTCGGCCGTCTCGGCCTGCAGGCGCGGTGGCGAGAGCGTCGCGATCACGGTCTCCTCGACGTCGTCCAGCAGCGTCACGCCCTCCGGCACCGCGATCGCCGAGAGCAGGATCGTCTCGCCGATCTCCATCTCGCCGATCTCGTGGTGGATCGACTCGGGGATCGCCGTGGGCAGCGCTTCGACGTTGACCTCGCGCGTGATCTGCTCGAGCACGCCGCCCTGCTTGACGCCGGGTGCCTCCTCGATACCGGAGAGCTCGATCGGCACGACCGCGTCGATCTTCTCATCGAGGCGCACGCGCAGCAGATCGATGTGGGTTGTCTCACCGCGCACGGGATCGCGCTGGGTCTCCTTGAGAACCACCGGTGTCGCTTTCGCGCCGTCGATGCTCAGGTCGAGCACGGCGCCGCTTCCAGCCAGAGCCATGCGGAGCTCGCGCGCATCGGCATCAAAGCCGACGGACTCAGAGGCGCCGCCGTAGAGCACGCCGGGCACGCGGCCGCTGCGGCGCAGGCGCCGCGCCGCGCGCGAGCCCTCGCTGCTGCGACTGTTGACGTTGAGCTTTGTGGTCGTGCTTGCCATTGGGGAGGGCAGACTTTAGCAATCGCCTTCGTTGGGGATCGGTGTGCTGAGCGAGGTGAGCGTGACCTTGACCCCTGTGAGCGGGTTATCTCTGCGGCGGACCCCGACGCACTGGACGACCGGCAGCGCTCCGATCACAGTCCAGGCCAGGCGCGTCCTGCCGCTCGCGCCGTTCAGCGCATAGGCGGTCGAGGAGGACAGCTGCAGGATCTTGACAGCCCCCTTCCGGCGCAGGCGCGGGTTGGCGATGTTGGCTCTCACCGACGCGACGCACGCCGCGTTGGCGCGGCAGCCGGCGATGCGGTCGAGCATCCCCGAGGTGTCTCCCCGCGTCTCGGCTTCGATCAGCGCCAGGTCAGCATCGCGTTCGGTGTTCTCGACCGACAAAAAGCGCGCGAGGAAGAAGCTGACCACGAGGAACAGCACGATGGCGAGCGCGATCAGGAGGAGGCGTTTCAGAACAGCTGGTTCTCTACCGGCCATGTTGGCCGGTGCTGGTCCGTAGCCATAGATCCGAGTGTGCTGGTCATCCGGGTCATCGCGTCGGTCGCTCGTGATGATCGGTATTGGCCTGTGCGGGTACGTTCGCTGACATCGCGTTGACAGGCTACTCGGGCACGATCTGAGGTTCGACTACCCAACGTGCGTGCTTCTTTAGGCGTTTCCTACAGCCTGAGTTCTTCGACCCGCGAACGTCACCGTGGGCTGGCTCGTCCTCGGTCGGGGTCCTCAAGATCTCCTGCATCTGGCTCCGCAAGAACCCAGCGTTGAGCCTGGCAACCCCCCAACGCTCGGGGTCACCCGGGAATGGCGACTCAGCGGGAAGGTTCTCAGGGGCACGATCAAGAGCCGACAAGGTATCTCCCAGGACAACCGACATCTCGTCGTTGCGTTCGCCGTCGTGGAACGGCGTCGCGTTATCGAAAGCGTTGCTCTGGAACTCCCAGCGGCCGTCGACAGCGTTGCAGTCGTCGACCTTGACGAGCCGATATACGTCGTCGGCGTCGTCTACAGGCGCGTCAACTGCAGGCAACTGTCGCGCGTGCCTCAGGGGCGTGGGCAATGTAGGAGTTCGACAGTCGGTCTACGACGCTTGCAAAGAGCGAGTCGCCCTTGTCGGCGGGAGCGTCCCATTCGTTGTCCCCAACGCTGACGAGCAACTCGCGCTCGCTACGCAGCCGATCGAATACCGCCTCGACTTCCACGTCGGCATGCTTCCAAGCCAGCTGAACGCCTCCGCTGCTAAGCCGTCCGATCCACGGCAGACAAGTGTCCTCTCGCATCTGCATGGCCCGAGCCAGGAAACGGAGGGCATCGCGTGCGTCCTGGATATTCAGCGGTCGCTCGACCTGAGGGTCGACGGTGTCAAGGTCCGCGAGCTCTTCGAGGCGAGCCACGACCGCTGCGGCCCAGGGCGGGGTGGCGTCCCCTCGGCGTACCAAGGCTAGAACCGCTTCTGCAGGAGTCGAGGGCTCATCTGCGACTGACCAATCGAGCGTGGACATCCCCGCTGCCGTATCCGAAGCCATCCTCAATCTGTTCATTCCCGCTTCCCCCAGTGATCGTGCATCTCGGCGGTCGTAAGATCCTCAAACCCTAGTACGACCCACTCGTGGCCTACATCGAGGGCCTTCATCGCCCTGTCGACCGTATTGCCTCCAGGCATTACACGCGCATTCAGATTCACGACGTAAATCGGCGTTAGCGCCTGCGGGGGAACATCGGGGGTCGTCAGGGCTGGCGACTTCAATCGTGATGGCCGCAGGCCAGGCTCGACGGAGAGGTACAGCCGCCCGATTGGCGCCCCGGCCTTGTCCGGTATCCGCCACCGCGCCTGTAGCCGCGCATCCTCCGCCTCCGGCAAGAATGCGGTTTTGGATCGCTTCTTGAAGCGGTTGATGATGTTCGCCAAATCAGGGTGTGTCTTGCCGACACCATCAGTCGCGTCGTCGCCGGGAAACTCGATCGGGTTGACGTACGTCACTTCGGCCAGCTCGACTGGATGTTGCTGACCAACCTCATCCAATGCTGCAAGCAGCAGGCCGAGCAGCGCCATGAAACGTTTCCGCAAGGCTTTGTAGCGGGGGTATGACGTTCCCGGAATCGCTTCGCGCCAGTTGAGCGTGAGGCGGTGAGGCTGCAACTGCACCACTTCAACGCGAGTCTCGCTTTCGAACATGATCCTCGGGAGGTCGGCGGGGCCTTCGAGGCGAATCTCGAACGACGATTGCGCCTGCCGCTCGTCGAACTTCTCCTCGTTGCGCGGCACGACTGACTGCCGGGACCGTCGAGGTAGGTCGCTCCGCACCTCGCTGGCGAAGCGCCCGTATACCTCGAGGTCGATCGTGTCCGGCGGGAACTGCACGGCGAGCACTACCTCGGCGACAGGGGGACGCGCGAACTCAACAAGCTCATGTGGCGACTGGCGGCGGGCAGTCCGGGTCACTCCGGCGTCAGTGTACGCTACGCCCGAGCGGCGGATATGCAGCCGCCTCGGCGACGGCGCTCATCCGCCGTCGCGGCAGCTCTCGTTGACAGCCCGTTGACAGATTCTGTTTCTTGGGCCGCCGCTCCGAAGGGCAAAGTAGCGGGGCGGTCAGCTGGGGCTAGAACAGCTGATTCTCGCCGCCGAAGACCTCGCTGACGGAGTCATCGACGAAGATCCGCCGGATCGAGTCCGTCAGGAGCTCGGCGCACGGCAGCACTCGCACGTTCGCGGGACGATCGGCGCGCACGGGGATCGTGTCGGTGACGACGATCTCCTCGAGCTCGGATTCGCGCAGGTTCTCGAAGGCGTTGCCGGAGAAGATCGCGTGCGTCGCCGCCGCGTAGACGCGCTTGGCGCCTTCTTCCTTGACGGTCCTTGCAGCCGCCTTGAGCGTCCCGGCGGTATCGATCATGTCGTCGACGATCACAGCCGTCTTGCCCTTGACGTCGCCGATCACGTAGCCGATCTCGGCGACCTGCTGGGCCGGGCGCTCCTTGTCGAGGATCGCGAGCTCAGCGCCGATCTTGGAGGCGAATTTCTTGTTCAGCTTCACGCGGCCCGCGTCAGGCGCGACGACGACCAGGTCCGGCAGGCCGAGGTCGCTGAAGTACTGCGTCAGCATGAACAGCGCCGTCATGTGATCGACCGGCTTCTGGAAGAAGCCCTGAATCTGGCCGGCGTGCAGATCCATCGTCAGCACGCGGTCCGCGCCCGCCGCCTCGAGCATGCGCGCGACCATGCGCGCGGAGATCGGCTCGCGCGGCGAGGACTTCTTGTCCTGGCGCGAGTACCCGAACCACGGAGTCACGGCGATCACGCGGTGCGCGGAGGCGCCGACGGCGGCGTCGATCATGAACAGCAGCTCCATCAGCGAGTCGTTCGCGGTCACACCCGTCTGCGGGTTGCCGCACGTGGGCTGCACGATGAACACGTCCGCGCCGCGGATCGAGTCCTCATAGCGGCAGTAGACCTCGCCGTTGGAGAACGTCTTCAGCGTCACCGGCCCGAGATCGACCTCGAGCTTCTCGGCGATGTCGATCGCCAGCTGCGGGTTAGCGCGCCCGCTGACGAGCATCAGGCGCTTGTTGTAGTCGATCGGCAGGCTGGCCCGCGAGGACTGGGTGCGCGGGTCCATCGCGCTCATCTGCTGAGGGAGTGTAAAGGTCCCGGCCGAATCGGTCATTGCGCTCCTTCGCGGCGCTCGACGAAGCCCTCGACGTTGCGCTGGCGCTCACGGGCGATCCCGAGTGCACCGGGCGGAACATCCTCGGTGATCACCGAGCCGGCCCCAGTGTAGGCCCCATCGCCGACCGTCACCGGCGCCACGAGCGTGGTGTCCACGCCGGTACGCACGCCGCTGCCGATTCTCGTGCGGTGCTTGGCGCGTCCGTCGTAGTTGGCGGTGATCGTCGCGGCGCCCAGGTTCGAGCGCTCGCCGACGTCCGCATCGCCGATGTAGGACAGGTGCGGAACCTTCGCGCCGGCGCCGATGTCGGAGTTCTTGACCTCGACGAATGTCCCGACCTTGGCGCCGGAGCGCAGCACTGTACCGGGGCGCAGGTACGCAAATGGACCGACTGCTGCACCATCCTCGAGCACACAGTCCACAAGGTAGGAGTGCCTGATCGTGCATCCGCTGCCTATCCGCGTCGTGCCACGAATCGTGGTAAACGGCTCGATCAACGTGTCCTGCCCGATCTCCACGTCGACGTCGATCACCGTCGCATCGGGATCGACGATGCTCACACCGGCGAGCATGTGACGCTCGTTGATCGCGGCCTGCGCCAGCTTACGCACCCGCGCGAGGCTCACGCGGTCGTTGACACCGAGCACGAGGCGGTCGTCCTCGACGTTGTGCCCGCCGATCAGCGCGCCCCCGCTGCGCAGCAGCTCGAGCACCTGCGGCAGGTAGAGCTCGCCCTGGGCGTTCTCGGCGCTGAGGCGCGGCAGGGCCTCGCGCAGGGCGCGTGCGGCGAACACGAAGATCCCGGTGTTGACCTCGCGGATCTCGCGCTCGGCCTGGGTGGAGTCGCCCTGGCCCTTCGTCTCGACCACTCGCTCGACGGCCCCGCCGCGATCGCGCACGACGCGCCCGTAGCCCGAGGGGTCCTCGAGGAACGTCGTCGCCATCGTCGCGGCCGCGCCGCAGGCCGCGTGCGCATCGATCAGCTCGCCGATCGCCTCGGCGCTCACGAGCGGCACATCCCCGCTGAGCACCAGCACGGGTGCCCCCGGATCGATTGCGCTGCCAGTGCTCTCCTCGAGCGCCGCCATCCCCGCGGCGACTGCGCCGCCGGTGCCGTCCGGGTGCGCCTGGACGGCGAGCTCGACCCCCTCGGGCAACACCGGCTCGAGCGCTCGCGCAGGCGAGTCCACGACAACCACGCGTCCAGCACCGGCCGCGAGCGCCGCCTGGACCGGCCACAGCACCATCGGACGCCCGCACAACTCGTGCAGCACCTTCGGCGTCTGGGAGCGCATACGCGTGCCCTGGCCCGCGGCAAGGATCAAAACGATGGGCGCGCTCACCGGGCAGATGCTATTCCAGCGGCGGCTTCTCTCTCGCGCACGGTGGCTGCTGTTCTGACTCGTACTGGCGCAGCCACTTCCGGATCGCGTTGTCAGACACGCCGTAGCGGCGCCCTGTCCCCGCATATCCCAGCGCCCGGACCTCCCTGACCAGATGCGCATAGGGCGGACGGCGCACCCTGCGCAACTCGGGTCGAGGTGCAGGCGTGCGCGTGCGTCGCAACGCGCAGTGGCGCGAACAGAACCGCTGCGCCGCGTAGGCCGGCCAGAATGCCTCGCCGCAGTGCGGGCACTCGCGAGCCACGCGCTCAAGCCGGTTCTGCCGTCCACAGTGCGTGTCCAAGGTGGCGGCGCAGTTGGGACAAACGATCCGGAGGTTCTCCAGACGGTGGTCGTCGGCGACGCCGTTGATGTGATCAAGGATCAGAGCCATTCTCTGCCCTCGCCACAGCTCGCCCTGACTGCACAGCTCGCAGCATCGCTCCTTCAAGCCTTCCTTGAACAGCCGCGCCTTGAGATGTGCGCGGGAGTAGGACGACGCCTCGACGAGGATGCTGCTCAGCGCGATAGGTCGTCGTTGCAACGCCTCGTTACGGGCACGATCGGGGTCGAAATGCGATGTCGAGATCTCCCAGACCTGCTCGACATACCTCCGAAGCGTGCGATGGTTGCCGCCGGCCGGACGCATCCCCAGTCGCCGGAGCGTCTCGGCGAACGATCGTGAGGCCGCGACAGCGAGCCTGGCTTCCTGCTCGGAGTATCGGGGCTTCCGCGTAGGCACGAACATACGTTCGCATACGCTGGGGATGCCACTGGGGAGCCTGGACTCGAACCAGAACTTGAAGAGCCAAAGTCTTCCGGGCTGCCAATTACCCCACTCCCCAAGAGGGGCTGACATCGTTGCAGGTGACCGCGTGTCCGTGGCGGCGCGTACTCGCCGACGCGTCCCGCCCCTGCTCCTGCAAGTATTCCTGCACTCTGTCAGAGCGCGAGCCGAGAACGGGGAGCAGCATCCTGGCGATGTTGGTGGCGGGTCTTCTGATCTGCGCCGGCACGCTCGTCGTCGAGCCGTCCGCGGCTCGCGCGGGCTCCGGCTGCGCCAACGCGAAGCTGCGACCCAACGGGCGCAACGCAGCGGCGATCGACGCGGCGACGCTCTGCGTGATCGACCGCGTGCGCGCGGCGCACGGCATGCGCGCGCTGCGCTCGAACCCTCAGCTCGGCACCGTTGCGGGCAGCCAGGTGGCAAGCATGCTGCGCTGGAACTACTTCGCCGACGTGCGTCCCTCGGGACAGACGCCGTTCGCGCTGGTCGTGGTCACGCACTACCAGGCACACGCGGCGGCCATCTCGGTCGGACAGAACATCGCGTGGGCCAACGGCTCCTACACGACCCCCGAACACGTCGTGGCGGATTGGATGGCCTCAGCGCCCCACCGCGAGATCATGCTCAGCAGCGAATTTCGCGACGCCGGCGCGGCCGTGATGCCGGCGCTGCCGAGCGTGCTGCACGCCGGACGCCGGGGCGCCGTCTACGCGGTCGAGTTCGGCGCGCGCCGCTGACTCGCGCCGGCC
>JACDGG010000116.1 GCA_013815355.1 Solirubrobacterales bacterium
GGACTGGCGCGAGTTGTGGCGCGAGCCCCCGATTTTCCGCATTGCAGAGGCTGTCGCACAAAGCGGGGCGGGTTCTGTCCGCGGGGTTTAAGAGGGTTCTGGGATGGCTCAGAACTTTCGGTTGTGTGATCGTGATCAGGCGTTGTTGATGCCGCCGAGTCTGCGGGACTGGCTCGCGCCCGGCGAGTTGGCATGGTGTGTGTTGGATGTGGTCGGGGAGATGGATCTGGCCGCGATCTATGGCGAGTATCGGGCTGACGGGCACGGCCGCGCGGCGTTTGATCCGGGATGATGGTCACGTTGTTGCTTTACGCGTACGCTCTCGGGGAGCGTTCTTCGCGTGCGATCGAGCGCCGTTGCCATGTGGATATCGCGTTCCGGGTGATCACGGCGAACCAGGTGCCTGATCACGCCACGATCGCTCGCTTCCGGGCGCGTCACGAGCAGGCGCTGGCGGAGCTGTTCGGGCAGGTGCTGGGGCTGTGCGCCCGCGCGGGGTTGGTGTCGCTGGGGATGGTCGCGATCGATAGCACGAAGATCGCGGCGAACGCCTCGGGGGACGCTAACCGGAGCTATGAGCAGATCGCGGCTGAGCTTCTAGGAGGGTCAAGCGAAACGAGTAGCGAAACTCGTTGACGAGACGGTCGGCGTCGTCTAGCTTCGGCAGCTCCATACAAATTGGCCGGGGCGACAGCGCAAACTGCCCCCCGGCCGTGGCAAAGGAGCCGTAACTCCCATGCACGACGAGGATAACCCTGAGGACGGGCTGCACCCGCTCGATGAATTGGAGCGCAATGTCCTGTATCTGCTGACCCAGCCGGAGGACGGTCAGCCGTTGTGGTCGGTTGAGGACATTGGCCGCGAGATGGAAACCGATCATGCCCTCACGTTCGTCCATGCCCTTCGTCGGGCGGGGCTGGTCCACATGACGAGCGATGGTTTCGTGTTCGCCACGCGGGCAGGGGTCCGCGTCACGCAACTGATCGGGCACGTCGTCTGACGCACGCCGAGAGCGCCACGTCGCAGGGCTGGACGTGGCGCTCATCACTTGCCGTCCCGTAGTTCGCTGATGATGCGGAGCAAGACCGCGAGCTTCGCGTCCATAAACGCGGCAACCACCCGCGCATCTGCCGTGAGCATCGGGATACCCATCTCAATGCGGCTCGGCGGCAGGCTCCCCGCCTCATCCCAATCAGGTACATACCGACGCGCCGCTCCCGCGAGTGCGTCTCGCACCTGCTCGTCCCACCGCTGAGCGCGTGTTTGCTCCTGTGCAGCGACCAGCGGATAGCTGAATATTCGCTGTGCAACACGGTAAAACGGGACCTGCTGCGGTGGCTTGACCTGCTCACGCAACCGCGTGCCCGACTCATACAGTCCAGCGAGCGCATTGGGGAGAAGATGGCCGGTGCCCGCGAGGATGCTCCCACCGGCCCGTATGCCGTGGCCAGCCTCGATCTCTGACGCGGCACTGATATCACCCGCGGCGCTGATGCCGTGACCGGCACGGATGCCGCTGCTGGCCGTCGGCCGCCCACGCCGCACGTCCCACAAGATCACGACCACACAGACGAGGGCGACCGCCAGCAGCGCGACCAGCAGAAGGGTGTGGTCCCGCAGTAGACCAGCAGCAGCGATCAGGCAAGCCACGAGCACCGTCCCGGCCCAATCACGCACGCGCATCTGCGCATCCTACGTAACTGTTCAGGTTGCTTGCTTGTGGGTTAGGGCTCGGCGGTGGCGGGGAGCCATGGCTGGTGTTTGGCGAGTCGTGCGAGGGTGTCAATCGTGTCGCGGTCTTGCTTTCGGCTGGTGCTGATGTAGGCGCGTAGGGCGAGGAACCGGTTGGCTCCGGCGGTTGTTCGCCAGCAGCCTGAGACCTTTTGCTGGATCTTGATCATGCGGATATCGCGCTCGGCGAGGTTGTTATCGAACGGGACCCGGAAGTCGTGGGCGAAGCGCAGGACGTGCTCGCGCTGCTCGTCGAGGCGGCGCAGCAGGTTTGCCGACGCTGAGCGTCCGATCGGGCCGCGCTTGCCCGTCCGCTTGGTTGGCGGCGGGTTCTGCTGGTGGCCGAGCGCGATGATCTGTTCGTAAGCGGCGCGGTAGCCAGCGAGCGTCCAGGGATCAAGCGATTGCTCTTCGGCGGCCTTCGCCTCCTCGACAGTGGCGTGCAGTGCGCGCAGCAGCATGTCGATCTTGCCCGCCCAGGACTGTCCCTCGGGGTCTCCCTCGATGATCGCCAACAGCTCGCGGAGGTGATGGGCGTTGCAGAGGGCGTGGGTGGCGCTGGTGTAGGCGCGGTATTGCGGCCACCCATCGTGGACCGCGATCCCCTGAAAGCGCGGCAGCACTCCGGCGTGATCGATGCCCTCGGTGCCACGGCGATCGTGCAGCGCATAGAAGGTGAGCGTCTTGGTGCTGGAGCTGTGAAGCCAGCGGCCTCGCCCGCCAGCGCGGACGCCCGTCTCGTCGAAATGCACGACCGGCGAGTCGACGATCTGCTGGTGCACCCGGTCGAGGAACGCGCCCAGATCATCGGCGCCATCCTTGACGAAAGCGACCAGCGTCCCGGGCGACAGGGGCGCACCGAGCCAGTCCGCGAGCAGGCCGGCGGCCCGCTTATAAGGCAGATGCTGCACAGCGATCAGATAGACCGCCAGCGCCCGCATCCGCGGCCCATATTGAGTGGGAGCGCTCACCCCGGCTGGAAACACCGCGCTCGTCACGTGCCCGCAGGCGCAGCGCTGTCGCTGCGCGCGATGCTCGCAGACCGCCAGGCGCACCGGCGGCAGATCGAACACTTGCCGTATCTCCTCGTCTGCCAGCCCGCCGTCTGAGAGATCGCCACCACAGCCCTCACAGCACGACGGGACATACCGAAAGACCTCATCAGGCCGCTTCACCTGCTCAAGATGACGACCCTCATGACCGGGCTGCCCGCCCGGTTTGCGGCCCGAGGAGCGGCGCAAGCTTTTCGGTGCCGGTGGCTTAGCGAGCCCGTCCGAGGACGGCGGTCGCGATGAGTTACGCGAGTTGCCCGCCAAACGCCGCTTCAACTCGCCAACCTCCAACTGCAGCTCCGCAATCAGCGTCGCCTGCGAAGCAACGAGCACCTCCAGATCCTCAAACGACGGCCGCACCAAGGACACATAACAACGTTCGCGACACAGCCACCACGACCTCCCCACACACCTGAACAGTTACCATCCTACAGGCGTTTTTCCGTCCGACCCGACCTGTAGTTTCCCTTGTTCTAGAGCCAAAAGTGACCCCCGCGAGGTTGGAGCCTCCGGGGGCCTGGATCAAGGAGTTGTGCCTCCGTGACCACGCTGAAAGTAGCACGGCGATCCGTCGCCGAAGACCTGTCGGGCATCCTCGCCTCACCGGAGGTCTCCCGACTCATAGACGAGCTTCAAGCGACCCGCTGGACTGGGCGTCCCGGCTACCCGCTCAGGGCGATGATCGGCATGGCGCTCGCCAAGTCGCTCTACGCTCTGCCGACGTGGACGCGCATCGTCGCCCTGGTGCGCGAGCACCCGGCGTTGGCGGTCGTGATCGCCCCGGACGGCGAGGTGCCCTCGGTGTATGCCTGCTACCGCTTCACAGCCAAGCTGCGCGAGCACGCGCATCTGTTGGAGGGCTGCATCGCATCGGTGATCAAGGAGTTGAAGAAGCGCAACCCCGTGCTCGGTTGGGACGTGGCTATCGACGCCTCCGACATGCCCGCGTATGCGAACGGTCAGCGCTTGCATCCAAGGGCGGGCGTGAACGCTCCGATGATGAGTTCTCCGACCCCGATGCGTCCTGGGGGCACCGCTCCGCAGTCTCCACCCGGAAGGGCGGCGGCTTCTACGGGTACCGGCTGCACATGGCCGTGTGCTCCAAGACCGACCTTCCGCTCGCGTGGACGGTCGAGACGGCGAAGGACAACGAAACGCGGTCGGTCGCTCCGCTGCTCGACCGGCTGCACGCGCTCGGGATCGATCCCGAGACATGCGCGATGGACAAGGGCTACGACACGGCGCCCGCATACGACGCCTGCGCCGAGCGCGGCGTCCTTCCGGTAATCCCATTGCGGCAGACCCCCGCCGTCAAGCGCGGCGACGACAAGCCGCCCGTCTGTGAGCACGGCGAGTGGCGATTCGCCGGAGCCGACCGCAAACGCAACGCCTGCAAGTGGCGCTGCCCGACCGGGGAATGCAAGCCCGCGTCCGCCTGGATCAAAGCGGACCGGCTCCATCCCCTGATCCCACGCGAGACACTTCGCTGGAAAGGCATCTACCGACGCCGCGCCTCGGTCGAGCGAGCGTTCGGCAGGCTCAAGAACGAATGGGCGCTCGCGCCTCTGCGGGTACGCCGGATCGAGCGTGTCCAGCTTCACGCCGACCTCACGATTCTGGCGCAACTATCGTCTGCCCGTGTCCGCTCCGACGATGCTTTGCTCGCCGCATGAGTAGCGCCCTCCAAGGGATCGAAGCCAAGCTCGATAGGGCAGATAAAAGTCTGCGCACCCTCGACAGAGAACTCGCTCGAATCTCGAACGGAAAACCCCTCGTAATCGGGATAGATGTCGATTTTCAGTCCGGCTGGAACACAGCGTATATCGAACACGCTGAGCCGCTTCCGCCGGGAGCGAGCATCTTCATCGGCGAGAGCCTGTACCACGGACGGTCGGCTCTTGAGCATCTTGTCTGGGCGCTCGTCAAGGCGAACCGCAAGAAGCCGGGAACACACAACAGCTTCCCCATCTGGAAGGAAGGTACGACCGCAACGTTCATGAAAGTCACGAACAGACCCAGCAGCGGGAAGCGACGGCCTGGGCCGCTGGTGGGTGTTTCCAAGCAGGCGCGCACACTCATCGAGAGTTCGCAGCCGTACAACGGAATGAACCCGCCGCTTCACGTTCTTGCCCTTCTCAACCGAATGGCAATCGACGACAGGCATCACGCCCTCCACGCGGCTTACATGGCTGTCTGGGATGACGGCAGCAAAATCGAGCCCCTGTTTCAGCCTCACTCGGGCTACCGAATCACGGATTTCCGGAACCTCACCAGCGACCGCAGCCTTTTGGTAGACGGCGCAAAACTCGCACGCTTCCGGGTCGTCCCCCTCACGCGAAATCCGAAGGTGAGCGTGAAGGGCGACATTCCCATTCACATAGCGTTCGGAGAGCCCGACGCCTTGCTGCTCGGTGCGTTCAAGGGCATCAACAAAGCCCTGCGTGGCATCATCGAGCCGTTCGCGGAGTTCCTCTAGCCGCTCGGGCGACACGCGCTCCCTACGAGATGGGGTAGCGCTTCGGCGAACGCGGGGTACGGTCATCCCTGCACCCCCACCGATCCCGCATCACCAGCGGGGTTCCGAGTTTCGCTAGACCCTCCTAGTACTGCTTTGTTAGCTTCGTTGTAGGGTTCTTTGTGTTTGCCGCGAACCTTTTTCGTGTCAGTTCGCTCGATGCGAGGAGGATGATGATGGCGGTGGTTGAGGCGGTGAGAGTGGATTCTGCGGTGGCGGTCAAGGAGCGCCTTGAGCAGTTTGGCCGTGAGGTGCTGGCCGAGGCGATGAACCGGCCGGCACAGATGGTTAATGGTGGCTTGTACCTGCGGGGGCTGGTGGAGGAGGGCAAACGCAAGTCGCTTGAGCCGATGGTGGCGCGGCTGGGCGAGGAGGCCGACTACCAGTCGATGCAGCAGTTCCTGACCGACAGTCCGTGGGATCCGGCGTTGGTGGTCAAGGCGGTGGCCGAGTGGGTGGCGGGCGAGATCGATGTGGAGGCGTGGGTGCTGGATGACACCGGTTTTCCCAAGCAGGGCAAGCGCTCGCCGGGGGTAAAGCGCCAGTACTCGGGCACGCTGGGCAAGGTTGGCAACTGCCAGATCGGCGTCTCCGTGCATGCGGTGGGCAAGAAGGGGACAGTGCCTTTGGGCTGGGCGTTGTATCTGCCCGAGGAGTGGTGTCAGGATGAGGAGCGTCGACGCACAGCGAAGGTCCCTGAGGAGGTTCTCTTTAGGACCAAGCCGGAGCTCGGGGTCCAGCTACTCGAGCGCGCTGCGGGCTGGGAGGTGCCCGTGGCGCCGGTGCTGGGCGACGCTGCCTACGGCGATAACACCGGGCTGCGCGAGCGCCTGCACGACGCCGGACTGGAGTACGTGCTCTCGGTTTCGGCGGAGACGACCGTGTTCGCCCCCGGAACTGCCTTTGCGGTGCCCGAGCGCAAGGGCGCGACCGGTCGCCCCCGCGGCCGGCTTCGCCCAGAGGGCAAACCGGTCGCGATCGGCGAGTTCATCGCGGGCCTTCACCCGAAGGAGTGGCAGACCGTTGCTTTCCGCGACGGGCCCGACGGCGAGCCGATGAGATCCCGCTTTGCTTTCGTGCGGGTACGCGCCGCGCATCTCTGGCACAAGGGCTACACGAAAGAGCCACGCGAGGAGTGGCTGATCTGCGAGTGGCCCGAGGGACAGGAGAAGCCAACCGACTACTGGCTCTCGGACCTGCCCGTCGACGTCGAGCCCGAGCATCTGGCCCGGCTCGCCCGGCTGCGCTGGAAGATCGAGCTCGACTACAAGCAGCTCAAGGGCGAGCTCGGGCTCGACCACTACGAGGGCCGCTCATACCTCGGCTGGTACCACCACTCCGCGCTCGTCACCGCCGCACACGCTTTTCTCACCCTGGAGCGACTTCACCCTTTTCACCAGCGGCCGGCCTGACGCTACCCCAAGCGGTGCTCACCCTGCAGCCCATCTTCAAGTGCTGGACCGGCCGCTGCCAAACATGCCAACAGCCAGTAGACCTCCACCAGCTACTCCCCCAACCCCACCGGCAACACGAGTGAAGCTAACAAAGCAGTATTAGGGCCCGCCAAGCGAAGCGGGCTTCGGTCCCGCCCTGCGCGCTCCTCTGGCAGACTCTCCGGCCGCAAGGCCGCGGGAGATCTCCTCCCTCTCCGGAAGCGTCGGCGCCAGCCGGCTGCGCCGTCGTGGCGGCGGAGCGACGCCACCAACGCTCTGTGAGCGTGGAGAACCCCTCTCGGAACGCGAGACGGGTAACGAGCGCGTGCCTGGAGCGGTCGCGGCTCTGCACGCGGCGGGCCTCGTGCATCTCTGCCACGAGCTCGTGTTCCCGACGCGCTCGGCGGCGCGCTTCCACGAGCGCCCCGGGCGCACAGAAGCACCCTGCGGCATGTAGCGCCGGCCGGTCAATTCCAATCAAATAGTGCCGCCGCACTGTGCAACCAGTCGGGGGCGTGACACCGGGAACGTCGCTCCTCGGCGCGAGGGCAACCCTACCTGCGCACGGCGGCCCTCGCCGGAAGCGGTCTCCCGGAGCCTCCAACAGCAAGAGGAGGAACGGCGAGGAGCCCCAGCAATGCAAAGGCGGTGTCGGAGTTGAGATCCTCGCGGCGACAGAGCGAGCGGTGCGCCATGCGGGCAGAGAGGGGGAAGGCGTGATCCTCGCGTCGGTGGTGGCGCACCTGGGGCTCGAGCACAGCTCGTGGACGACACGCCGCCTGCGTCCGCGTCTGGACGCGCTCGCTGGCGGCGGGAGAGCTGCGTAACACACGCGCCCGCGGCAGGAGGCTGTGGTCGTTGAGCAGCGCAGGTCAGGAGCGCTTGCGCGAGGCGCGGGAGACGGGCGAGTGCCGGGCGTTGCCGGAGTCGCCGCAGCACCGGAGCTGGTGGGAGGCGCGTGAGGCGGCGAGCGAGGGATGGGAGCGCTGCGAGCGGAGCTCAGCGCGGAGCTGGCTGAGGCACAGGCGAGCGTCGCGGCGAGCGAGACCGACTCGGACGTGTTCTTCGCGCTGGCCGATCAGCTGCGGGATCTGTGCTGGACGATGGGGTCGGTGACGTACTGCGCGCTTGAGTGGCAGGAGCCGACGGACGCGAAGGCCGACGTCGACAAGTATCTGCAGGCGGGTGACGAGCGCCTCGACCCAGAGCAGCGCGAGCGCCGGCGCAGGCTCCGCCGCGGCAGGCGCAACAGACGCTTGTGGGCCTCATCCGAGCGGGCGGTGTAGGCCAGGCCAGCAATCCAAACGCGGCGCGGTGGCGGGCCGCTGGCGAAGCGACTGCCAACCAAGTCAGACGCCCGGCTCCGGCCCCGGCATGTAAAACGATTCGCGCCGCACAATTAACCGTTCACAAGAAACTCCACTGTTTGTGCCATCGTTTATGGCAAGCTCGACCAACCCCGGAACTTCCGTGTGCTAAACAGCCACGTTCTATGAACGACGAGTTGGTGAACATCACCTTGACCAAGGAGCAGGCCGGGCAGGTTCTCCGCGCGCACGCGGACATGGCGACGCTCGCGGAGCTGCTCTGTGGCTCGGCTTCCTCGAGCGTGAATCGAGGCACTGCTGCCGCTGCTCGATGACCCGCGTTATTCCTCCTCGACGCTGCGCGCGCTGCTCGTGCTCGGGGCGCTCCCGCGCGATGGAGGGGAGATGGAGATGACCGAACTGGCTGCCCGCCTGCAGTCCTCGCCGAGCACGACCCACCGCTACCTGCAGACGTGGCTCGTGGTGGGCATCGTTGTGCAGAATCCCGGCTCGCGGCGCTACCGGCGTGCGGTCGCGCCGAGGGAGCCCGCACACGACTGAGCGTCGCCGAGCATCGTCGCGTCCCGTGTCCGTCGCCGCACTCCGCGGATCGGTCTTTGAGTCAATGTGCCTATAAATAGGTGGGCATGACAGCACGAGACGCGATCGTATAGTGTCAGCGGCAACGTTTATTCACAAACGTGACTATGCCGCTTCGCGCCCCGAGGCGGCGCTTTCAACCTCGCGATTCCAATGGCTACACACATCGACGAAACGCGTGCACGCCGAGTGCGACGCCCCCGCGGCGAGATCGCCGCGATCCAGCGCGCGCGCATCATCGCCGCGGCGCTCGACGCCGTCGAGGACATCGGCTACGAGCGCATGACGGTCGCTCAGGTCATCTCCAGGGCGCGCGTCTCGCGCAAGACGTTCTACGACGTCTTCGAGGATCGCGATCAATGCTTTCTGGCGGCGCTCGACCAGGCGCTCGCCGAGGCGAGCGCTCTCGCGAAGCAGGCCTACGCCCGCGAGAAATGCTGGCAGGATGGTGTGCGCAGCGCGCTTGCGACGTTGCTCGATCTGATGGACGAGGCACCCGGCCTGGCGAAGGCCTGCGTCGTGGAAACCCTGCGAGGTGGGGAGCTGGTGCTCGCGCGCCGCGCACGAGTGCTGGCCGAGCTCGCGAGCGTCATCGACGCGGGAAGAGCCTCGCCGGGCGGGAGGCAGCCGCCGGCGCTCACGCCCGAAGCGATCGTCGGCGGCGTGCT
>JACDGG010000117.1 GCA_013815355.1 Solirubrobacterales bacterium
GCCTAGCGTCGCCCGCCGCTCACGCCGCGCGGTGGCTCAACGCTCCCGGGCCGGCGCCTCGCGCCCGATCCGGGCTCAGGCCGCGGCGGAGAAGCCGGAGCCGAGGCGCCCCGCCTCGAGCTGCTCGATCAGCGCTCCTACGCACTCCGGATCGAACTGGCTGCCGGCGTAGCGTTCGAGCTCCTCGCGCGCCTGCGCCGCCGGGCGCGCCTCGCGGTATGGACGTGTGCTCGTGATGGCGTCGAAGGCATCGGCGACGAGCATGATGCGCGAGGCCTGGGGGATCGCCTCGCCGCGCAGGCCGTCGGGATAGCCCGAGCCGTCGAAGCTCTCGTGCGAGTGGCGAATCCAGGGCACGATCGTGGCCAGGCCCTCGACCCGCGCGACGAGCTCGGCGCCGGCGATGCTGTGGCCCTGGATCAGCTCGAACTCCTCCTCGCTCAGCCGGCCTGGCTTGCACAGGATGCGGTCGGGCACTGTCACCTTGCCGACGTCGTGGAGCATCGCGGCGATGCGCAGCATCCCGAGCATCTCCTCCTCCCAGCCGAGCGCCGCCGCGATCGCGACCGCGTTGTCTGCGACGGCGCGCGAGTGCTCGTGCTGGGCATTCATGCGCACGTCGACGGCGTGAGCGAGCGTCGCCGCCCAGCTCAGCCGCTCGTTGGTGCTCGCGCGACCGGTCTCGGGACGCCCGTGGCGCGAGGCATAGAGGCGCGCGTCGGCCTCGCGCGTGAGCTCCTCGAGATCCGAGCCGTCCATCGGGAAGGTGGCCAGGCCGATCGAGCAGGGAGCGCGCTCGCTCAGCGCCGCGTCGATGCGCGACGCGCTCTCGAGCGCCTCGGCCGGTTCGATCTCGCCGAACAGCACAGCGAACTCATCGCCGCCGAGGCGGCCGATCGCATCGTCGGGGCGCAGCACCTCGCCGAGCCTCGCCACGATCCAGCACAGCAGCTCATCGCCCGCGGCGTGGCCGTGATGGTCGTTGACGAGCTTGAAATGGTCGACGTCGAGCAGCAGCAGCGCGCCCTGGGTGCCGCGGCGCGCGGCCGCACCCACCTCGGCGAGCGCACGCTCCTCAAAGCCCCTCCGATTCAAACAGCCCGTCAGCGGATCGGCGCGCGAGACGTCCATCAGCGCGCCGCGCTGGCGCTCGTGGTTGCGCGCCTGCCAGGCGCTCATCGCGCCCGTGCAGAGGAGCATCACCGCGAACAGCGCCTCGTAGGCCCACGAGGCGCCGCCGACGATCACCGCCAGCGACATGTAGGCGGCGACCGTGAGCCCGCCCACCGCCGCCACCGACGCCAGCGGGTAGGACATCGCGGCGAATACCACCGGCACGAAGAAGATCAGCGCCAGCGGGCTGCCGGTGCCACCGTCGGCGAGCGAGGCGAGCACGATCAAGAGCAGGTCGACCACGCTCCAGCTGAAGAAGAAGACCTCGCGCAGGCGACTGCGCACGATCCGCTCGCGCGGCAGGTGCGAGATCGCCACGGCGGCCACGAGGCCCGCTCCGAACAGCGCGAGGATCTCCGAGCGGTTCTGGCGCTGCCAGGTGAGCGCCACGTAGATCGAGCTGCTCCCGCACACGACGTAGGTCAGCCACACGCCCGCCGCGAACGTCGCCTCGCGCATGCGCAGCGAGGACTGGTCGACGATTCCGCGCTCCTCCCCGCTGCTCATGCATGTCTATCGGGGTCAAGCGCTCCGAACGTGAGCGGCGGCTAGGCGGACTGGACGCGCCACTGCGGCGGATAGGGCAGCTCGCGCAGGCTCGACTCGAGCTGCTCGCGCAGCGGCTCGAACGGCGGCGGCAGCGAGAGGCGCTCGCCGAGGTGGCGCTCATCCTCATCGACGCCGAAGCCCGGTCCGATCGTGGCGATCTCGAACAGCACACCGCTGGGCTCGCGGAAGTAGACGGATTTGAAGTAGAAGCGCTCGACCACAGGCGTAGGGCTCGCGCCGCCTTCGCTGACGCGCGTGCGCCAGGCCTCGAGCTCCTCCATACGCGCGGCGAAGGCGACATGGTGCACGGTGCCCGCGCCCTGGCGGCGGTTGATCTCCGGCGGCGCCTGGTCGTAGGCGTAGAAGCTCCCGCGCTGCTCGCCGCGCACCTCCCAGTGCTCGCCCTGGCGTCGCTGGAAGCCAAGCGCAGCCCCGAGCAGGCGCTCGCTGCGAATGGGAGCGCTGCTGTAGGCGCGCACGCCCTCAAAGCCCTGCAGCGCGTGCTCGCTGGGGATCTCAGGCGAGCGCGCACGCAGCGGCTCATCCTCGCTGGAGGCGATCACCAGCTCGTGTTCGAGACCCTCCGGGTCGTTGAATACGAGGCTCTCGCCCGTCAGATCGGCGCTCACGCCGTGCGCGGAGAGACGCTCGCACCAGAACTCCAGCGACTGCGCCGAGGGGGCGCGCCAGACGATGCGGTGGACCATGCCCGCCCCCGGCACGCCGCGCACGGCGCCCGGGTACTCGAAGAACGTCAGCTCCATGCCGGGCGATCCGTGCTCGTCGCCGTAGAACAGGTGGTAGACGTTCGGTTCGTCCTGGTTGACGGTCTTCTTGACCATGCGCAGGCCGAGCACGCCGGTGTAGAACTCCACGTTGCCGGGAGCGTCCCCCGTGATCGCGCTGATGTGGTGGATGCCCTCGAGCTTCATCTCAGAGCAGGAACTCTATGCACACGCCATGATCGGCGGGTGCAAGACGGGTCACTGATCCCGCGCTTCGGGCGCGCCCGGCGCGACCGGACGCTCGCCGTGCTCGAAGGCTTCCATCCGCTCAAGCACGCGCTGCGCTTCGGCGCCGAGCTGCAGGAGGTCATCTGCCGCGAACCCGACGAGCTTGCGCGCCTGGCCGAGCGCCTCGCGCCGGAGCTGGCCGAGCGCATGGGCGAGCTCGCGCGCCCGGTCGCGAGCGAGCTGTTCGAGCAGCTCGCGCCGCTGGCGCCGAGCACCGGCGTGATGGCGATCGCCACGCGCCCCGCGGTCGATCCGCTTGCCCTGCTGCGCGCCCGGCGCGATGCGCCCGCGATCCTGCTCGAGGACCCTCGCGACCTCGGCAACCTGGGCGCCTGCGTACGCGTCGCCGCCGCGGCCGATGCGGCCGCGGTGCTCTGCACCGGCAGCCACGACCCCTGGCACCCGGACGCACTGCGCGGCGGCGCCGGACTGCACTTCGCGCTGCCGGTGGCGCGCCTGGAGGAGCTCGCCGCCCTGGAGCAGCGCAGCGGGCCGCTGCTGGCGCTCGACCCCGAGGGCGAGGCGCTCGATCCGGGGGCGCTCGATCCGGCGGCGCTGCTCGCCTTTGGCACCGAGCGCCACGGGCTCAGCGAGGAGCTGCTCGAGCGCTCCGATGCACGCATCCGCATTCCGATGCGCGCGGGCGTCTCAAGCCTGAACCTCGCCACCTCGGTGGCGGCGGTGCTGTTCGCCTGGCGTCTGTCGCCGGGAAACGAGCCGCCGCCGCCTGAGCGGCGAGCACGCCCCGAGCTCTTCTAGCTGCGCCGCATCTGCGCTTCGACGCCGTCGAGCAGGCGCCAGTTGCCCTGCAGCGCGGCGATCGCGCGCTCGGCCATGCGCTCGGCCTGCTCCTCGGGGTCCTCGACCTCGGCCATCAGGCGCTCGATCAGCTCCCCGGCCTGGCGGGCGTGCTCGATGTCGAGCAGCGCGTGCACTGTGAAGTATTCGGTCGCGGGGCCTTCCTCGCTGTAGCCGTAGTGCGCGCTCAGCCCGTCGAGCTTGGTCTGCGAGATCGCCGGCTGGCCTGCCTCGATCGCATACAGCACGGCCAGACGCTCGAGCAGATCGCCGCCGGCCGTCCAGCTGCACACGCACTCCTCGGTCTCTGCAAGTGCCTGCGCCTCGCCGGGAGCCTCCGGCTGCGGCGCGCCCATCGCACGCGCGAACTCCTCCCACAGCGCGATGTGGCTCCTCTCCTCGCGGGCGTGGAGCTCCAGAGCAGCGGCGTGCGGCTCCTCGGCGGCTGCCGCCGCGAGCTCGGAGGCCTGCGCCAGCGCGCGCACCGCGTGGTGGTACTCGCCGGCGTAGCAGCCGAGCTCCTCATCGCTCAGCTCACCGGCGTTCCAGCGCTGATAGAACGGATGCTCGAGCACGTTGATCGCGGCGCGAGCCTCGTCGAGCATGGCTAGGACATCCATGGCACGGTCCCTTCGTTTGAGTTTTGTGCGCCTGAGCTGCAGGACACTGGCCCTCCGGTGCAGAAATGTACGGTCATAGCGTCCTCGTCGGGGCGGACGGTTGACCCGGTGTCCACCGTGTGTGTAAGTGTGGGCCTCGGGAGCTGGGTCGACCGAGAGTCATGGGGGTGATTTCCGTGATCGTCATCGTCTTGGGGCTTGCCGCGATGGGGTTCGGTGCAGCGCTCGTGCTCGCCCTGGGACGCGCCGCCGCGCGGGCCGATCGCGTGATGGACGAGATGCTCGCCGCGCAGAGCAGCGCGCCGGCGCGTCGCCGCGAGAGCTATGCCGGGTTGGTGCGCGCCCACTCGACGATCGCGTGTGAATCCTCCAGAACGGTGCCGTCGTCCAGCCGCAGGACCGGCACCCAGCGTTTGCCGGTCAGCTCCTGCACCTCGCGCCGCCCACGCGTCTGGTTGAGGAAGCTCGGCAGGGGCGCGAAACCGTAGGACTTGATCAGCTCGGGGTCGTGCCCGGCGTCCTTCAGCGCGTGGTATGCGTTTGCGCAGGGATGCCCTCCGGGCCGCGGCGTGGGGAACGTGCCCCAGCAGACATACAGCTTCACGAGACGCTCAGCGCTCCTTCCATGCCCGCTTGGCGGTGACCGGGCACGGTGCAGTAGAAGGTGTATTTGCCGGGCTTCAGCGTGACCGTCACCGGCTTGCTCGCACCGGCGAACGTCGGTGTCGAGCCGAGCACCTTCGCGCCTTCGGCGATCGCCACGTTGTGTTCGACCGGTGAGGCGTTGGTGAGCGTGATCGTGACGCTCCCGGCCTTCGCGCTCAGCTGCTTGGTGTCATAGCTGAGCTGGCCTTCGGGGTTCGCCGCGAGCTTCAGCGAGCTGGTGTTACCCGCAGCCGGTGAGGACGGCGGCGCGGGAGTGCCCGTCGTGGCGGTGGGCGTGCCCGTCGAGGCAGTCGAGGTCGTGGAGGCGGGCGGCTCCTCCACGGTGGGCGCGGAGCTCTGCGTGGCCGTCGAGGAGGCCGCCTCGCTGCTGCTGGCACCGCCGGAGGTGAGCACCGCCGTCGAGACGGCCGCCAGCACGAGCACTGCGCTGATCGCCATCACGCCACGCTGCTGGGAGGTGTCCGCCGGGAAGTCGCTGCGGCGCATGCCGATCACGAGCGAGACGAACAGCGCCCAGGCCACGAGCAGGCCGCCCGCGATGTAGAACGGGACCTTGCTCTTCTCCGCGCCGAGGATCGGTGCGAGCTGGACGGCGAGGGTGTGCATCGGGCGCGAGCCTAGCCGATGCGCCAGCGCTATGCTCCGCAGCGAGATGACCGACGCGGTGCGCACGAGCGACGAGGCTCTGCAGGGACTTCCCGACTTTCCCTTCCAGTCCAGCTACCGCGACGTGCAGGGCCTGCGCCTCGCCCACCTCGACGAGGGAGAGGGAGCGCCAGTGCTGTTCATGCACGGCGAGCCCACCTGGTCATACCTGTGGCGCAAGGTGATCCCACCCGTGCGCGACGCCGGCTTTCGCTGCATCGCACCGGACCTCGCGGGCTTCGGTCGATCGGACAAGCCGACCGACATCGACTTCTACTCCTACGACCGCCACGTCGAGCTGGCGGCGACGCTGCTGGAGGACCTCGACATCAGCGGGGCGACGGTCGTCGTGCACGACTGGGGTGGGCCGATCGGCCTGCGCCTGGCCGTCGAGCAGCGCGAGCGCATCGAGCGCATCGTGATCCTCGACACGGGCCTGTTCACCGGCCACCAGAAGATGAGCGACGCCTGGATCGCCTTCCACGACTTCGTCGAGCGCACCGAGGATCTCCCCGTCGGGATGCTCGTGCGCGGAGCGTGCAAGAACGACCCCGGCGATGCCGTGATCGCCGCCTACGACGCCCCCTACCCGGACGCCGCGTCCAAGGCCGGCGCGCGCGCCTTCCCGCTGATGATCCCCCAGACGCCCGATGCACCCGGAGCCGCGGCCGGGCAGCGCGTGCTCGAGCAGTTGCGCGGCGATCAGCGCCCCACGCTGATGTTGTGGGCCGACTCCGATCCCGTGCTTCCGCTCGCCACAGGGGAGCGCTTCGCCGAGGCGCTCGGGCAGCCCGCGCCGCGCACGATCCCCGACGCGAGCCACTTCCTGCAGGAGGACCAGGGGCCGCTGATCGGCTCGCTGATCGCCGACTGGCTGACGGGCACCTGAGCGGCACCCGCTTACTCACTCCGCCCGTCTACTCGTCCCGCCCGTCTACTCGCTACTCGTCACGCCAGCCGTGTACTCGCTGCTCGTCTGCGCGACCTCTGCCTCGATGGGGCTCGCGAGCGGCTGCGGCTCGCTCGCGGCCGGGGGGATCTGCGCCGGCTCGGCGGTAGGCTCGAGACCGGGCTCGGAGCGCGCCGCGCGCAGCTCGTAGGCGCGGCGGGTGTTGAGATCGGCGCCTGCGAGCACGCGGTCGGCCTTCATCGCGCGCGCCATACCCTCCGAGAGCGAGCGCGGCAGCACCGCGCCGAGCACGTTCGTGCGCTTGGCGGACTTCGGCACCCACACGTCGACGATGCCCATCTGCAGCGCCTCGACGATCGCCGCGGCCACGTCGGCCGGCTCGAGGTTGCTCATGCCGCGCGCCTCGCCGAGACCCGAGCCGAGCTCGGTGTTGACGACGAAGGGCATCACGTAGCTGACGTCGATGTGCGCGCCCATCAGGCGCAGCTCGCCGCGGATCGCCTCGGTCAGCCCGACGACGGCGTGCTTGGTGGCCGAGTATGTCGCGCCGCCGGGCGCGCCGAACTTGCCCGCCTGCGAGGAGATGTTGACGATGTGGCCGCGGTCGCGCGGGATCATCCTCGCGAGGGCGAGCTTCATGCCCAGGATCACGCCGTGGATGTTGATGTCGACCATCCGCCGCGCGGTCAGATCGTCCTCGTCGATGAAGCGCCCGACCTGCATGATGCCGGCGTTGTTGACGAGCACGTCGAGCGGCCCGAGCTGCTGCTCGGCGCCGTCGAGGAAGGCCGCGTAGGAGTCGCGGTCGGTCACGTCCAGCGCCAGCGCCACGGCCCTCGCGCCGAGCTCTGCGGCCGTCTTCTGGGCGGCGTCGAAGTCGACGTCGCCGATCGCCACTCTCATGCCCTGGCGCAGGAACGCTTCGGCGGTGGCCCGGCCGATCCCGCGCGCGCCGCCGGTGATCGCGGCGCTCTCGCCGGCGAGGATGCGGGGCTGCTTGGCCATTTGTTCCTCCTGCTCGTGGCTTTCAGATGTCCTCCGGGCTGCAACGCTAGCGCGCCTGCGCCACCCGGCGCGCCACAGCCTGGTAGTAGGCTGATGGGGTGGCGTTCTTCGAGTTCGAGGGCCAGCGTTTGGCCTACACGGAGTACGGTGGCGGTCCCGCTGCGCTGAGGGCCAACGGCGCGCGCGGGCGCACCGCTCGCAGCGCCGGCGCCGCGGCGCGGCCGCTGATCCTGTTGCACGGCCTGCTGCTCTCCCAGGAGATGCACCGACCGCTCGCGGAAGACCTCGCAGCGCGCGGCAACCGCGTGATCACGCTCGATCTGCTCGGTCACGGGCACTCCGATCGCCCGCGCGACATGTGGCGCTACTCGATGCCGATCTTCAGCGAGCAGGTCGTGGGCCTGATGGATCACCTGGGGCTCGAGCAGGCTGTCGTGATGGGCACCTCGCTCGGCGCCAACGCCGCGCTCGAGATCGCCGCGCGCAGGCCCGAGCGGCTGCGCGGAATGGTGATCGAGATGCCGGTGCTCGACAACGGCCTGCTTGGCAGCGCGCTCGCGTTCACGCCCCTGCTCGTCTCGCTCACGTTCGGCGAGCCCGCGATGAAGCTGCTCGCCCGCGTGACGCGCGCGGTGCCGAGGCGCCTGCTGCCCCACTTCGGCAACGTGGCGCTCGACGTCGTGCGCCAGGAACCGGGCCCGGGCGGCGCGCTGCTGCAGGGTCTCTTCTTCGGACGGATCGCCCCGCCGCGCAGCGAGCGGGCGACGTTCCAGACGCCGACGCTCGTGCTCGGGCACCAGCGCGATCCGGTGCACCCGTTCTCAGACGCGGGGATGCTCTCCAAGGAGATGCCCAATGCCCACCTGCTCGAAGCCAACTCGCTGGTCGAGCTGCGCACCCAGCCCGATCGCCTCACCGGCGAGATCGCCGCGTTCCTCGATGAGCTGTGGGCAAAGCCCCGCGCCCTTCGCACTCAGAAACGCCCAACGGCAAAACGCGCCACCGCCAGGAAACGCACGCGCAGCCCCACCGCCTGAGCGGCGTCTCGCGAAGCCCTAGCCGACCGGGAACAGTTCGAGTTCGTTGACGCTCACGCGGCCGGGCGCTCCAGACGTGCCGGCGGAGGCCGCGGGCGCCTGGCTGATCCACAGCGTCACGAACGTGAACGCCTTCTTCTGGTTGCGCAGCTTGATGCGGATGTGCTTCTTTCCCACGACCTGGGAGTGGCTCAGCGCCACCCACGCGGGGTCGGTGATCGAGCTCGGCGCGGTCTTGCCGTTCGCGCCGTAGAGCTGGACGGTCATGCCCGGCGAGGTGCTCGCGAGCTTGACGGCCGCGAGCCTCCTGTGGGATTTGAGGTCGATCAGCACGCCCTCGGCCATCTTTGGCGCCGTCGCCGGCTCGACCTGCGCGGTCCAGCCGGTCGAGGTGTCGCCGTCGATCGTGAGGCTCGGGTCGCCGAAGTCGCTCGCCGGGTAGTTGTAGGGGTTGTAGGTCGAGGCCGCGTTCGTGTCGAGCAGGATCGGCGTGGGTTCGGAGCCCGTCGTGCTCGGCTGCGGTGTCGTGCTCGTGGGCGTGGGGGTGCTGCCGGTGGCCGGGGTGCTCGGCAGCGTCGGCGTGACGGTCGGCGTCGTCGTGAGCGGGATTTTCGGCGGTGTGATGGTTTTCGAGGACGGCAGCAGTGGTTTGATCGTGGTCGGCGTGCCGGGCACGATCGGCGTGGGTGTCGTTGTCGCGGCCGGCGGAGGCGTCTGTGCGACGGTCGTGGTCACGGCCGCGGGCTTGTGCGACTTGTTCGTGAGCGCCGCGTAGCCGGCTGCCGCGGCGCCGAGCGCCAGGAGTGCCGTCGCG
>JACDGG010000118.1 GCA_013815355.1 Solirubrobacterales bacterium
CAGGCCAGAGCACTAGAACTACTCGACATCAAGCTCGCCGCGTAGACAGAACCCGCCACCCCAAACACGGTCAAATCCCCGCCACCCCGCGAGATTCAGCGGCCCAGCCACAAAAACTTCCGTCTAGCCGGAGCGCAGCCGTGGGCACCGAGCGCGCCGCGATGCGCGGCGAGCCGCATCCGGGGCGGCGTGCGTGTCAGCGCCTTGCCGCTCGTCCACAGCGGGTTCTGCATCTGCAGGTCGCGCGCGCTGACGTCGTTGAAGGGCATCGCCCCGGCAACATGATGCAGCGCGGCCGGCGCCTCCACATTGCGAGCGGTGCGCCCGATCACGATCGCGAGCTCGGCCTCGTAGTCGACGCAATCGGGGTGGGCGCGCGGAAGCACGATCTCCCCGCCGCTGCCGATCAGCGAGTTGGCGAACTTCGCAAACCACATCGGCGCCGTAGGCGCCTCCTGGCCGGTCTCGGCCGCATGGTCGCGGTAGTTGAGACCGAGGCAGATGATCTTCTCCGGGTCGGGGACCGGGGCCAGCAGTGTGGCGCGCACGCGCTCGATGCCCGCCGAGCTCGCCGCCGCGCGCTCGCCCAGGGCAAGCAGTTCGTCTCGGTCCAGCGCTTCGAGCACGCCACGGACCGAGTGCGCCGGCGCGCCGAGCTCGGCGAGCGCGACGATCCGCTCGCCGAGCAGCAGTCCGCCGCACCGAGCGCCGCCGTGTTCGTAGGTGACCAAGCGCATGCGGACGGACGCTATCTGCGCAAAGGTGCAGGCGCCTAGCCGCGACGCCTGGCCGCGGTGAGCGCGACGCCGGTGAAGCCGACGCTCGTACATACGAACGAAGCGCCAACGGCCGCACGGTAGTAGCCCTCCTGCTCGATCTCGGGGTCAAACGCGAGGGGAAGGAACGCCATCGCGTTCGTCCAGGCCCCGACGCCGAGAGGCCAGCGGACCCATGCGGGAAGATCCGGAACGGCGGTGCCCGCGATCGCGGTCAGCCCGCCGAGTGCGGCGAGGTCGAGATGCCACTGGCGAATGCGCGCGGCAGACTTGATGCCGAGCGCGCTCGCCTTCTCACGGTCGGTCTTGACGAGCGTGTAGAGCCAGCCCGACAGCGCGCCCGCCGCCAGCTCGCTCAGCCCGCTCACGACGAGCGGCTCGATCGGCGCATGCCCCGCGCGGGTTCTGCGACGCCTGCCTCTCACCGCGTCAGCCTCGCAGATCAGCCCGGGGAGATGCGACGAGGCGGTGTTCTGTCGCTCACACCCTGGCTCGACGCGCGTCGCCCCAGGCCTCCTCGACAAGCGCGCGCCGCTGGACGATCGACGCTACCTCGCAGCGATCTGAGCGCGGCGCTACCTACCGGTGCGCTCGCGGTGCTTGCACCCTGGCCAGCAGCAGGGCCGGCGCTGACCTTCCTCCAACTCCTCCTGTGTCCGCCGAATGCGACGCTCACGGGTAGCCTCCTGCTTGGCATCCTCGACCCAACAGATGAACTCATTGCGGGCCAAGGGCGTGATGTCCTTCCAGACATCGAAGGCGGTAGCGCTGGAGATCAGCGCCTCGCGCAGGTCCGCAGGCAGCTTATGCACCACCCCACCGGGCACTCTCTGGCCGCTCACAGGCCCATGATAACCCCGACCGATCGAGCCCTCGTCGAGCGCAGCCTCATGATGGCGACGCGCAGGGGATACAGCAGCGAGAAGCCCTCGTCCTGCGGCTCCCTTACGGCCGACGGGGCTAGGCTGCTGTCTTCTCGAGCCGCTGCTCTTGGCGCTCGGGGGTTATGCGGACGACGTCCCAGGCCAGCCCAAGCTTCTCGAAGGCTCGGATGACCAGTGCCGAGGGGTCGAGCTCCCACCACCTCAGCCCGTGCTCGGCACTGCGCGGGAATGCGTGATGGTTGTGGTGCCAGGACTCGCCGAGCGAGGGCAATGCCAGCCATGCCACGTTCGTTGAGCGGTCATCGACATCAAAGCGCCGCTTGCCAAAGAAGTGGCAGACCGAGTTCACCGACCACGTCACGTGGTGAACCAGGAAGATGCGCAGCAGACCACCCCATACATAGCCCCGGATCGCGCCCTCGAGCGTCCAGCCGTGCAGCGCAAAGCCGGCAAGCGTAGGCAGCAGCAGTGAGAGAAGGACGAGGAGCGGGAAACGCTTACCGATGGTGCGCATCTTGGGGTCCTCGTAGAGGTCAGGTGCATATCTCCTCCAGTCAGCTTGGCCTTGCGTCCGGATCAGCCAACCGACGTGCGCGTGCCACAGGCCCTGTAGGCCGCTGCCGTGGCCAACGTGGGGTGAGTGTGGGTCGCCCTCCTCGTCGGTGTGAGCATGGTGTTTGCGGTGGTCGGCAACCCAGTCGAGCACCGAGCCCTGCACGGACATCGAACCGAGCACGGCGAACGTCCGCTCGAGCCATGGATACGTTTGGAAGGCCCGGTGCGTGAGCAGGCGGTGAAAGCCGACCGTGATCCCGCCTGCCGTCAGCAGATACAAGCCGGCGAGCAACGCGAGGTCCGTAGCGTCGAGGAACGAGTCCCAAAGGAGAATGATGGCTGCGAGGGTGCCGGCGAACGGAACGATCACGCCGGCGAGGTTGGCGGCCTTCTCAGCTCGGGACATGTCGTCAGAATATGTGCTCGCGAATGCCTATTCTTCGTCAGTATCCGAGAACCTCGTTTGGTTTATGCTCACCTAGATGATAAGTTCTGAACATTCAGGCGAGTTGCCGCCTAGCGTGGCCGACGTCCTCGAGCCCGAACTTCCCGCGATGGCCGACGAGATCCTGCGCGCGATAGGGGAGGAGGTCCCCGAATATGCGCGACCCCTCGAGGGCGCTTTCGGCCGCGGCGTAAGGAGTGGCGTGGCCCAGGCACTCCAGCGCTTCCTCGCGCTCGTGCGCGATCCAGACACCGCGGACCCGACTTTCAGCCACGTCTACCTGGCACTCGGACGCGATGAGCTCCGGGCCGGACGGACACTTGACGCGCTCCAGTCGGCCTATCGCGTTGGCGCCCGCGTGGCCTGGAGGCGGATCGCGGAAGTGACGGCGAGCCAAGGTTTCGAGCGCGACGTGATCAGCCGTCTCGCGGAGGCGCTCTTTGCCTACATCGAGGAGCTCTCCGCGGAGTCAGTCGAGGGATACGCACGGGCACATTCCGAGCTGGCCGGCGAGCGCGAGCGCCTGCGCAACCAACTTGTCCATGCGCTGCTGCGCGCCACTAGTCGTGCGGAGGTGGAGGCGCTCGCCGAGGAGTTGGGCTGGACGGTGCCACACACCGCGTCCGCCTTGGCATGTGATGCGGTGCGCGTGCCCGGTCTCGCCGGCAGGCTCGGCCCAGACGTGATGGCGACAGTCATCGAGGGCAAAGGCTGCGTGGTCGTGCCCGACTCAGAGGCTCCGGGTCGCTCAGCGCGGATGGTAGTAGCGGTCGGTCAGCGACACGCGGCTTTGGGACCGCAGCTCCCGATCGATCGTCTGGCCGACTCGTGGCGGCTCGCAGCCGCGACGCTGGCACTCGACCCAGAGCATGTCGGCCTTTCGATCGCCGAGGAGCGGCTTGCGGATCTGCTGCTCCTGGAGGGCGCGGTCGTCGTCGAGCGAATCGCGCTCCGCCGGCTTGCCCCCTTGGATGAGCTCACGCCGAAGGCGCGCGAACGCATGACCTTGACCGCTTTGGCCTATGTCCAACATCACGGGAACGCTGCAGCGATGGCTCGCGCACTGCACATCCACCCGCAGACTGCGCGCTACAGGATCAATGGCCTGCGCGAGCTGCTGGGGGACCAGCTCAAGGACCCCGACGCCCGCTTTGAGATCGAGGCGGCGCTGCGCTCTCTGCGCTGAGGAGACTCGGCTCGCGGCCGCGGGCGGGGCCCACTCGAGTGGACCGTCGTTTCTGTAAGACACAGGCAGCGGATCTGGCGGGCCTGGGGCGGCCCACCAGATCGCGGATCGCGCCGTGATGCCCCGCCGTATGCATCGATCGCTTCAATCGCCCGAGCGCTAATAAACGTTTTCTCCGTATCGCTTAGTAAGCTAGGACTGTGGCAAGCGGTCGCATATCAAGCTCTACTCCAGCTCCGAGGCAGGCGAGCACGCGAGCCGGGGACTTTCGTCTTGCCGAAGCCGGCCAGGACGGCTTCTGGGCCTTCTATCCACGGCCTCTGCCGCCCGACCCGCCGCTGCGCGTCGACGTTGCGATGCAGACGCTCTTGGATCAAGCGAACCAGTCGCTGGGGCGGCTGGACGGCGTGACGCTGCTGCTGCCAGACCCGGACCAGTTCATCTACACGTTCGTCCGCAAGGAGGCAGTCCTGTCCTCGCAAATCGAGGGCACCCAGTCATCGCTGTCGGATCTGCTGCTGTTCGAGCACGACGCAACACCCGGCCTGCTGCGCGAGGACGCCCAGGAAACCGCGAACTACATCGCGGCGCTGAACCACGGCCTCGCTCAGATCGCGCGACCAGGCGCCCCACCGCTCAGCGCACGACTCCTGCGCGAAGTGCACGGCCGGCTGTTGCAGAGCGGCCGCGGCTCACAGCAGACACCGGGAGAGTTTCGACGCACCCAGAACTGGATCGGCGGCAGCCGCCCTGGTCTCGCGCGCTTCGTTTCCCCCCCAGCCCACGAGGTCATCCCAGCGATCGCCGCGCTGGAGCGCTTCATCCACGATGAGCCCCAGGCCACACCGATCCTCATCAAGGCGGCGTTCGCGCACGCCCAGTTCGAGAGCATCCATCCTTTCCTCGATGGCAACGGTCGCATCGGTCGCCTGCTCATCACGCTGCTGCTCTGCTCGGAGGGCGTCATGCGTAGCCCACTGCTCTACCTCAGCCTCTACTTCAAACGCCACCGCGAGGACTACTACGAGCACCTCCAGAGGGTCCGCACCGACGGAGACTGGGAGAGCTGGCTTGAGTTCTTCCTGCAGGGCGTCATCGATGTCGCGGAGTCCACCACCCGGACGACCCAACGCCTGGTGGCGATGATCGAGTCTGACCGCCAATCGATCCACGCCTTCGGCCGCGGTGCAGCGACAGCCCATCGCGTCCACGATCTCGCCGCGCGATTCGTCCTGCTCGGAGCCCCGCAGGTCGCGGAGCAACTCGAACTCACGAGTCCTCCCGTCTACGCCGCGATCGACCGGCTCGAGCGCGCAGGCATCCTTCGGGAGGCCACCGGCCGTCGGCGCGGCAAGCTCTACGTCTATGGCGAATACCTCGCGATCCTCAACGAAGGCACCGAGCCCCAATAGGAGCCTTCTCACGGCCGCTGACGGCTCTTCCTGCTGGAACGTCAGTAGCGCCCTCTCCGCGAGGGTTCTTCTCCTGGCTCTAGGATTTGTTCCATGAGCCGACACACGTTGTATCTGGATGGATGGCAGCGTGAGAGCAACTGGGGCTGGGATCCAGGGCAGAGTGTGTGGTACGCCCAACTGTGGGCCGAAGGAACTGAACCCGGTGGCAACGACGGCCACGATGCTCCAGCTCTGTGGCTGACACCACCCTCGTATGAAATTCAGCTGCGACAGGTACTCGCTGCGCACATCGCTGACTTTCTGGATATCGCTTTGGAGCGGGTTCTTCAAGCATTCGCTGAGAGCTATGAGGGGCCGTGGCAGATCTACGGGGGCGAGAACGACTACGAGCCCGAGCCGCCGCTCGCGAACCAATGAGGTTCGATGCGTCCGGACTTCGGCGTACCGGCGCCTCGGACGAAGTGTTCCCGTGGCGCGCCCAAGGACGTGACATTCGTTTGCGTAACCGCAGGTGGCCTCGTCACGCAAGCGCAAACGATTGGGGATAAGCGAGCGATGTTGGAGGCTGCTGATGACGGCGACCTTCTACTGGCGGCGTGGCCTGGCCAGTGGCGCCAAGACATCTTTGTGATCGACGACCGTAGCGCTGGCCTCTCCGGACTTGAAACCGCAAGGCAAGCGGGCTTGAGCGGCAACGTCCGGTTACCTTAACGACGGCTTTTCAAGCCAAAAGACGGTCGCAGGTAAGGCGATAGCGGGGGCGGGATCGAAACGAGCCTCTGCGACCGATCTTGGCGACCGGTCGCGGGTACTCCGTCATAGCGGGGGCGGGATTCGAACCCGCGACCTTCGGGTTATAAGGTCGACCCTGGAACAGGCTGGGCATGCCCAGTCGTGGCGAGTCGTGCAACCATCCTTCGGATGGCACACCACCGGCGGAGGGGTCCTCGACCGGCAGCGGCCGGGCCTTCAGCCCCTCCCGGCCAGCAGCAAGGAACTCCTCACGCCACGCGCTGATCCGCCCCGCCGGCTGGCCGCTCTCACGCGCCAGCAGATCCAGCGACTCGCCACGCAACAAGCGCATCACGAGCCCCTCCTTCCGCCGCGCGCTCCAGCGCGTTTCGCGCTCGCCTACGACTCGCTGCTCAACACGCTGGACATCCCCCCGCGCACCCTGCCCCATACCCGCCTCCGTGACACTCGACATGCTGACCTCCTCGGTCTAAACGAGTGTCCGGCCAGAACCGGGCGCGCGGCAAGCCAAGTCTAAAAGAGACTAAAGAACTGCTAGGAGCGTGGGTCGCTATTGAGAGTCGGAGGACGTGAGGGGTGGAGATCGGCGCTGATGGCGCTGGTCGCACGTGACTGGCCCGGAGCCGTGGCAGGGGTCGCTGGCTCATTGGGGATCCGCCCTCCTTGCTACATCCGCATCTCGACACCTCGCAGGCGGTCTCGTTGGCTCGACCTCACATCGATGGGACCGTCGTAGGCCGGGCTACAATCGAGCGCACTATGCCGACATCGACACCCGCCGCGCTCGATGGAACCGCGGTCGAAGCGCGGCGAGGATGAACGGGGTCGCGGCAGAGGTGCTGATCGAGCGTGCAGGCCGTGCGCTGATCGACGCGGCGTCGGCACCTGCCAAGGTGATCCTGTTCGGTTCGCATGCTCGTGGGGATGCGGGTGAGGACAGCGACTTCGACTTCTTGGTGATCGAGCGCAACGTTGACGATCGCCTCGCAGAGGCCGTCAAACTCCGCCGCGCCCTACGAGGGTTCGGCGTCCCCGTGGACGTGATCGTGATGGACGAAGGGCTCGTCGAACGACGCTCCAAGGTCAAGGGCACGATGGTCGATCGTGCTCTACGCGAGGGGCGCGTTGTCGCCCAGTCCTGAGCAGATCGAGTACGCGGACATGTTGCATCGCCTCGCAACGGGCGACCTCTACGCCTGCCGCAAGCTTGCCGACGACGCCGAGGTTGACGACCACATCATCGGCTTCCACGCACAACAAGCCGTCGAGAAGGCGCTCAAGGTGGCGCTCGTACTCGCCGACTCGGAACTGCCGCACACGCACGACCTTGAGCTGCTCGTGGAACAGGTCAAGGGGGCAGGGACGACGGTGCCTGATGAGTTGTCGGACACCGAATGGCTCACGCCCTGGGCAGCAGAACTCCGCTACGACGAGCCGATCGCGCTCGACCGCATGGCCGCGCTGGCAGCGGCCGAGAGCGCCAGCGGCTGGGCGGCGTCTTTGCTCGCAGACGCAAAGCTCCCCCAACCAGATCCCGATCCTGGGAGGAAATCTCGGGAGGAAGCTCCACCAGCGCCCGAGCCCTAGAACCATGAAAGCCCTGGATTTCCGGATTTCCAGGGCTTTCGTGTCATAGCGGGGGCAGGATCGAAACCAGTACCCGCGACCACAGGGAGCCCCGCTGATACTGGGTCAGGGATACGATCGGCTATGGCGTATCGGATCGAAGAAGGCTGGGATTTGGCCGCCGGGCAGCCAATCCTGACTTCCCAACTCCCGCACAACCTGGGCTGACAGTCCACCGTTACGTGATCATGCAGGGCGAGAATCTGCAAAGCCTCTGAGCCCCGAGATGCACTTGGGCGCCGGCGTCATTGAAGGGCGGCATGAGGCGCGCTTGTCTTGGCAGACATCGTCGGGCGCATGGCGACCCCTGGATGAAGTGGCACCCCAGATTCCCAGGCGCCGAGGGCGCCCACTATCTCATGCCCGGAGTCGGCAGCAATCAGGACGTGCTCGTACCGTTGATGGTCTGGTGGGTGATCCTCTACGCCCTGTCTCACGTGGCGCGATATCAGCCCGCCGCAAGGACCAACGTGCTCGACCCCGTTCGCTCGACGCTCGCAGCACCGATCGAAGCTGGTCTGGCCTGGACCAGGGAGATTATGCCCACCGTGATCCTCCACGAGCTTGTCCGCGATCGCTAGGGGATCGGTCCTGACCGGCGACATCCTTTGCTCGCCGGCTTCGATGAGCGATAAACGTAAACCTGCGACCGGATTCGGGCCTGCGCGACTTGCAATTTTGTCAGCCGGCGCTGGACAAGCTGGGCCGGCTCTACGACGTGCTGAAGCAGAAGGGCGTCATGCCAATCGGTGAGCCCGAAGACGGGTAGCAACGGATCGTTGGTGACGCTGTAGGCGAGGGCGCGGGCCCTTGAGCTGGTTCAGGCTCATCGAGCCAACATCGTCGACGTCGGCGGAGGGCTGTCGCTACTCACGCCGCTCGCGTTCACGCCGTCGCGCCTGCGCTTGCCGCACCCCGTAGACGACGACCGTCACAATCAATATGAGCGCCACGATCGCGCCCGCCCGCCCCCATATCTTCAGCACGCCGGACGGATGCTTCGTTCCAGCATATTCCGCCTGCAGGTAGCCGCCAACAATCACGGCAATCCAAAACACGGCAACCCGCACCCGGCGACTGCCCCCCAGCCTATCGGCAAGTCTTCGTCTGCCCGTCAGTCGCGGCGCGTCGCCCTCATCCACCGGCCGGTCCTCACTCATCTCGCTCATCGTCGGCTGTCGGCCACTACGCTCGTCCGCGAGGATGGGCCAGCACCGACATACTGGCATCAGACTAGTGGTTCATCCTCTTAATTCGCTGGTTTATGCCTCGAGGACCTTGCCGGTGTAGGTCCACTTGAAGGGTTTGGCGGTCTGGTTGTAGGTCTCGATGAATGCGAGCATTTGCTCGGCGAGGTCT
>JACDGG010000007.1 GCA_013815355.1 Solirubrobacterales bacterium
TCGCAGGCGTCCCCTGCCGGTGCCGTCGAGCAGCTGCGCCGAGCAGCCGGCGACGGTGAAGGCGACGGCGACTCCGACGAGCGCGTGGGGCCCGACGCGGTAGCAGCGCCCCCGCAGCGCGGGTGCCCCAGCGCCAGCCGCCGTCACGTAGAGGATCGTGCGCGCTGCGAGGCGCTGCCCGAGCCGGGGTGGGCTCGAACTGGGGTGAACGAGCGCGAGGCGGGCGTGCAGCGTCGGCCAGCCGCGGAGGTCGGGCTCAACCACGGCCGCCCGCCGCTCCCCTGGCAGCAGCAGCCGGCAGCCTCCTCGCCGCGCCAGGTGAACGCACAGCGAAGCGACGGCGCGCAGAGCCTGATCGAGCGAGTCCTCGCCGGCCGGGTCGCTCGCGTCGAGCACCACGAGGCTCGGCTCCTGACCCTCGGCGCTCACGCCGCGCTCCATCAGCGCACCGGTTCGCGCCACCGTCGGCCAGTGGATTCGCGAGGAGGCCCCACCGAGCGTGTAGGGGCGCAGGGCGTCGAGCTCCAACACCGATTGGCGAGCTCTCCCCATGGCCGTGTCGCGAGCGTCCCTCGGCGCAAGCGACGGTGCGTTGACCGGGTGGATGCGCGGCAGCACCAGCAGCTCGTGCCGGGCGGAGGTCAGCTCGCGCGCACAGATGCCGAGCGGATCGGCGACTCGCAGCCGAGCCGGACCGAGCGAATGCAGGCCCCTGCGCGTGAGCACCGCGGAGAGCTCGAGCGCTCCGCGGCGAGCGCTCGGGAGCGCAACCGCCGCGGCGCCCGGCCAGGGAATGAGCTGTGCGTCAGGAAACGGCAGTCTCCCGCGACGCAGCTCGAGCGTGAGCGCCACGCTCTCACCCTCGTAGGCCATCGCGACAGCGCTGCACAGTGTGAGCGTGGCGCGCGCGGCGCTGAGCGCCACCCATGCGGGCGCGACGATCGCCCCGAGCAGCAGCGCGATGCCCGGAACGTTCAGCGCGGGCGTGCCGAGGAGCACCGCAAGCGCACACAGCAGCGCCCCGGCGAGCCCCAGCTCCCGCGCCCGCCTCACAAGGCCGAGACCCTCGCCAGCGCGTCTCGGACAACGTCGAGCGGACCCGCGCCGAAGGCGCTCGGCGCGAGCGCCAGCCTGTGGGCGAGCACGGCCGCGGCGATCGCCTGAACGTCGTCGGGGAGCGCGTGGTCGCGTCCCTCCAATGCCGCGGCGGCCTTTGCGGCCTTCAGCAGCATCAGCCCCGCCCGCGGGCTGGCGCCCAGCTCGGTGCGCGGGTCCTCGCGCGTGCGCGTGAGCACGGCGACGACGTAGTCACGCAGTGACGCGCTCGCGTGCACCTCGCGTGCAGCCTGCTGCGCACGGCGCAGCTCATCGATCGAGCTGACGGACCGGAGGTCCAGGACGTGATCGCCGGCGGCATGAGCGGCCAGCATCTCGGCCTCCTGTCCGGCCGACGGATAGCCGAGCGAGACCCGCACCATGAAGCGGTCGAGCTGGGCCTCGGGAAGCGGGTAGGTGCCCTCGTACTCGACGGGGTTCTGCGTCGCGAGCACCATGAACGGGCGCGCGAGCGCATGGCTCGTTCCATCGATCGTCACGTGCCCCTCCTGCATCGCCTCCAACAGGCCCGACTGGGTCTTGGGCGAGGCGCGGTTGATCTCATCGACGAGCACGAGATGAGCGAAGACCGGGCCCGGGCGAAACTCGAAGCGGGCCTGCGGCTGGTTGAACACATTGGCTCCGACCACGTCGGAGGGCAGCAGATCCGAAGTGCACTGGATGCGCGAGTAATCCGCGTCGATCGAGCGCGCCAGGGCTCGCGCGAGAGCGGTCTTGCCGACGCCGGGGTGGTCCTCGATCAGCACGTGGCCGTCTGCCAGGAGCGCGATCAGGACCTCCCGAAGCACGCCAGAAGGCACCTTCACGGCATCCGCGACGTTGGCGGCCAGGCGCTCGCCCAGGGCCGCCACGTCGGCCGGGCCGAGCTGGTCGATGGTCGCGCCCATCTCGTGTGATGTTACGGCCCGCGCGCCCCAACCGGGCCACATCGCACGGATCAGCAGGAGTCGCCGCGGGCGAGGCTCAAGCTCCGCTCGCGGGCGACGCCCGCGTCAGCTCCTCGGCGGCGCTCTGCTCAGAGCGAGGGCAGCGCCGTGCTGGCCGCTGCGCGCGCTGCGCGCGCTGCGGCCGCGTGCGCCTCGCGACGGTGGCGCAGTTTGTCACGATGGCGCTTGACCTGGCGCGCCAGCTCGTCGACCATCAGGTTGAGCGAGTGCAGCATCTCCGGAGATGCATCGTGGGCACGCAGAGTGACGCCCTTCAGGTAGAGCGTGCCCTCTGCGACCTGACAGTTGGCGACTCGCGGGTTGGGCTCCTTGAAGATCTCTATCTCCAAGCGGGCGAGCTCCGAGACCTGGCGCGTGACCTTCGTCAGCCGGCGCTCAGCGTGGGTACGCAGCTCGTCGGTGACCGGGACGTTGCGACCCTTGATGTCGATTTGCATCACAGGCTCCTTCGGTCGGCCTTTTCTCTGGCTATGGGATCGATGCTACGCCCGTTTACGGCGGATGTAAATGGCCCTACATCGAATGTCCGTCCTAGCCACGTCGTTGCTGCGGCCTTTCCGGTGCGCGCGAGGTTCATCGTCTCGCACGGCGATGGTGGGAGAATCACCGTGGATGAAGGCTGATTTGTCCTGGACGTTCAGCCCCGGAGTGCTGATCGGCGTGGCGATCGTCTCCGGCGCCTATGTGCGCCGCTGGCGAGCGGTGCGCTCAGGCGACTCGCCGCGTCGTGAGAGCGAGGCACCGGTGTGGCGGCTGTGCTGCTTCATGGCCTCCGTTGCGGTCGTGCTGGTGGCGCTCGTCTCGCCGATCGACGCGCTCGCCGATCAGCTCTTCTTCGCGCACATGATCCAGCACACGCTGCTGCTGGACCTTGCCCCTGTGCTCGCGATACTGGGGCTCACCAAGGTGATCCTGCGTCCGCTCACGCGCGCCGTCAGCGATCTCGAGCGCCGCGCCGGCGCGCTCGCACATCCAGCCTTCGCGGTCCTGCTCTACGTAGCTGTGATCTGGGCCTGGCACGTCCCCGCGGCGTATGACTTCGCGGTGCGCCACCCGCTCGTGCACGTGCTCGAGCACCTCAGCTTCGTGCTCGTGGGCTCGCTGTACTGGTGGCATCTGCTCTCGCCGATCCGCGCCCGTCTGCGCCTCGACGGCATGGGTCCGGTGATCTACATGCTCTCCACGAAGCTGTTCGTGGGCGCGCTCGGCATGGGACTGGCCTTCGCACCCTCCGCGCTGTATCCCTACTACGAGCATCACGCCCGCGTATGGGGCCTCTCAGCGCACTCCGACCAGTCGATCGCCGGTCTGGTCATGGCCGTCGAGCAGTCGCTCGTGATGGGCGTCGCGCTGGCCGTGCTGTTCATGCGCGCGTTGAACGAGTCCGAGCAGGCACAGAAAAGACGCGAGCGCTTCGAAGCAGTGTGAGGCTCCACGCCTCCCCCTGCGACGGGTGCGCGCACCTGGTCGCCACCACGCGTGGCGAAGTGCGTCAGGCGCGGTGTCGCTGCTGGATCAGCATCAGCCAGCTACCGGCAGCAGACAGCTAGATAGATGCTATGCTGACTATTGTCATAATAATATACTTGACTCACCTGCTCTGACGTAGTAAGCTCACCTTATGAGCACTTCCGAGCAGCGCCCCACCAGCCTTCTTGAGGCGATCCGCTACTTCTCCGACCTCGACATCTGCACCGAGTTCGTTGCGAAGCTCCGCTGGCCCGAGGGGCCGGTCTGTCCGCGATGCGGCTGCATGGAATACAGCTACCTGAGCACTCGTCGCGTCTGGAAGTGCAAAGCCTGCAAGCGCCAGTACTCGGTCAAGGTCGGGACGATCTTCGAGGACTCGCCGCTCGGCCTCGACAAGTGGCTCCCCGCGGTGTGGCTGGCCGCGAACACCAAGAACGGGATCTCGTCCCATGAGCTTGGCCGGGCGCTCGGGATCACGCAGAAGTCGAGCTGGTTCATGCTCCACCGGATCAGGCTCGCCATGCAGACCAAGAGCTTCCTCAAGCTCTCCGGTGAGGTGGAGGCGGACGAGACGTTCATCGGCGGGAAGGGCCGCAACAAGCTTCCGCACGAAAAGAAGCGCAAACCGCGCGGCGGACCGGGCGGCAAGACGCCCGTGTTCGGTCTCAAGGAACGCGACGGCCGCGTCCACGCCGAGGTCGTGCCGAATGTCAAAGGCGACACTCTCAAGCTCCGTGTAGCCCGCGCGGTCGAGCAAGGCTCCAACGTCTACACCGACCAGGCGCCCGTCTAGCGGGGCTCGGCTACGACCATGCGACCGTCAACCACCTTGAGCGCTACGTGGACGGGCGCGTCCACACGAACGGGCTAGAGAACTTCTGGTCGCTCCTCAAGCGAGGACTCCACGGAACCTACGTCAGCGTGGACGCCGACCACCTGTTCCGCTACGTCGATGAGCGCGTGTTTGCCTACAACCTCCGCGAGCGCACCGACTACGGCCGGTTTGAGACGTTGCTCGGAGCGGTCCAAGGCCGCAGGCTGACGTACGCCGAAGTAACCGGCTCTCGATAGTCGAGGCTTCCGCCGGGTCCGCCTTTAGGATCTCATCGCTGGTCTAGTGAGCTGAGGGACGCCGCCTGCCGGCACAGCCCAAGAGCTTCTGCGGAGACATCGCGCCACGATGCTCCGGCCGGGACTTCTACCCCTCTAGATCGGCGCCTCTGTCGAAGGGCTTCAAGGTAACCATGTTCACCCATCGGCCGGACAGAATCACTGCATTGTGCGACATCGATGCATCATCTTCTTGGATTTCGGCGCGAACCCTGCCTGTTGCGGTGCTCTGACGCCAATATTCAGGCCGTGGCTTCGATGGCTTCGACGAGGTCTGCGAGCGAGATATCGAGCGCTTTGGCGATGCTGCGAACTGTGTCCCATCCCGGCGTCGATTGGACGAGTTCGATGCGCGCGAGCGAGCCGGTCGTGATCCCGGCATGGAAGGCCAGCGCTTCTCGCGTGACGCCTCGATCCTCGCGGAGACGACGGACCGCTGCCGCGAGCTGAGGGTCGGGTTTGGGCGAGCGCGCCATGCCGGAAACATCGCACGCCGCATGTGTCTAAGTCCATGCATTCCACCATATGCCATTGACTGCCAGTCGTAGAGCGCTATACGCTCCACGATATGCCGGGCTTTGCGCATGTGGTTCCGCTACGCCTCACACGTCAGGAGTGGCGCCAGATCAACGAGATGGCTCAACTGCGCGGCATCACAGCCGAGGAACTACTCAGGGAGGCTCTACGGCTCACGCCGCCCGATCTCCAAACGCCGGTTAGCCCACGGCGTCATCTGCGCGTCGTGCAGTCCGGCTAGCTCTTGGCGTCGGGCTTCGGCGCATTGACGAGCTTCCGGGTCAAGTCCTCGAAGCGCTCGAACTCCGCCCCGTCGCCGGAGGGACGCTTGACGGCGACATCCCGCCAGAAGTCCTTCGTCGTATAGCCCGGCGTGGGAGTGCTCGTTAGCTCGCTACGTGGGATCGAGATTGTGCTGGCGCGGCCACTACTTGCCTTTGCCTTTGAGGACTTCATAGAAGTGCTCCTCCGTCTTTTGACATTGCCTGAGTAGTGCCTTGAAGAGGGTTTTGTCTCTTATCTGCGCGTTGCCGTGCGACACGCTGGTGTGTGCCAGAACGCTGCCGTCGTCGTCGTGCTTGACCCAAGTCTCGTGCTTCTTGGAACGAACGAGCGTGAATCCATTCCGGCGGATGACCTTGCGGTACTCATTCCACCGAGGGGGCATCCACGCTCACTGACGCGAACCAGAGCTCACGGGGCGTAGCGAGAAGTCCGACAAACCCCGAGTGATGGGAAATGGCCCGCGCGAGAGATGGGCGGTCATCTCGGACGTACTCCAAATACTGCTCGACCTCATCCTTCAGGCTGTCCATCGCCGCCTGCCAGGTGTCGCCGTGGCCGAGGGCATCAACCTCGGGCGCACGCGCGATCCAGCCCGTCTCACTGCGGGTCAGGACGGCGCTCAGGCGCGGGAAAACCGGGACCGGATAGGAGTGCGCGCCCTCTAGTGGCTCCGGCTTGGCATAGCGAAGCGTGATCGTCAGCGGACCGTCTGCCGCGACCTCGACGTTGTCGTGGTCACCGATGGGACCTATCAGGGTCGTCGCCGTCATGCCTGCTCCTCCGAATCTGGCGGCGTTTCGATGGACTGCTCAAGCTGTTGGGAAAGCTCCTCATGCATGGTCAGGTGGCTGCTGAGGGCTTGCATCAAGGGCATGATAAAGCTCGGCGAGAGCTTCAACCGAGCGACCACAATGGGCAGCGGCACACCGCCGCCCGGCACAAGCTGGATGAAGTCGAGTGTGACGTCGTGAGGCGCCTGGCTGGACACGGCGGCCTGGTTCGCATAGACGCCGACCTGAAGCTCCGGCGGCACAACAACGTCAACAGATTGTGGTGTCTCGTCATCGGCCATAGCAGGGATGCGGCGTCTACCTTCCAGTGATTGGCGGTCGCCCTGTCGCGCTTGAGCGGTGGGTTCTACGATGCCCATGATACGGGCGGGACGCCGTCGTTGCGGCGGTTTGGCCGCTCTTTATTGAGGTGAGCCAAGTATATCAATACGACGATTGTCATAGTCTCACTTTCCGGAAGGGGCTCGCTTCGGCGGGCCTCTTCGCGTTCTAGGAGCGTGAGCGCAGGCTCTCGAGGATGCCGCTGTGGCCGGCTATCGCCCCGATCGTGATCGAGCCGGCGGCGAGCTCGGTGCCGGGAAAGACGATGCTCTCGCGCAGTTGCGCGCCGTCGCCTACGCGTGCACCGTCGCCGAGCACGACCGGTCCCATCAGGCGCACGCCCGCGCCGATCGTCACGTCGCGTCCGATCCACACGGGTCCTTCGACCTCGGCGTCGCCCGGTGGCGGCGCGCCGTCGGCGACGATCACGCCGGGGCTCGTCTCCTCGCCTTCGATGTCGAGGTGCAGCTCTCCACGCAGCGCGTCGAATGTCCCCTGGCGCAGCTCGCTGAGCGAGCCGACGTCGTTCCAGTACTCCCCCACCTCGTGGATGTGAAACGGCAGGTCGTTCTCGAGCAGCGCCGGGAAGACGTCCTGGGCCCAGTCGACGAAGGGCCGCTCAGGGAAGTAGTCGAAGATCTGCGGAGAGAAGACGTAGATGCCGCAGTTGCCGAGGTCCGACAGCGCCTCCTCGGGCGCCGGCTTCTCCTGAAAGCCCGTGATCCGGCCGTCGCTGTCGTGCAGCACGACGCCGTACTCGCGCGTGTCGGCGACCTTCTTGACCGCCAGCGTCGCGATTCCGCCAGAGTCGCGGTGACGCTTCGCGAGCGCCGTGAGGTCGATGTCGGTGAGCGCGTCCCCGGAGATCACGAGGAAGGCGTCATCGCCGAAGAACTCCGCGCACGCGCGCACCCCGCCGGCGGTGCCGAGCAGCTCTGCCTCGAAGCGATATGAGATTCGCTCCCCGAAGTACTCGCGGATCGAGTCCGGGAAGTAGTGCAGGTTCGCGATCACCTGCTCGAAGCCGTGCTTCGCCAGCAGATCGACGATGTGCTCCATCACCGGGCGGTCGAGCACCGGCACCATCGGCTTCGTTATCTCGTAGGTGAGCGGACGCAGCCGGGTCCCCAGCCCGGCCGCGAGGACCATCGCTCTCATCAATTGACTAGTACCTGTAGTGGTCGGGCTTGTAGGGGCCCTCGACGGGCACGCCGATGTAGGCGGCCTGCTCCGCGGAGAGCTGCGTGAGCTTCACGCCGAGCGCGTCGAGGTGTAGGCGCGCGACCTTCTCGTCGAGATGCTTGGGCAGGACGTAGACGCGCTTTTCGTACTCGTCGTTCTTTGAGAACAGCTCGATCTGGGCGATCGTCTGGTTGCTGAAGGAGTTGCTCATCACGAAGCTCGGGTGGCCTGTGGCGTTGCCGAGGTTCAGCAGGCGTCCCTCGGAGAGCATGATGATCGCGTGGCCGTCGGGGAAGACCCACTTGTCGACCTGCGGCTTGATGTTGATGCGCTCGATGCCCGAGATGCGTCCGAGCCCGGCGATGTCGATCTCGTTGTCGAAGTGCCCGATGTTGCCGACGACGGCCTGGTGCTTCATGCGCTCCATGTCCGACGCGGTGATGATGTCCTTGTTGCCTGTCGTCGTGATGAAGATGTCGCCGCTGTCGATCACGTCCTCGAGCGTGTTTACCTCATATCCCTGCATCGCGGCCTGCAGCGCGCAGATCGGGTCGATCTCGGTGATGATCACGCGCGCGCCCTGCCCGCGCAGCGATTCCGCACAGCCCTTGCCGACGTCGCCGAAGCCGCAGACGACAGCGACCTTGCCGCCGATCATCACGTCTGTCGCGCGGTTGATGCCGTCGATCAGCGAATGGCGGCAGCCGTAGAGGTTGTCGAACTTGGACTTCGTGACCGAGTCGTTGACGTTGATCGCCGGGAACAGCAGCTCGCCGCTCTCGACCATCTCATAGAGGCGGTGCACGCCTGTGGTGGTCTCCTCGGTGACGCCTTTGATGCCCGCGCCGATGCGCGTCCAGCGCTTCGGGTCCTCGGCCAGCGAGCGCGTGAGTACGTTCAGGATCACCTCGTGCTCCTCAGATTCCCCACCCGCCGGGTCCGGCACCGCGCCGGCCTTCTCGTACTCGGTGCCCTTGTGCACGAGCAGCGTCGCATCGCCGCCGTCGTCGAGGATCATGTTTGGCCCACCCTCGGCGTCCGGCCAGCGCAGCACCTGCTCGGTGCACCACCAGTACTCCTCTAGCGTCTCACCCTTCCAGGCGAAGACCGGCACGCCGCGGGGGCTCTCGGGGGTCCCGTCGGGACCCACGGCCACTGCTGCGGCGGCATGGTCCTGCGTGGAGAAGATGTTGCAGCTGCACCAGCGCACCTCGGCGCCGAGCGCCCTCAGCGTCTCGATCAAGACGGCCGTCTGGATCGTCATGTGCAGCGAGCCGGTGATGCGCGCACCGGCGAGCGGCTGCGCGTCGGCATACTCGCGGCGGATCGCCATCAGGCCGGGCATCTCGTGCTCGGCGAGCACGATCTCCTTGCGGCCGAACTCGGCGAGAGAGAGGTCGGCGACCCTGAAGTCGTTGGCTACGGCGGTGGGTGTCATGGCGGACATAACGAATCCTCCTGTCCGGTCAGGTGAGCGCCCTTGCTGCAGAGAGGCCGAGCGTGGCGGATCGGTGCCCGTCGCAGCGCTCCTCGGCCGGCCTCGACCGTATCACACAGCTCAGAGCCGCTCAGCGTGCGGCCAGCGCAGCCTTGAGCTCGTCGATCACCTTTACGGGCCCCGGATCGACGCCGCGCAGGGCGGCGAGATAGATCGAGACGAGGTCGCCCAGAAGCACGAGCGAGATCACGCGCTCGATCGCCGTCTGCCCGCGAGTCTCCAGGCGGAAGCTCGCAAAAGCGTTGCCTGCGATCAGGCGCTCGGTGATGTCCATGCGCTCCTTCACGCGCGGGTGCGCGTCGGAGTCATCCAGGAACACGGCCGAGAAGCGCCCTACATCGCCCGCGCCCTCCCAGCCGACGATCTCGTTGTGGTCGAGCTCGGGCAGTTCGTGCCAGAAAGCGGGCTGCTTGGCGTTCTCGTTGATCTGCGTCTTCCAGCGGTAGGCGATCGGCGTCGTCAGGCCGGCGCCGGCAATCACGGGCGTTGAGCCGAGCAGCCCACGCGCGAGGCTCTTGGCAAGCGAGTCCTCGGCGGCGTCGGGGCCCCACTCGGTCACGAGCTGCTCGATGTGCGAGGCGGCGACGTCGATCTCTGAGGTCAGACGCGGGCCGGCGCCGCACAGCGCGGCCACCTCGAGCGCCGCGACGATCATGTAGGCGACCGCGGCGCGCGGCTGAAAGCCACCCGGCAGCGGGATCACGGGCACGCCGTCGGCGCGCGCCATCTCGGCGAGGCGCCCGCCGGTCGTGACCACCGTGCGCTTGGCGCCGAGAGCTCCCGCCGACTCATAGCAGGCGAGCGTCTCCTCCGTCTCCCCCGAGTAGCTTGCGCACAGCACCATCGTGTCGGGCGTCGTCCATGTCGGCAGCCCGTAGGCGCGCGTCACGAAGATCGGCCGCGAGGCGTGGTCGCCCAGTGCCGCCCGTGCCAGCGCCCCGCCGATCGCAGAGCCGCCCATGCCCGCGACGACGAGCCCGGCGGTCGTGTCCCAGTCCTGCATGATCGCCGACTCCACGCGCCACAGGGCATCGCGCAGGTGCTCGGGCAGCGCCAGCACGTCGCCCAGCTGGTCGGAGGGGTCGACGCGTGCAATCGCGGCGCGTGAGAGGTCCTCGGCGATCGGTGTGGCGGTCGCGCCGCTGTCGCTCATCTGCTCGCCTCCTGGGCTGCCGGGGTCATGGTTGGCATAACTGAAGTTCTCCTGCGCTGCTGGCTTGGTGGCTGTGCCTGCTAGAAGGCGATCGCCCCGTCGGGCACCTGGACACCAGGGAAGATACGCGCCCCGCGCGTGATCACGTTGTCAGCCCCGATGCTCACACCCTCGCCGAGCACCGCACCGCCTGTGATCTTGGAGCCTGCTCCCACGAAGCAGTCCGCGGCGACGATGCAGTCGCGCAGCTCGCAGCCGGCGCCGATCTCTGTGCCTTTAAGGATAACGGCTCGCTCGACGACGCTTCCCACACCGATCGTGACGTCCTCGCCGAGCACCACGAGACTGCCGATGAGAGCGCCCTCGGCGACGCGCACGCCACGCTCGATCAGGGCAGGTGGGATCGCGCGGCCGCGCACCTCGGCGCCCTCGTCGATCGCCAGCCAGTCGCTGCCTAGACGGTCGCGCACGCCGCTTTGCACGTTGCCCTGGATGATGTCGAAGGTGCCCTGCAGATAGCGCGCGGGCGTGCCGATGTCGAGCCAATAGCTCTCGCAGGCGAAGCCGTAGAGGCCGTCTCCCACCAACCGCGGCCAGACCTCGCGCTCGATCGAGACGTTGCGCTCGGGCGCCACGAGGTCGAGGATCTCGCGCTCGAGCACGTAGGCGCCGGCGCTGATCAGCTTGCTGTCGAGCTCACCGGGAGCGGGCTTCTCGACGAAGTCGCGCACCGAGCCGTCGGGCTCGAGGATCACGACGCCGTAGGCCGAAGGGTCCTCGACCGGCACGAGCGCGAGCGTCGCGCGCGCGCCGGTGCGCTCGTGCTGTGCGATCTGGCTGGTGAGGTCGATGTCGGTGAGCACGTCCCCGTTGAGCATCAGAAAGCGCTCCTCGAGCATTGGCTCGGCGAGCTTCAGCGCACCGGCGGTGCCGAGCGGCTCGGGCTCCTCCACGAAGCGCAGGCGGATGCCGAGCGCCGAGCCGTCGCCGAGCACGTCGCGCACGCTGTCGGCGAGGAAGCCGCAGGACATGATCACGTCCTCGATGCCGTGGCCGCGCAGCCACTCGAGCATGAACGTCATGAAGGGCCTGTCGACGAGCTGCACGACGGGCTTGGGGATCGTGGAGGTGAGCGGGCGAAGGCGCGTGCCCTGCCCGCCGACGAGGATCACCGCCTGGATGGGCTCACCGCCTCCCGATGCCCTCGTAGGTCAGGCCCGCGGCACGTACGGCGACGGGGTCCAGGGCGTTGCGTCCGTCGATCACGAGGCTGCCCGCCATCGCTGCGGCGCCCTGCGCCCAATCGAGCTCGAGCAGCTCCTGCCACTCGGTCACGAGCACGGCGGCATCTGCGCCCTGCAGGGCAGCCATCGGCGAGTCGGCGAAGGCGATGCCGGAGACGAGCTTGCGTGCCTGCTCCTCGGCGACGGGGTCATAGGCGCTGACGCTCGCGCCGTCGGCCTGCAGGCGCGCGGAGAGCACGAGCGAGGAGGCCTCGCGCATGTCGTCGGTGTTGGGCTTGAAGGCGAGGCCGAGCAGCGCGATGCGCTTGCCTGCGAGGCCGCCGAGATGGCGCTGCAGCTTGCCGATCACGCGGCGCTTCTGCAGATCGTTGACCTCGATCACGGCTGTCAGCAGCTGGAAGTGATAGCCGGAGTTGCCGGCGAGCTGCTTGAGCGCGTCGACGTCCTTGGGAAAACAGCTGCCGCCGAAGCCGATGCCGGCCTGCAGGAACTTCTTGCCGATGCGGTCGTCCAGTCCCATCCCGCGAGCCACCTCGACCACGTCTGCGCCGGTCTCCTCGCACACGTTGGCGATCTCGTTGATGAAGGAGATCTTCGTCGCCAGGAAAGCGTTTGAGGCGAGCTTGACCATCTCTGCGCTCGCGACGTCGGTGCGCACCAGCGGCGCCTGCAGCGGCTCATACAGCGCGACCACCGCATCGCCCGCCCAGCCGCCGTCGTCGCCGACTACGACGCGGTCGGGGTGCAGGAAGTCCTCGACGGCCGAGCCCTCCTTGAGGAACTCAGGGCAGGACACGTAGCCGAGGCTGCCCTTGCCGTTCTCACCGAACACGCGCTGCAGCGATGTGCCCGTCCCGCAGGGCACGGTCGACTTCATCACGAGCGCCCGATCCTCCGCGGCCGGGATCGCAGCGACGACGGCATGCACCGCCGAGAGATCGGCATCGCCCGAGTAGGTGGGCGGCGTGCCCACCGCGACGAACAGCAGCCGCGCGTGCTCGAGCGCATCGGCGATGTCGGTGGAGAAGTGCAGGCGCTCGGAGTTGCGTGCCAGCAGCTCCTGGAGGCCCGGCTCGTAGATCGGGACCTCGCCGCGGCGCAGCCGCTCGATCTTGGCCGCGTCGATGTCCACGCACCACACGTCGCTGCCGAGCTCGGCGAAGCCAGCGGCCGTCACGAGCCCGACGTAGCCGGTACCGATCACTCCGATGGGCTCTGGGGAGGCGCTCATGAGGCCGAGAAGGCTAGTGGGTGGCGGCGGGAAACGGTGTGTCTAGCTGCCGACGGCCAGAAACGCCTCGTAGCGGCGGATGTCGCGCTCGGCGCGGGCCTTTTCCTCGCTGTCGGGCTCGGCCTGCTCGGCCGCGGTGCGCGCCTCGGAGAGCTTCGTCTCGAAGGTGGCACGGTCGAGCGCCTCGGGGGCGATCGCCTCCTCGACGAGCACGAGCGCCCGGTTCTCGGCGAACTGCAGATAGCCCTCCGCCTGGGCGAAGCGCACGATGTCCGTCTCGGAGCGGTAGAGGCGCAGCTCGGTCGGTTCGAGCATCGCGAGGATCGGCTCGTGCCCCGCGAGGATGCCGATCGAGCCCACGGCGGTGCGCGTGGAGAGCATCTCGATCTCCTCCGAGAACACCTCGCCCTCGGGGGTCAGCACTTCAGCTGGGAATCGCGTGCGGGCCATCGGCTATTTCTTCGCCGCCTCGACGACCTCGTCGATCGTGCCCTTCAGGAAGAAGGCGCTCTCGGGCACGTCATCGTGTTTGCCTTCGATGATCTCTTGGAAGCCGCGGATCGTGTCGGCGATCGGCACGTAAGCGCCGGGGGTGCCGGTGAACTCTTCTGCGACGAAGAACGGCTGGGAGAGGAAGCGCTCGATCCGCCGCGCGCGCTGCACGGTGAGCTTGTCCTCGTCGGAGAGCTCGTCGATGCCGAGGATCGCGATGATGTCCTGGAGCTCCTTGTAGCGCTGCAGGATCTCCTTGACTTCGTTGGCCACGCGGAAGTGATCCTCGCCGACGATGTCCGCCTTGAGGATCGTCGAGGTCGAGTCGAGGGGGTCGACCGCGGGGTAAATGCCTTTTTCGGAGATCGCACGCGACAGCGCCGTGGTTGCGTTGAGGTGCGCGAAAACCGATGCCGGAGCGGGATCGGTGTAGTCGTCGGCGGGCACGTAGATCGCCTGGATCGAGGTGACCGAGCCGCTCTTGGTCGAGGTGATGCGCTCCTGCAGCTGACCCATCTCGGTCTCCAGCGTCGGCTGATAGCCGACCTGCGAGGGCATGCGCCCGAGTAGCGCCGAGACCTCAGAGCCGGCCTGCACGAAGCGGAAGATGTTGTCGATGAACAGCAGCACGTCCTGGCCCTTGTCGCGGAAGTATTCGGCCATCGTCAGGCCCGAGAGCGCCACGCGCATGCGCGCGCCGGGGGGCTCGTTCATCTGGCCGAAGACGAGCATCGTCTTGTCCAGCACGCCCGATTCCTTCATCTCCAGCCACAGGTCGTTGCCCTCGCGCGAGCGCTCGCCCACGCCGCAGAAGGCGGAGAGCCCGCCGTGCTCCTTGGCGAGGTTGTGGATGAGCTCCTGGATCAGCACCGTCTTGCCGACGCCAGCGCCCCCGAACAGGCCGACCTTGCCGCCCTTCGCGTAGGGCGCGAGCAGGTCGATGACCTTGATGCCCGTCTCGAACATCTCCGTGGTCGGCGTCAGGTCCTCGACGCGCGGCGCGCTCTGGTGGATGCCGCGGCGCTCGACGTCCGCGGGCATCTCCGCGCCGAGATCGATCGGCTCGCCGAGCAGGTTGAAGATGCGTCCCAGCGTCGCCTCGCCCACGGGCACCGAGATCGGCGCGCCCGTGTCGATCACCTCAAGGCCGCGTGCGAGCCCGTCTGTCGTGTCCATCGCAACCGCACGCACGCGGTCATCACCCAGGTGCTGCTGGACCTCGCACACGAGCACCGTCTCGCCGGCGCCGGGGCTGATTCCCTCAGCCTCCTCCTCGGCCGCCGCCTTCGGGCGCGCGACGGTGATCGCGTGGTTGATCTCGGGCAGGCGCTCGGGGAAGACGGCCTCGATCACGACGCCCTGGATCTCCTCGATGCGACCGACGTTCTGCTTGGCCCCGCCATTGGCGGAGGACTGCTGGGTGGCCTCTGGGGTGCTGGCTGACATTAGCTCTCTGATCTCCTAGTCATTCTGTTCAAGTTCTGGTGTTGGATCGCACCGACGGGCGGTCGTTGGTCCTAGCTGAGGCCCTCGGCGCCGGCTACTACCTCCATGATCTCCTGGGTGATCTCGGCCTGTCGGGCGCGGTTCATCTGCAGCGTGTAGTCGGTGATGATTTCCCCGGCGTTCTCGGAGGCGCTGCGCATCGCGGTCATCTGCGCGCCGAAGAAGCCCGCGGTGGACTCCACGAGCGCGCGGTAGATCGAGATCTCCACGTAGTCGGGCACGAGTCGCTTGAGGATCTCTTCGGGATCGGGCTCGTAGTCGACCAGCGCTTTCGGGCCGCTCTGCTCGCCCTCCTCGGAGTCCTCGCCCTCCTCCTCGCCGGTGATCGTCGCTTGGGAGATCGGCAGCAGCCGCTCGTGGGTCACCTTCTGCGTGAGCGGGGATACGTAGGAGTTGTAGACCATCTCCACGCGGTCGAGCTCACCGTCGATGTAGGCCTGGATCAGGTCGTCGGCAATGCTGCGCGCGTCCGCGTAGGCGGGACGGTCGGCGAAGCCGGTGTAGGAGCCACTGAGGTCATATCCGCGGAAGCTGAGCGAGGAGACGCCGCGCCTGCCGGTCGCATACCACTCGCTTTTCAGGCCCTCTTCGCCGAGCTCGCCGGAGATACGCACGCCGGCGCGGACGATCTGCGAGTTGAAGCCGCCCGCGAGCCCGCGATCGCCGGTGACGAGCAGCAGCCCGACCTTCTCGACGTTCTCGTGCTCGCTGAGCAGCGGCAGCCTGCTGGCCTCGGCGCCCGCGGCCTGCGCGGCCTGGCGCGTCATCCGTCGCAGCGCATCGGCGTAGGGCCGCAGCGCTTCGATGCGCTGCTCGGCGCGGCGCAGGCGCGCGGCGGCCACCATCTCCATCGCACGGGTGATCTTCTGAATGTTCTTGACCGATGCGATCTTGTTCTTGACGTCGCGCTGAGATGCCATGGCAGTACCCGTTGGGCGGCGCTAGGCCACCTGGGCCTCCTCCAGCGGCTGGCCCTCCTCGTCGAGGTCATAGCCGAAGTCCTGCGCGAAGGAGTCGATCGCCTCGCGCACCGCCTTCTGGGTCTCATCCGACCAGTCGCCGGCGGCGATCTTCTCGCGCACGTCTTTGTGCTGGGAGTGCATCCGTTCGGTCAGCCCCGTCAGGAACTCGCCCACGCGGTCGGGGTTGATGCGATCGAGGAAGCCGTTCGTGGCCGCGGAGATCTGCAGCACCTGGTCCTCGACGGGCAGCGGCGCGCGCTCGTGCTGGTTGAGCGTCATCACGAGCCGTGCACCACGCGCGAGCGTGCGCTGGGTGTCGGCGTCGAGGTCGGAGCCGAACTGCGCGAAGGCCTCGAGGTCGCGGTACTGCGAGAGCTCGAGCTTGATCCTCCCGGCGACCTTCTTCATCGGGCCGATCTGCGCGTTTCCACCGACTCGCGAGACCGAGATGCCGACGTTGATCGCGGGGCGCACGCCGGAGTTGAAGAGTTTCGACTCGAGGAAGATCTGCCCGTCGGTGATCGAGATCACGTTCGTCGGGATATAGGCGGAGACGTCCCCCGCCTGGGTCTCGATGATCGGCAGCGCCGTCAGCGAACCGCCGCCGAGATCGTCGTTGAGCTTGACCGCGCGCTCGAGCAGGCGCGAGTGCAGGTAGAAGACGTCGCCGGGGTAGGCCTCGCGACCGGGCGGGCGACGCAGCAGCAGCGACATCTGCCGGTAGGCGTAGGCGTGCTTGGTGAGGTCGTCATACACGACGAGCGCGTGCTTGCCGTTGTAGAGGAAGTGCTCGCCCATCGCACAGCCCGCGTAGGGGGCCATGAACTTGATCGGCGCGGCCTCGTCGGCAGGCGCGGCGACGATGATCGTGTTCTCGAGCGCGCCGTTTTCATCGAGTGTCTTTGCGATCGAGACGACCGTCGACATGCGCTGGCCGATCGCCACGTACACCGACACGACGCCCGTGTCCTTGTTGTTGATGATCGTGTCGATCGCGATCGCGGTCTTGCCGGTCTGGCGGTCGCCGATGATCAGCTCGCGCTGGCCGCGACCGATCGGGATCATCGCGTCGATCGCCTTCAGTCCGGTCTGCATCGGCTGCTTGACGGGCTGGCGCTGAACGACGCCCGGAGCCTTGAACTCGGCCGGGCGCGTCTCGCCGGTGGCGATGTCGCCCTTGCCGTCGAGCGGGCGCCCGAGCGGGTCGACGATCCGTCCCAGCATCTGCTCACCCACGGGGATCTCCAGCAGCGAGCCGGTGCGCTTGGCGGTGTCGCCCTCGGAGATGCGCTCCCAGTCGCCGAACAGCACGGCGCCGACGTTGTCGGACTCGAGGTTCAGCGCCAGGCCGGTGACGCCGTGCGGGAGCTCGAGCATCTCGAATGACATGCAGTTCTCCAGACCGTGCAGGCGCGCGATGCCGTCGGCGACCGACAGCACCGTGCCGACCTCGGTCAGCTCCGCGCGTCCGCCGCCCAGGCCCTCGATGCGGCTCTTCAGAATGCTTGTGATCTCGTCGGGATTGATCTGCATGTCTTTTCCTAGAAAGCTCCTTGGGCAACGTGCCTGCGCAGCTGCTCCAGTCGGTTACGTATTGAGGAATCGAGAATCGAGTTGCCGACCCGGACCACGATGCCGCCCAGGATGTCGGGGTCCACGCGCGCGGTCAGCGTGACCTTGCGCCCTGCGCGTTCGCCGATCGTCTTGCCGAGGCTCTCGGTCGTCGCTTCATCAAGCTCGATAGCGCTCGTGATCTCGACCGGCAGCGTGCGGTTCTCCTCGTCCCACAGCCGCTCGAACTCGTGGCGGATGCGGAAGATCACGGGCATGCGGTGGTTTTCGATCAGCAGGCTGAGGAAGTTCAGCAACACCTCATCAGCGCCGTCGAGCAAGCCTCTGAGCGCCTTCTGCTTCTCGGCAGTCGAGAAGTAGGGCGAGAAGAAGAAGACGGCAAGGTCGCGGTTCTGATCCAGCGCGTCGGCGAACTGCGCGATCTGCTCGCGCAGCTCGTCGAGCTTGCCCTGCTCGCGGGCGACCTCGAACACCGAGCGCGCATATACCTGGGCGAGCTCCTCCATCAGTTCTGCTGGGCCCCGGAGGAGATGCCCGAGAAGTCGAGCTCGCTAAGCGCCTCCTCGACCAGGCGCCGCTGATCCTCGTCGGTGAGCGTCTTTCGCGTGACCTTCTCGGTGGCCATGATCGTCAGCTCGGCGATCTCCTTGCGGATGTCCTGGAGCGCGCGCTCGGTGGCGGCCTCGATGTCCCGCTCGGCCCGTTTGGCAGCCTCGGCGAGCGTCTCCTGGCCGCGTTCTTTGGCCTCGCGGTCGTGCACCTCGGCAGCCTGGCGCGCGCGCTGGACGATCTCATCGGACTGCTCGCGGGCCTCCTTCAGCCGCTCGCGATATTCCGAGAGGATCTCATCGGCTTCGGCGCGGGTGCGCTCGGCGGTGTCGATCGAGTCCTCGATCGCAGCCTGACGGCGCCCGAGCGCCTCTGAGATCCGCGGGAAGGCGAGCTTCGAGAGCAGGAACATCGTCGCCCCGAACACGAGCAGCGTCCAGATCATCAGCCCGATACCGGGTTCGATCAGGAAGCCGCCGCTCGAGGCGATCACGTGCGCGTGAGACGCGGAGAGGTTTGCGAGCGAAGCGAGCATCGGCTCAGACGATGAACGCGGCGAGCAGCCCGGCCACGAGCCCGTAGAAGAAGCATGCCTCGGTCAGAGCGAAGCCCAGCCACTGCAGCTGCGTGATCTCGTCGCGCATCTCGGGCTGGCGTGTGATCGCCTCGATCGCCTTGCCGAAGATGATGCCGATGCCGACTCCGGCGCCCACGGCGCCGAGGCCACCGCCGACTCCGAGGCCGATCGACTTGCCGGCCTTGGCGGTTTCTTCGGTGACTGCCGCCAGGAGGGTGATGAAAGCAATATGCACGACGATTGGCTCCTTTAGTGGTCTTCGGCGACGGCGCCGCCGAGGTAGATAGCTGTGAGGGTGGCGAAGATGAACGCCTGCAGGGCGGCCACAAGGCCGACCTCGAACGCGAACAGCAGGATGCCGAACGGGATCGTGAACCAGGCCAGCGCGGAGACGCCGAGGATCACGGCGAGCGCGCCCGCCATGAACAGGATGATCAGGTGGCCCGCGAGGATGTTCGCGAACAGACGAATCGAGAGCGACATCAGGCGCATGAAGTTCGAGAGAAGCTCAAGGCCGAAGATGAACACCGCCATACCGCCGGTGACGCCTCCGGGAACGAGCCCTTTGAGGTAGCCGATCGGGCCCTTGGCGCGAATGCCTTCGAAGGTGTAGGAGATGAACACGAGCAGCGCGAGCACCAGGGGGATCGAGAGGTTAGCCGTCGCCGCGTACAGCGAGAAGGACGGGATGTGCAGACCGAGCACGTCGATCTTGTGCTCGGTATTCGTCGGCAGCGGGATGTAGCCGACGAGGTTCGAGAACATGATGAACAGGAACAGCGTGGCAATGAACGGGAACCAGCGCTTGGCCATCTTCTCGTCGAGGTTGCCGCCGGTGATGTTGTCGCGCATCAGCTGGTAGAGCATCTCGACGGCGGTCTGCACCTTGTTCGGCCGTGACTGCATGCGCTTGGCGATGTAGATCATGCTCGCGCAGGTGGCGATCGCGGCGAGGAGCAGGTACAGCACTGCCTTGTTGATCGAGAAGACGCCGAGATGCACCCAGTTGTCGAGCTTGAACTCGTTCTGCGGCTGGTAGGTGCTGTTGCGCCCGCCGCTGCCGAAGATCACGAACAGCACGATCATGCCGCCGATCCACACGCCGGCCATGATCAGCAGCGTGCGTTTGAGGTTCGAGGAGGGCGCGGGCGCCGGCGCTCCGGCGGGCGCGGAGGAGGAGGAGACGGCGCTCATGAGGTGCTCGGCCTCCCCGACGTGCGCGCAGCGCCCTGGATCGGGCCTTCGCGCGTGACGAATGACATCGCGAGATACACCGTGAAGGCCGCCAGCAGCAGCGCAGCCGCCATGATCCCGTCGTCCTTGCCGCCTGCGTAGCGCGCCAGGATGATCGCCAGGGCCACGAGCCACACGCGTCCGAGCAGCGCTGCGACCATCAGACCGGCGCGCACCTTGGCCTCGCCGGCGCGGCGCGCCTGGGCGTGTAGGAAGGCGGTCCCGCCTCGTGTCAGCAGCCAGGCGCCGGCGCCGATCGCGTAGCCGAGCGTCGGCATGCCGCCGACGAGCACAAACGGGGCTGTCGCGAGCACCAGGCACACGTCGAGATAACGGAGGTAGAGCACGTCAGCTCCGAGATCCGGGGGGCTGAGCGCCGCTGGTCGTCCAGCGACGGCGGCGGCGTGCCGGTGGGGCGCCGAGACAGCAGCGCGGCCGACGGGCGCGGCAGCGCGGCCCCTGCCCGGACTGGCGGCGCTCCGAAGGCTGGATCTCCATGCGCCACCCGCGCCTGCTGCGAGTCACGCGCGACCATTCCGGAGCACGGCCGGACGCGGGTGCCTCGTATCCGTCGGAGGGTTCGCGCGGGCCACCCGAGCCGGAGCCGGGCAGGCAGCTGAGATCCTCGTTGGCATCGAAATCTGGCATGTGGTAGGGCCACCCTACAGACGAGAAAGTCCCCGCGCTGAGTCGCGACGGGGGCCGTCGAAGTGTCCCTCAACTGTCTGCGGCGGCGCGCCTAGTCTACCTGGTCTCGGACTTCGTAACAAGTTTGTGACATGCGGTACGCGGGATTTGCGGAGTTTGCGATAAACGGCCGCCTTCCGAGCATGCCAATCCGCAAGCGTGCAGCCCAGCCGCTGAAAAGCGCGACGAGCGCGAACGCCGCGGCCATCACCACCACGCCCGCGAAGATGTCCAGCACGAAGTGATTGCCCGTCGCCAGCACAGCCGCCGCGGTCATGCAGGGATAGAGGATCCCGAGGACCCTGACCCAGATGCGCGCGGAGATCCTCCACAGCGCGACCGTGCACCACGCCGCCCAGGCGATGTGCAGCGAGGGCATCGCCGCAAGCTGGTTTGCCTGCGAGGCGAGCGCGCCGCTGTGCCAGGAGCCAATTGCGTGCGTCGAGGCGACGATGTCGGTGAAGCCCGGGAGCATCCGCGGCGGGGCGACCGGGTATCGCCAGAAGACGATGAACGCCAGCAGGTTGACCAGCACGAGCGCGTTGCGCAACGGGCGATAGAGATCGGCCCGTCGCCACCACAGCCAGCCGAGCAGCGAGAGCGTGACCACGAAGTGCGCGTTGTCGTAGTAGTCGGCGATCGCCAGCCCGAGCGAATGATGCGCGGCCAGCCAGCCGTCCAGCGCGTGCTCGGGGTCGATGTGCAGGGTGCGCTCGAGACCGAGCACGTCGCCGGCGTGCGCGAGCGCCGCGTTCAGACGCAGCGGGGCCAGGTTCGTGATCGCGTCATAGACCCAGCCCAGCCATACGATCGCGAGCGCCTCGACCCACCAGTGCGAGCGCTTCTGGACCGGCTCCAGTACGTGCATTGAGGGCAGCGTCGCCGAGCGCCCCCCGTCGATCGAAACCGCGGTGCTCAAGCGTCTGATGCTATCGACAGATCCAGATCGCCCCGTGGCGCGGGTCCCAGGATCCGCGCTCAGGCGGAGGTGGCGCGGAGGCCGCGCTGCGCGAGCGTGTCCAGCACCCGCGGCAGCGCGGCCACCGTACGCCGCCAGGAGCCGGCGGCCGAGTAGTCATCGGCGTCGTGGAGCAGCAGCACCGCCCCCGCGCCAACGCCGTCGGTGACGCCCGCGGCGATCGACTCGGCGCTCGCGCGCTGCTCCCAATCCCGTCCCCAGTGGCTCCACAGCAGGGTGCGCCAGCCCTGTGAGCGCGCGAGGTGCAGCGCTGCGGCGTTGAGCACGCCGTAGGGCGGGCGGTAGAGATCGAGCGCCGCCCCGGTCGTGCTCGTGATCGTATCCGCGGCTCGCAGGATGTCCTGGCGTGTCTGGGATGGGGTCAGGCGCAGCAGGTTGCGGTGACGGTCGCAGTGCAGCGCGATCTCGTGGCCCGCCGCGACGATCTCGCGAGCGAGGCCCGGGTTGCGCCGAACCTGCTCGCCGACCAGGAAGAAGGTCGCCCGCACGCGCTCGCGCGCGAGAATCTCGAGCACCGCCGGCGTGCCCTCGGCGTGAGGGCCGTCGTCGAAGGTGAGCGCATAGCCCTCGCCGCTGGCCGTGTGATCCTCGACACCCAGCGCCCGGCGCAAACCCGAGGAGATGGGCGCCGGCGAGCCGGGCCAGCCGACGGGACGAGGACCCGCGAGCACCGGAAGAACGTATCCCAGCAGCGCCGCGCCCGCGAGAGCTCCCGGGACGCGAGTGCGCCGAGTGCGATGATCGGTGGTGGACATGGTCAATCTGGTGCTGGGAATCGGGGCGGCGATCGGGGCTTCGACGCTCTACAGCCTAGGGATCGCCCTGCAGGCGATGGACGCCAAGCAGGCGCCCCACGAGGAGCATCTGCGCCTGGCGCTCGCCTGGGGCCTGATCCGCCGCGCGCGCTGGCTGCTCGGCACGGGCCTGTCGATCCTCGGCTGGCCGCTGCAGGTGCTCGCGCTGCTGCTCGCGCCGCTGGTCGTGGTGCAGCCCGCGCTGGCCGCGGGGCTGCTCGTGCTGATGCTGCTCGCCGAGCGCATGCTGGGCGAGCACGCTGGGCGCTATGAGTACATGGCGATCGGGGCAATCGTGGTCGGCGTGATCGGCGCCGGGCTGTTTGCCCCCCCGCGCAGCACCACCCACACCTCCGAGGAGCTCACGATCACGGTCGTGCTCGCCGCGCTCGCGCTCGCCAGCCTGATCCCCTACGTGCTGCGCGTGCTCGGCCGTTCGCGCGCCGAGGTGACGATGATCGGAGCCGGGCTCGCGTTCGGCTGGAGCGGCGTGGCGACGAAGCTCGCCTCCGACGATCTCTCCGGGCACCACCTGCTCGCCGCCGGGCTCTGGGCGCTCGGCACCGCCGCGGCCTCGGGCGTCGGCGTGCTCAGCGAGATGAGCGCGCTGCAGTCGCGCCCCGCGATCCAGGTCGCACCGGTCGTGTTCGTGACTCAGACGGTGATACCGGTGGTGCTCGCGCCGCTCCTGCTGGGCGAGCGCTTCAGCGCCACGCCGCTGGGAGGCGCGCCGCTGATCGCCTCACTGCTGGCGCTCGTCACCGGTGCGGCGCTGCTCGCACGCTCGCCGTTGCTGCTGGCGCTGATGGAAGGCGAGCGCGTCAACCATGTCAGCGGCGCGGCGCCAAGCCTGTCCGATGCCAGCCAGGAGACGATGCGCTCGAGTCCCGCCACGGAGGCCGAGGAGCCGTCGAGCTCGACGACGAGCACGTCGCCCGCCCGCATCGGACGCTGAGGCAGCGGCGCGGTCGCGCTCAGGCGCAGCTGGCCCCTGACGGGCGTGGCCCCGGCGGTGCGGCCGAGCACCAGTTGCCCCACCGATAGGCCGCCCGGGGGCTGCAGGTAGTAGAAGCGGTGGTGCAGGCCGAGCGCGCGCGCCTGTTTGCGCAGCACACCGCGCGTGCGCTCCCAGCGCAGCAGCGTGGAGCCTGGCACTTCGGGCACGAGCTCATCGCCGAGCGCACGCAGCTCCTCGATTCGCTGTCGCGAGGGCACGCCGGCGTCGTCGGCGAAGGTCACATGGATCCCCCGCCCCGCGAGCTGCGCGGCGATCGCCGGGATCGCGCCGGATGGCGCGTGCACGATCAGCGCGACGTCGGGGCGGTTCGTCTCGACGTGCACCAGCGGATGCACCTGCAGGAGCTTGGCCGCGACGACGGTCACCTCGTCGGTGGACATCAGCCACGAGCCCACGCCCACGAGCAGCGCGACCCATGTCGCGACGGCCGCGAGGCGCAGCTGCCACATCGGGATCGGGCGCACGCGCCGCGGCGCCGCCAGCACCGCGTCGACGGCGGTGGGTCCTTGCTCCGGTGAGGGCAGCGCGAGCGGCTCCTCGTCGCCGGGCTCCTCGGCCAGGAAGCTCGCCTGCACGTGCTGGCGCAGCTCATCGGTGTCGTTGGCCAGGCGCAGCAGGTCGAGCGCCGCCATCGCCCGCGTGTTCAGCCGCGCGTGACCGACCGGCAGCCCGTAGGAGACGACGGGCGTGCCCGCAGCCTTGGCCTCCAGGCAGGTGACGCCGCCGGTGGAGTGCACGAGCACGTCGGCCGCGGCCAGCAGGTCGGGCATCATGTCGGTGAACCCGTAGATGTGAACGCGCGGCTCATCGGTGAAAGCGCTGCGCAGCTTCGCCGCGAGCTGCTCGTTGCGCCCGGCGAGGCAGACGATGCTCGAGACCTCCGCCACCCTCGTGAACTCGCCCACGGCGCCCGCAATGTCGCCCACGCCCCAGCCACCACCCGAGACGACGACCATGCGCCCCTGCTCGGGCAGGCCGAGCGCTCGGCGGGCGTCGGTCGGGCAGCGCGGCTCGAGAAACTCGGCCGAGATCAGCGGGCGCACGAGCTGCACGCTGCCGGCGCCGGCGATGCGCTCGACCGAGCTCATCGACTCGCCGTACATGACGAGGTGCGTGTCGATCCCCGGCTGGGCCCAGAAGAACAGGCCCGTCAGGTCGGTGATCGTCGCGACGGTCGGGCAGTCCACTACGCGCCTGCGCCGCAGATGCGCGAGCACGACCGTGACCGCCGGGTAGGTGGAGACGATCACGTCGGGGTCGTGCTCTGCAATCGCGCGCGCCAACGGCCGCGCGCCGAGCATGCACAGGAGCCGCCGCACGAGCATCCGAATCGGCAGCACGTGCTCGAGCAGCCAGTAGACGACCGTGTAGGTCCAGGGGAAGAAGCGCAACTGCACGCGGTAGCCGTCCTCGACGACGGGACGCAGGAACGGGCCCATCGCGGCCAGGCCGTCGATGATCGTGACTTCGGCGTGCTCCGGCGAGGCGTTGATCTGCTGGGCGAGCGCGCGCGCGGCAGCGGCGTGGCCCTCGCCGACGTCGGCGGACAGAATCAGGACGCGACTCGGCCCGGAAACCCGGCGCGAATCACGTTTGCGGTTACGGCGTCGCATAAAGGATGGCCGCGCCCGGTCGGGGCGCTCCAGCGCAGCTCCCGTCCGCGCGCGGGGGCCCCCGGCGGACGCAGCTCTGTACTGAGAGTAGCGTTCATGCAAGAGACTCGCAGCCCTGCCAGACGTAACAATGGGCGACATCCAGCTCACAACCCCCATACCCCGCACGCGGGATAAGGGCACAGCACGGGCGGCCAGCGGCGGCGAGCGTGCGCACCTGCGGCCCGCCGTCGCGCGCACGCTGGGTGCCACGGGCATGCTCGGCGTGCTCGCCACGCTCTTTCTGATCAGCGCCGGTGCCGCGTCTGCCCCCTCGCAATACGTGCCCGCACGTGTCGGTGGCTGGCCGGGCTGGCTCGCGGGACCGCTGGCCGGGCTGCACGTGGGCCTCGGCAGCTCGAGCTTCCAGGTCCTGATGCTGATCATGTGCGCCAGCTACCTGCTCGTGCTCGGGGGCGCCCGCGAGCTGGCGCTCGCGCCGCTGGCGGGCGCGATAGTGCTCGCACACGTGATCCTCGTGCTCGGGCCGCCGCTGATCTCACAGGACGTGTTCGGCTACCTCGCGTTCGCTCGAATGGGCGCCCTGCACGGCCTGGACCCCTACACGCACGTCGCCGCCGAAGCGTCGCGCGATCCGGTGTTCGCCTTCGTCGGCTGGCCCTTCAAGCACTCGCCCTACGGTCCGCTGTTCACGCTTGCCAGCTACCTGACCGCGCCGCTCGGCCCGGCCGGCGGGTTGTGGCTGTTGAAGATCCTCGCCGCTGCTGCGAGCCTCGGAGCGCTCGCCCTGATCGCGCGGGCGGCGAGGGGACTCGGGCACAGCGCCACCACGGCCGCGGCCTTCGTCGGGCTGAACCCGGTGATGCTCGTGCTGGCCGTCGGAGGCGCCCACAACGACACGCTGCTGCTGCTCTCGCTGGCCGGCGCCCTGGCGCTCACCGCCGTCTCACCGCGGCCGCGCGCCGCCTCGGCGGCGCTCGTCGCCGGCGTCGGCGTGAAGCTGAGCGCCGGGATCGTGCTGCCGTTCCTCGTGCTCTCAGCGCCGCGCGTCCGCGAGCGCCTTGCGATACTCGCCGCCGCGCTGCTCAGCCTGCTCGCACTCGCGCTGCTCGGCGTGCTCGGCTTCGGCGTGCACGCGCTCGGCTTCCTCGGCGCGCTCGGGGAGCAGCAACAGCTCGTGGCGACCCACAGCATCCCGGCCGAGACGGCGCGGCTGTTCAGCCTGAGCGGCACGCCCGCCTGGTGGCGTCACCTGTTCGCCGCCGGGTTCCTCGTGGCGCTCGCAGCCACGCTCTGGCGCACGGCGCGCGGCTCGGACTGGCGGGTCTGCGCGGGCTGGGCAACCGTCGCGCTGCTCGCCTCGACCGCGTGGTTGTTGCCCTGGTATGCGATCTGGCTGCTACCGCTGGCGGCCGTCAGCGGGGATCGGCGCCTGCGCACCGCCACGCTTCTGATCTGCGCCTATGCCATCCTGATCCACCTGCCGCTGGCCGACGGGCTGCTCAGCCCCGGGCGCCAGCGCAGTGTCACGCACCTGCACCTCGCCGTGCCCGGACTGCGCCACCGCATGGAATTCGCCAGTTTCGAGATCCTTCACGACGTGCACGTCGATCTCCGCTGGTGATGCCTCGGGGCGCAGCCTGCGCAGCCGCATCGCATCGAGGCGTCTGAACTTGAGGATCTCGAGCACGTAGACGAGGTACACGCTGGCCGCGATTGCGAGCAGGCCGAGGCCGAGCATCACGAGTGTCCAGCCGGTGCGCAGGTGCCCTTTGTGGTCGCTGTAGGGCACGAAGCGAAGCGCCAGCGCGACGCCCGCGAGCATCAGCGTCCAGCCATAGAAGTAGGCGATCGTGCGCCGGCTGGAGAAGCCGATGCGCGCCATGCGGTGATGGAAGTGCTCGCTGTCGGGGCGGTAGATCGGCTGCTTGTACTTCAGGCGCTTGAGCACCACGAAGGTCGTGTCCAAGAACGGCACCGCGAGCAGGATCAAGGGCAGCACGAAAGACACGACGGCCGCGGTCTTGACGGCGGCCTCGACCGTGATCACGCCCATCAACAGGCCGAGCAGGTTCGCGCCGCAGTCGCCCATGAAGCTTGTGGCAGGCGGGAAGTTGAAGATCAGAAAGCCGAGCGCCGCCCCGGCAGTGAGCGCCGCGAGCACGCCGGGCTGCTGGCGGCCGAGGTCGAAGGCGATCACCGCCATCGCGGCGGCGATGATCACGCACACGCCCGCCGCGAGGCCGTCGACGCCGTCGGAGAAGTTGACGACGTTCATCATCACGACGAGGCCGAGCACCGTCAGCACCGGCCCGGCGTTCGTGACGCCGGCGTTGGGGAACGCGAGTTCGCCGATGAACGGCAGCGTGATGTGCTTGACGGCCACCCCGGCGTTGACGACGATCACGGCCGCGAGGATCTGGCCGATCAGCTTCAGCGCCGGGTGCAGGTCCAAGCGATCGTCGAGCGCCCCGACGAGCGTGATCACCGCCGCCGCGAGGAGCACCCCGTGCCACAGCTCGTGGTCTTTTCCGTAGCCGGCCGGCAGCACCGCCAGCGCCGCCACGAGCGCGCCGGCGAAGATCGCAAGGCCGCCGAGCAGCGGCGTCGGACGGTCTGAGAGGCCGCGCTCGCGAGGCTCGTCGATCGCGCCGACCCTGCGCGCCAGACCCATGCTCAGCGGGGTCAGCAGCGCGGTCACGCCGGCGGCGATCAGGAAGGCGTAAAGCGCTTCGAGCTCGGTTGGATGCGCCATCTGCTCGCGACAGCATCGCAGGCGCGGGGGTCACGGTGAGCTAAACCGGCGCGGGCGCTCCCAGGTTCTCATACAGCGGGTAGCGCTCCACGATCGCGCCGACGCGCTCGGCGAGCTCACCGGCGCGGCTCTCATACTCGGGCGTCAGCGCGAGCGCGAGCACCTTGCCGATCTCCGTGAAGTCCTCCGCCTGCAGGCCGCGCGTGGCCAGCGCGGGGGTTCCGATGCGCAGGCCGGAGGCTTCCATCGGCGGGCGCGGGTCGAACGGCACCGCGTTGCGGTTGACCGTGATCTGGATCTCGTGCAGGCGATCCTCGGCCTGCTTTCCGCTCAGCGCCGGATCGCACTCGCGCAGGTCGACGAGCAGCAGGTGCACGTCGGTGCCTCCGGTGAGCACGTTGACGCCGTGCCCGGCCGCGAGCAGCTCCTGCGCGAGCGCCCGCGCACCCTCGATCGTGCGCTGTTGGCGCTCCACGAACAGCTCGCTGGCTGCGATCTTGAAGGCCACGGCCTTCGCGGCGATCACGTGCTCGAGCGGGCCGCCCTGCTGGCCGGGGAACACTGCGGAGTCGATCTTCTTGGCGTACTCCTCCTTGCAGAGGATCACGCCGGCGCGCGGGCCGCCGAGCGTCTTGTGCGTCGTGGTCGTGACGACGTCGGCGCCGAGCTCGAGCGGGTTGGGGTGAAGGCCCGCGGCGACGAGCCCCGCGAAGTGGGCCATGTCGACCATCAGCAGCGCGCCCACTTCGTCGGCGATCTCGCGGAAGCGCGCGAAGTCGAGCTGGCGCGAGTAGGCCGACCAGCCCGCGAGCAGCAGCTTCGGACGACGCTCGTGCGCCTGGCGGGCGAGCTCGTCCATGTCGATCAGCGAGCTCTCGCGGTCGACCTCGTAGGCGGCGATGTCATACAGCCGCCCCGACACGTTCAGCTTCATGCCGTGCGTGAGGTGCCCGCCGTGGGCGAGCGACATGCCCATGATCGTTTCGCCCGGTGCGAGCAGCGCGTGGTAGACGGCGGCGTTGGCCTGCGAGCCGGAGTGCGGCTGCACGTTTGCGTGCTCTGCACCGAACAGCGCCTTGGCGCGATCGATCGCGAGCTGCTCGGAGACGTCGACCCACTCGCAGCCGCCGTAGTAGCGGCGGCCGGGATAGCCCTCGGCGTACTTGTTCGTCAGCACCGAGCCCTGGCATTCGAGCACGGCGCGCGGCACGAAGTTCTCCGAGGCGATCATCTCGAGCGTGCCCTGCTCGCGCTCCAGCTCGCCGCGCAGGACCTCGGCGATCTCGGGGTCCACCTCGGCGAGGGGGCGGTTGAAATAGTCGGGGCTAAGGTCGTTCACGGCGCTCTCCTTGGCAGGCGGTGTCGGACTTCGGTGCCCAGGCGCGCGGCGGGTTAGCTGACCGCTTCCCGGTGGTCGCTTCCACCTCAGGCGCCAGTCGCGGCAGCTCTCACGAGGCTAGCACTCACCGCAGCGTCGCGGGCTCAACGCGCGGCCTGCAGCGCCTCCTCGACAGCGCTCGCGGGGAGCGCACCCTCGCGCAGCACGAGCCAGCGGCGGTGCCGCTCCCAGTCGCGCAGATCGATGACCGTCGAGGGCGTGCCCGCGAGCTCTCCCCCGTCGATCGCGAGATCGACGCCCTCGCGCAGGCTGGGCGGCACCTCGGCGAGCGTGCGCGCGTCGGGCTCTCCCGAGCGGTTGGCGCTGCTCTGCATCAGCGCTGAGCTCACGCCGGTGAACGCCGAAAGCGCCGCCGGCAGTCGCGGCACGCGCAGCCCGAGCGTCTCTGGATCGGTGCGGCAGGCCGCCGCGAAGCGATGTGAGCGGTTTGCGAGCAGCAGCGTAAGCGGCCCCGGCAAGAGCGCGCGCAGGACGGCGCGCTCTCCCTCTCCCAGCTCCGCGAGCGTCTCGAGCGCCCGCTCGAGCGTGAAGAACATCACGGCCGCCGGCTGCGCGGCCGGGCGGCCCTTGAGGGCGTAGAGCCGGCGCGCCGCGCGCTCGTCGTCGGGGTCACAGCAGATGCCATAGACGGTGTCGGTCGGATACACGGCGACGCCGCCGCCGCTCACACAACGCTCCAGGCGCTCGGCGTCCTGCTGCACGAGACACACAGCACTCATCGGCGGCGCGCTCCGAGCACGACCCTCTCGATGCCCGCCAGGTCGCTGCGGCACTCGACGTGACCGAACCCCGCCGTCCGCATCCGCTGCGCGACGGCGGTGTGCTGTCCGGCGCCGATCTCGATCGCCACACTGGCGACCCGCGGACGTCCGGCCAGCTGGCACAACAGCTCCTCGATCACCGCCAGCCCGTCGGTGCCGGCGAACAGCGCCGCCGCGGGCTCGTGGCGCAGGATCTCCGGCGCGAGCGAGCCACGCTCGGAGTCGGCCACATACGGCGGGTTGGCGAGCACCGCGTCGAAGTCGTCGGGGATGCCGTCGAGCAGGTCGGCATGCAGCCAGCGCACCTCGAGGCCGAGGCGCTCGGCGTTGGCGCGCGCGAGCGCGAGTGCCTCTTCTGAGAGCTCGCTGGCGCTCACCTGCAGATCCGGGCGCTCGTCCTTGAGCGCGAGCGCAACGGCGCCGCTGCCCGTGCACACGTCAAGCACACGCGCGCCCTGCTCGAGCTCGAGCGCCGCCTCGACGAGCAGCTCCGTCTCCGGGCGGGGGATCAGCGCGCGGCGGTCGACGTCCAGCTCGAGGCGGCGAAAGCCGCGCGTGCCTGTGATGTAGGCGACCGGCTCGCGCTCGACGGCGCGCCGGCGCACCGCGTTCTGGAAGGCGCGCACCGCCGGGCCCTCGACCGACAGCTCGCGGTCGCTCAAGAGCCGCGCGCGCCCGACGCCGAGCACGTGCGCGAGCATCACTTCGGCGTCGAGCCGTGGCGTCTCGCAGCCCGCCGCGGCGATCGCGGTGATCGCACCGTCGAGCGCATCGCGAGCGGGGGTACCCCTCATGCCGCCGCCTGTGCCTCCAGACGGCGGCGCTTCTCATCGCCCTGCAGCGCGTCGGTGAGCTCGTCGAGCTCGCCTTCGAGCACCTGGTCGAGGTTATGCACGGTGAACTTGATGCGATGGTCGGTGACGCGCCGCTCGCCGTAGTTGTAGGTGCGAATCTTCTCCGCGCGATCGCCCGTGCCGACCTGCGAGCGCCGGTCGGCCGCCAGCTCGGCCTGCTGTTCGGCGAGCGCCCGCTCGTAGAGGCGCGCGCGCAGCACGCGCAGCGCGCGCTCGCGGTTCTGCAGCTGGGACTTCTCGTCCTGCATCGAGACGACGATGCCGCTCGGCTTGTGCGTTATGCGCACGGCCGAGTCGGTCGTGTTGACCGACTGCCCGCCCGGGCCCGAGGAGCGGTAGACGTCGATCTGCAGGTCATTGGCCTCGATCTGCACGTCGACGTCCTCGGCCTCGGGCAGCACCGCGACGGTCGCGGTGGAGGTGTGGATGCGGCCCTGGGACTCGGTCTGGGGAACGCGCTGCACGCGGTGGGTGCCGCCCTCGAACTTGAACACCGAGTAGGCGCCGTCACCCTTGACGGCGAAGGTGTACTTGCCCTCGCTCGTCTCCAGGGGCTCGGCGGTCCAGCCGCGTCGCTCGGCGTAGCGCGTGAGCATGCGGTAGAGGTCTCCCGCCCACAGCCCGGCCTCGTCTCCCCCGGCGCCGCCCTGGATTTCGACGATCACGCTCTTCTCGTCGTTGGGGTCGCGCTCGACCATCGCCAGACGGATCTCCTCCTCGACCTCCTCGATGCGCGCGCGTGCGCTGCCCAGTTCCTCGCGCAGCTCTGCGTCCTCCCCCATCTCCGCGAGCAGTTCTTCGGCGCCCGCGGCGTCGTCGGAGGCGTGGCGCCAGCTCGCCGCGAGCTTGGCAGCGGGCTCGAGCTGGCTGTAGGCGCGCCCGACCGCCGCATAGCGTTCGCGGTCGGAGATCACCTCGGCATCGGTCATCTGCTCGCCGAGCTCGGCGAAGCGCGACTCGATCTGCTTGACGAGCTCTTCGATCATGCGGCCAGTCTAAGCGGCCGCGGCCGCGCGCCGGCCGGCGTCAGGCGGCGAGCTCGTGCGGAGCCGCGAGCTCGAGTAGCTCGTCGAGCATCGCCGAGAGCTCCTCGACGGCCTCGCGCTCGCGTGGCAGCCCACTCTCATCGAGTGCCTCCTCGGCTTGACCGATCGGCAGCTCGCGGTCGACGACGCGCGCCCCGATCGCGCCCAGCACCTTGCGCGTCTCGGCCTGCGCCCAGACCGCGCCGAACAGTCCCGTGCTGGCGCCGAGAACGGCTGCCGGCTTGCCGCGCAGCGGCGTGTCGGCCACAGGCCGCGAGACCCAGTCGAGCGCGTTCTTGAGCACGCCCGGAATCGAGGAGTTGTACTCGGGCGTCGCCACGAGCACCGCGTCGGCCTCGGCGATCGCCACCTTCAATGCGGCGACCGCCGGCGGCGTGGAGTGCTCGCCGTCCTCGTTGAACGGCGGGATCGCCGCCAGCTCGTCGAAGAGGACGAGCTCCACCCCGGACGGCAGCAGCCCGCGCGCCCCGGCGAGCAGCCGGGCGTTGTAGGAGTCATGGCGCAGGCTGCCCGCCAGTCCGAGGACGCGCATCTCGCTTACGCCTCCTTCGCGAGCTCGAGGGAGACCTCGAGCTTGACGTCGTTGTCCAGCGCGAAGCCGCCTTTGGGCAGCGGCGCATTCCACTCCAAGCCGAACTCGCGCCGGTCGATGACGACCTCCAGCTCGACGCCGAGCTTATCGTTGCCGGCGATGTCGACGTGCGGTCCTGAGATGCTGCCGCGCGCGGTCACGCGGTGGGTGTGGCCCTTGATCGTGAGATCGCCCTCGACCTCGATCGTGCCATCCTCGCCGAGCGTCAGATCCTGCGAGACGAAGCTGATGCGGGGGTGATTTGCGCTGTCGAAGAAGTCGGGCGACTTCAAATGACCGGCGAGGTTCTCGTCCTTGACGACGATCGAGTCGACCTCGACTGAGCCCTCCAGGCGGGGCGTGCCGTCCTCGGCGGCCCTCAGCGAGCCGCTGTAGTCCTCGAAGCGGCCGCGGAACGTCGAGACGACCATGTGCTTGACCGCGAAGCCGACGTGGGAGTGGATGGTGTCGATCTGCCAGGTGCCGATGGCGATCGGCTGAGTGGTTGCTGTGCTCATCGTGAGCTCCTCGTCGTAGATGTTTCGGACCGCAGTCCGTTTGTACCCGGAACGCAGGATAACACACAACCGGACCACGGTCCGTTTAGTACACTCCTGCACATGGACACACAACCGGGCCTGCCGATGTTCGATCTGCCGCTGCTCGAGGAGACGCCGATCGCCCGCGCCGATGCGACGCGCAACCGCGCCCGCATCCTGGCGGCGGCCGAGCGTTTGTTCGCTGCCCGCGGCGCCGCCTGCGTCTCGATGGACGAGGTGGCCGAGGCGGCCGGCGTCGGCAAGGGCACGCTGTTTCGCCGGTTCGGCTCGCGGGCCGCGCTCGCGCTCGCGCTGCTCTCAGAGCACGAGAGCTGCTTTCAGGAATCGTTTATCCGCGGCGAGCCCCCGCTCGGGCCGGGCGCCTGCCCGACCGACCGCATGAGCGCCTTCGGGGAAGCGCGGCTGGATCTGCTCGACGAGCATGCAGAAGTGCTCGCCGCCGCCGAGGTCGGCCCCGCGCGCTTCTCCTCCCCTCCCTACGCGGTCCACCGCCTGCACCTGACGCTGCTCCTGCGCGAGGCCGATCCGGACTGCGACGCGGAGTACATCGCCGAGGTCCTCCTCGCGAGCCTCGGCAGCGACGTGTTCATGTATCTGCGCGAGGGCCGGGGCCTGTCGCTCGAGCAGCTGAAGTCCGGCTGGCGCCAGCTCGTGCAGCGGGTCGTGCCCGCCGCCGCAGTGAGCTAGAGCTAGGCCACGACCTCGACGCCGACGAGGTCGGCCGCCGAGAGATCGCCCGGAGTCTCCAGGGCGAGCACCGCCTCGAGCGCCGCGATCGAGACCTCGAGCTGTGCGAGATCGGGCTCGCGCGTGGTCAGTAGCTGCAGCTTCAGGCCCGGCCACATCACGGCACGCACCCACGGGCGGCTGCGGTTGCGCCCGGCGAACTTGATCAGCTCGAAGGAAATACCCGCGATCAGCGGCACGCCGAGGATGCGCGTCGCCATCAGCCAGTACCAGGCCGGCAGGCCGATCGGCGCGAACACGAAGATCGCGACGATCATTACCACCAGCAGGAAGCTCGTGCCACAGCGCGGGTGCAGGCGCGAGAAGCGCTGTGCGTTCACCGGCGTAAGCGGCAGCCCGGCCTCATAGCAGGAGATCGTCTTGTGCTCGGCGCCGTGGTACTCGAACACGCGGCGCAGATCGCGCACGCGTGAGAGCAGCAGCATGTAACCGAGGAAGATGCTCGTGCGCACGACGCCCTCGACGAGCCAGAACAGGAACGAGGAGCCGAGCTGATGCTTGATCAGGCTTGTCAGGCCCACCGGGATCAAAAAGAACAGCACGATCGCGAGCACGAGCGCCACGATCACGGTGCCGGCCCACACCACACGCGGTATCTCCTGCGCCTCGGCGGCGGCGCCCTCGTCGCCATCCTTCTGCTCCTCCGGCGGAAGCTGCGCGTTGGCGGAGACCTCAAGCGCGCGAAACCCGATCGCCATCGAGCCGCCGAGCGCGACCACGCCGCGGATGATCGGCAGGCGCAGCACGCGGTGGCGCTTCATGGCGGAGTCCAGCGGGAACGTGCTGAGCTCGATCTCGCCTTCGGCGGCCTGCTCGGGCGAGAGCTCGCCGTCGCTGAGCTGCTCGGGGCTCGGCTTGCGCACCGCGACCGCCCAGTTGGCGACGCCGCGCATCATCACGCCCTCGAGCACGGCCTGACCGCCGACGGGAGCGTCGCGCTGGGCGTTCAGCTCCCCGTCGGCGCCGGCTTGCACGAGTGGCGCGGTATCGGGCTCGCTCGTGGCGACACCCGCCTGCAGCGGTGCAACGGTCGGCGACGCCGGGCTCATCGCGGCTGGCGTCGGTGAACCCGCGGCCAGTCGCGTGGACATCGAGCTACTGCGCGGACCGGGCTTGTGCTGTGTGCAGACGACCCTTGGCGACTCTGCGCTGGAAGCGCTCGACGCGGCCGCCCGTGTCCATCAGCTTCTGCTTGCCGGTGTAGAACGGGTGACAGTTCGAGCAGACCTCGACATGCAGCTCGTCCTTGGTGGCCCGGGTCATGAACTCGTTGCCACAGGTGCAGCGCACGTGGGCTGCGGCGTATGTGGGATGGATCTTGGTCTTCATCGTTCGATCATTCTAGCGGCATACCCCAGCCCCCTGTGGCGGGAGCCGGCATCCGTGCATGCTCCGAACGCGCGGATCAGGCGCTCGGCGCAGGCGGCGAGCCGGCAGTGGAGCCGGTGGTGGGAGCTTCGGTTTCAGGCTGTTCGCAGCGCTTTGTGCGCTGGATGCTCGTGGCCAGCAGCCGGCCCTTGCCGTTGAGCCAGCGGTAGCGCACCACCCCGCGGTAGAAGGCCGGCCCAGCGAGGTTCGTGACCTGCTTGAGGTAGCGGTAGCTCTTGACCCCGGGCGCCGATCCGCGCCAGACGCCGAGGCCGGGGGCGATGACCGTGTGGTAGGCGATGTCGCCGGGCATGCGCTCGATCACGTCGATGCGCATCTCCATCCGTGCGCTGCCGGGGATGCCCGCCATTTCGCCGGCGAAGGTGGCCGAGCGTTCGGCCTGTTCGCCTTCGTTCATGCACTGCTCGAGGGTCGCGGTGACGCCCGTCTTCGGGGTGCCCGCAGCCGCACTGAGCGACGGGAGCAGCGCTGCCGGGCAGAGCGCGCAGAGCACGCCGAGCAGCATGGTCCTCGCGGGTAGGTGCAAAGGGTGGACACTCATCACAACCCCATAACACTGCAAATGCGCCGAGGTTTCGCGACGCGGTGTTTCTGTCTGGCGTTTCGGCGGCGCTCAGGTGATTTGGTAGAGCGGCCCATCGCCGCCCTCGGGCGTCGTCAGGCGCCCGCCCTTGGCCGTGATCGCCCCGCACTGCACGCAGTTGGTGTAGTTGACGATCACGTCGACATCCCCTGATTGATCCCCACCCTCCCCGTCGTCGGGGATCTCATAGACCCCGGCGGGACACATCCAGCGCCATGTCTCTGCGATCTCTCGCGGTACGTGTTTCTGAACGCGGATGTGGTTGGGCGCATCATCGCGGGTCGCGTTGCCGGTGATGAAGACCGAGGAGAGCTTGTCGAAGGTGTACTTGCCGTCGGGCTTGGGATAGCCCTCCTTGGTCTTGCCGATGAACATGCCCCTGGCGTCGTTGCGGTGCCAGGAGAGCCGGCCGGGGGGCAGCTTGCCTTTCGTCGCGATCGCGAGGTTGACAAGCGGCGCGCCGAGCACGAAGCCTTTCTGGAAGGGCTGGCGCGTGTTGCGCTCCTGGTAGAGCTCCTTGCCGACACACGACTCTTCGATCGCCTGTTCGTAGGACTCGAAGGAGGACTCCCCGCGCACGAGCGCCGCGTAGATCGACTCGGCCGCCAGCTTGCCCGACATCACGGAGTGGTGCACGCCCTTCAGCGCGACCGTGTCGACCATGCCGGCGGCGTCTCCGACCAGCACCGCGCCGGGCATCGAGAGCTTCGGCATCGACCAGAATCCTCCGCCGGGAAGCGCCTTGGCGCCCCAGGCGACGCGCTCGCCACCCTCGAGGATGCCTTTCACGAGCGGGTGCATCTTGAACTGCTGCAGCAGGTCGTGTGCGGAGGTCGTGGCGTCGGCGTACTCGAGATCGATCACGAAGCCGATGCTGACGAGGTCCTCGCCGGTCTTCTCGTCCTTCATCGGATACAGCCACGTGCCGCCGATCTGCCCGTACTTTGCCGACAGCTTCAGCGGCCACGGCCCGATCGTGTGGATCACGCGATCGAGGGGCGTTGAGACCTTCCAGACCTCCTTGACGCCGAGCTCCCAGACCTGCGGTTCGCGACCGTCGGCAAGGTCGAACTCCTTGATCGCCGCGCCGGTGATGTGTCCCCAGCAGCCCTCGGCGAGCACGGTGGCGTGCGCCTTGATGTCGGTGCCCGGCTCGAAGTTTCCGAGCGGCTGGCCGTCCTTGCCGCGCCCCTTGTCGCCGGAGCGCACGCCCACGACGCGACCGTCCTCGACGATCAGCTGCGTCGCCGATGTCTCGGTGAGCACGTAGGCGCCGCGCTCTTCGGCCTGGCGCTGCTGGAAGCGCGCCATCGAGGAGACAGAGATCACCTCGTTGCCGTGGTTCTTGAAGTTGGGTGGCGTCGGGATGCGGATCTTCGTCCTGGCCGAGGGCGTCATGTAGACCGCCTCCTTGGTGACCTCGCCGTAGGCAAAGCCCTCCTTGCGCCAGTCCTCGCGGCTCAGCTCAGGAAACAGCTCCTGCAGCGGGCCAGGGCGCATGACCGCGCCTGAGAGGTTGTGTCCGCCGCAGGTCTTCGCCTTCTCGATGACCGCCACGGGCACTTCCCCGAGGCGCTCCATCGTCTCGGGATCCTCGCCCAGCAGCTGCAGCAGACGGTTGGCGCAGGACAGTCCGGCGGTGCCGCCGCCGACAATCGCGACGCCGACCTCGATCAACTCGTCCTCGGCGTCGAGGCCGCGCTTGATGAACTCCTTGCGCGAGTCGACCGGTGGCGGGAAGGCCGCGGGCGCGACCTTCCCCTCTGCGGAGCCGTTACTGGACATCGCCAGACCTCCTGCGCTCGGTGGGCCGATTCAGTGCGGGTGCAGCGGCTCCCCTCATCCTCTAGCTGCCCTTCTTCGCCTTCACAGCCTCAGTGAGCTTGGGAAGGATCTTGTTGAGGTCTCCGACGATGCCGAGGTCGGAGAATTCGAAGATCGGCGCGTTCGCATCCTTGTTGATCGCGACGATGTTCTCCGAGGCCTGCATGCCGACCTTGTGCTGGATCGCGCCCGAGATGCCGGCCGCGAGATACAGCTTCGGAGCGACCGTCTTGCCCGTCTGGCCGATCTGCGCCGCGTAGGGGTACCAGCCCGCATCGACGACCGCACGGGTCGCCGCGACGGCGCTGTTGCCGCCGAAGGCCTTGGCCAGATCCTCGGCGAGCTCGAAGCCCTCCGCCTTGCCGAGACCGCGACCGCCCGCGATCAGGATGTTCGCGCCCTCGATGTCGACGTCGGCGCCGCGCTGTTCTCCGCGCGTGAGCATCGTCGCCTGCGAGGCGTGCGCGCTCAGCTCGAAGCTGAGCTGCTCGACGGGAGCGTCCCCGCCACCGCTCTGCTTGATCTCAAACGCATTCAGCCGTCCGATGATGATGCCGACATCGGAGCGGTACTTGATCTCTGAGATCGCCGAGTCGCCGAGGATCGGGCGCTCTGCGATCAGCTCGCCGCCCTCCGCACGCACCGCCGTGATCTCCATCGCCACACCGGCGCCGAGACGCGCCGCGAGACCCGCGCCGATCTCGAAGCCGAGCAGTCCGCCGCCGAACAGCGCGTAGGAGTAGCCGCCGTCGGTGATCGCCTTGGCCATCGCGTCGACCAGCGGCTGGGCCAGGCCCTCGGGACCCTCGGCGACGAGCACCTTCTTGGCGCCGTAGTTGCCGAGCGAGGCGGCCAGATCCTGCGAGACGTTCTCGCCGAGCAGGATCGCGTGGGCCTCGCCGCCCAGTTCGGCGGCGAGCTTGGCGCCCTCGGAGACGGCGCCAAGCGAGTTCTTGTTGATCGCGCCGTCGTAGTGCAGCGCGTAAACCAGGATGTTCGCCATCTCAGATCAGCTTCCTCTCGTCGAGCCAGGCGATGATTTTTTCGACCGTCTCGCCGGTGTCCTCGTCCTCGATGATCTCGCCGGCGGCCTTCGCCGGCGGCGCCTTCGCGGCGACCCACTGCGCGGCGGAGTTCTCGCCACCGACCTTCGAGGCGTCGATCTCCGCGTCGGCGGCCGTGATGCTGTCGAGCGGCTTCTTCTTGGCGCCCATGATCGCCTTCAGCGACGGGTAGCGCGGCTCGTTGATCGCGTCACCAACCGAGATCACGGCGGGCAGCTTGATCTGGACCGTGTCGTAGCCGTACTCGGCCTGACGCTCGCAACGCAGCGCGTCGGACTCGACGTCCATCTTGATCACCTGCGTCAGCGAGGGCATGCCCAGGTGCTCGGCCACAACCGCGCCGATCGTGTAGCACTCGCCGTCGTCTGACTGCTGGCCGAGCAGCACCAGGTCGGGGCTCTCGCGCTGCAGTGTCTTTGCCAGCGCGTAGCCGGTGGCCGCCACGTCGGAGCCGGCGACGACGGCGTCTGAGAGGTGCACAGAGCGGTCCGCGCCCAGCGAGACGGCCTTGTGCAGCGCGCGCACTGCGCTTTCGGGGCCCATCGTCACGGCGACGATCTCCTCGACGGGCACCGCGCCGCCCTCCTTGATCTGCATCGCAGCCTCGATGGCGTGCGTGTCATACGGGTTGAGGTTCTTCTCCCCGCTGCGGTCCATACGCCCCGTCGATGGGTCGATCCGCTTCTCGACGGCGGCGTCCGGGACCTCCTTCACCAGGACGCATATCTTCATGTCTTCAGGCTTCTCCTTGGGGTCTGTTGAGTGCGATCCTACCGCTTTCAGCGGTTGACTGACGAGTCAATCAGCTGATCGGCGCGCGTCCGCCGGTGGCGCCGCGGATGAAGTCCACGATCGCCTGCGTGGGCGCACCGGGCGTGAACACCTCGGCTACGCCGAGACGCTTGAGCTCGGGGATGTCCTCTGCCGGGATCGTGCCGCCGACGGTGATCACGACGTCGTCGACGCCCTGCTCGTGCAACAGCTCCACGACGCGCGGCACGAGCGTCATGTGCGCGCCGGAGAGGATCGAGAGCCCGACCGCGTCGGCGTCCTCCTGGATCACCGTCTCGACGATCTGCTCGGGCGTCTGATGCAGGCCGGTGTAGATGACCTCCATGCCCGCGTCGCGCAGGGCGCGCGCGATGATCTTGGCGCCGCGGTCGTGGCCGTCCAGGCCAGGCTTGGCGACGACGACTCGAATCTTGCTCCTGGTGCTTGCGGCGGTTGATGCCATCAGCGCGACACGCTCTCTCGCTCGTTGGACTCTTCGCGGAAGCGACCGCGAGCGCGAACCTTACGCGCTCACCGCCGGCCTGGCCAGCAACGCAGCCGGACCGGGCGGGCTCCCGTCATCGCCGCCGCCGGCGCGATCCCTCACCGCCGCGACGGCGCGAGGCCCGCGATTGTAGGGTGCGCGGCGCCTGCGTGGCGATCCGCCCGGCCGAGCGC
>JACDGG010000119.1 GCA_013815355.1 Solirubrobacterales bacterium
GAGCAAATGCTCGCATTCATCGAGACCTACAACCAGACCGCCAAACCCTTCAAGTGGACCTACACCGGCAAGGTCCTCGAGGCATAAACCAGCGAATTAAGAGGATGAACCACTAGTGCAAAAGACGCCTCTGCCCTCGCCTTGTACTCCTGACAAATGAAGATCGGATCGTGCGTCATCATCTTCTCGAAGTTGCTGAGCAGACCTTCGAACTGCCGTTTCGTTATGTCGGGCATCTCGGGGAGTACGACTTCAGCGGTAGGTAGCAAGAGGGCCATCACACTGTCGCGGCGCTCGGTGACGGCATGGCGCGTCTGAATGACCGCGAAGGCGGGCAGTCGGTCGAAGGTAGGTGGCGGGCCTGTCATCAGATTGACACTTCGGCACACACGTAGAAAGTCCACAAGAAATTCCAAACACCGTTGCTTCGCGACCTCCATGTCTTCGTCCGAATCTTGTGTCTGCGGAACAACGGTGACCACCTCCACGGCCGTCGCGGGCACCGTCCTTTGCTCGGGCGACTCCGCCTCGCCAAGGTCCAGATCTGGCTTCGATTTCTCTGTGCCACGGCCCGCCTAGCCGCGACGCGTATTGGTTCTTGAGTCGCAACGGACGGCGAGAAGTTGCTCTACAACCCCTCAACGGTACCGGTCACCCGCTACCGCTACAGGGGCCAGCGCATCCCCTCACCGTTAGCGATTCGTTACTGAGCCTGCTCGGGTTCCTGGTTCCCCAATTGCTCTGCGCGAAGCTGCGCTATGTTCTCGGGCGCATTCGCGGCAAGCAAAGCTCTACGCGATTTTACCTCCCACCATCGAAAGGACGCACGGAGGGAGATCAACTTCGCGCGCTCTACGACCTGCGCGTAGCGTTCTAGCAGTGGAGCGCCTGGGTCGAAGTTCGGCGATTGCCCATGCGCAGGAGCCGGCTCCTGCGCATCCCTCATCCTCGTGCGCGCCAAAGTAGCGAGGCATTCGTACGCCGTCGCGACACGTGTTGCTCGCCTAGTGCTGAGAAACTGCACAAGTGCGTCGCCGCAGCGCTCCCACAGCACTGCGTACTCATCCCACTGCGTGATCATCATGTTCCAGTCTCGGAGCACGCGTAGGTCTTCTATCGCCGAGTGTGCGTTTATTAACTGGAGGTAGACAAGCCGCGCCGCCGTCCTTCCGGCCCGGCGGCGATCCGAGCGAGCGAGCACAGCCTGCACGCCTCCGCTCGCCACTGCACCAACGAGGATGCCTCCTATCGCCAACTCTGCTTCGCTCATGGATGCGATCCTATGTGAGAGCAACCCGCAAGCAAGCGCCTGATCCGCTGAGGGGCGTTCTACACCTTCCGTTCCGTCGAGCGATTGACGTTCCGAACCCGCTCAGCCATTGCTACGCCGCGCGACGGATCGCCTCAGCCGCTCTCCGGCGAGCATCGCGCTCGACAGGCTCCATGAGCGCTTCAAGCAGCTGCTCCAGGGCTACGGACGGGTTCGCAGGTCGTCCCGATCTCCCCGGTGTGCGGGATGCGAACGTATGCGGGCCGAGCGGCCAGCAACGCCTCAAGCAGACGTTGGACCCGCCTGGCTCGCGCCTCAAACGCCGAAACCCCGGCTTCCTTGGAGGAAACCGGGGTTCGACCTTCGTCTATATGGTGGAGCTAGGGGGACTCGAACCCCCGACCTCCTGGGTGCGATCCAGGCGCTCTCCCATCTGAGCTATAGCCCCGCGAAGGGTGCCGGCGGTCCGATCGACCGGCTGAGCAAGTGTAGTCGGCAGAACGCGCTCCTGCGGGCGCAGTATGGTTAGAAGGGCGCAATGGGATTGCTCGACGACGCGATTCGCGAACACCTGGAGCTCAAGCGCCGGAGCGGCGCTGACCCGGGGGAGATCGCATACAAGGAGCAGGAGGCTCTGGCCCCGGTGTTCCCGGAGGAGGAGGACGTCGGCCTGGGCGATCCGCCGCCGACCGTGGCCGCGGAACCTCCAGCCGACGAGCCAGCGACGGCTGTGGAGGCCGAGCCGGTCAAGGACGATTCGGGCCTTGAGGCCGAGGGGGCGGACTTCACGCACGTCGGCCAGGAGACCGCCGAGCTCGACATGCGCTCGGTACTCGACGGCCACGAGGAGACCCCCGCCACGGTGGCACCCGTGCGCGCCTTCCCTGCGCCCCCCGACGCCGATCAGGAGTCATCCGAGCTCGCGGCCGGCGCTCATGAAGCATTCGACGGCGCCGCAGCCCCGCAGGAAATCCCCGGGCAGGAGCGCCTCACCTTCGAGTAGCCGCGTCTCGGCTATCCGCGCCGGCGGCCGGTGGAGGCGAGCTGTCGTGAGGCCGGGTGGTGCGGGAGGACTCGTCTGAGCCCCGGCGGCAGGAAGGCGGCGGGTGGGGCGCTGCTGTCGCCGGGTCGGCGCTCGAACGGCTCCGGGCGCGCGATGTAGAAGCCCTGGGCAAAGTCGACGCCGAAGCGGGCGAGCAGCTCGAGCGTCTTTGCATCCTCGACACCCTCGGCGACGGTCTGCACGCCGAAGTCCCGCGCGAGGCCCACGACCGCCTGCACCACGTGCCGACTCGCGCTGCTGCTCGTGAGGTCGCGCACGAACTCGATGTCGAGCTTGATGAAGTCGACGGGGATCTGCTTGAGGTAGGTCAGCGTTCCGTAGCCCGTGCCGAAGTCGTCGAGCGCGACCTTGCAGCCGAGCGCGCGTACCCGCTCCACGAATGTCTGTGCCGCCTGCTTGTCCTCGAGGATTGCCGTCTCGGTGATCTCAAAGACGAGCGTTCCAGGGGCCACGGCCCACTGGTGCACGCAGCGTTCGATGTGTTCGAGCACGTCGTGGTCGCCGACCGAGCGTGCCGAGATGTTCGCCTGCACGGGGCATCCGCCGCCGGCCAGCTCCGTGGCCTGCCTGATGACCCACCGGTCGAGCTCGCCGATCAGCGCGTACTTCTCGGCGACGGGCAGGAACTCCCCGGGAGGGACGATGCGCCCGTCGGGTTCGCGCATGCGCAGCAGCAGCTCGTTCTGGACCGCCTGTCCCGTGCGCAGGTCCAGGATCGGCTGTGCGTGGAGCACGAGGCGGTCTTGGGCGAGCGCGTCCTCCACGCGATCGAGGCAGGCGAGGACATCGGCGTCGCGCTGGCGCTTTTCCTCGGCGGCGGCGCGCGCGGAGATGTCGACGGCGACGCCGACGACCGCCGAGGGGTAGCCGTCCTCGTCGCAGATCAGGCGGTTGCGCACATAGGCGGTGAATAGCGAGCGGTCCTTGCGCCGCACGAGCAGCTCGCCGTCCCAGCACCCGTCGCGGATTAGGCGCGAGAGCAGTCCTTCGGCTTCCTGAGGATCCTCGGGGACGACGAGCTCGCGCGCGCTGCGACCAACGGCCTCGGCGCTGCTCCAGCCGTAGAGCGCCTCCGCGCCGCCGTTCCAGCTGAGAACCACGCCGGACATGTCGGTGACGATCACCGACGCGTCGATCTGGTCGAGCAGAGCGTCCTGGAGATTCGTGGGGGCGTCCTTGCGGGCGCCCTCGCCACGCAGCGGCATCGCGTCGAGCGTGGCACGCCAGAGATCGGAGGGTCCGAAGCTGCTGGCATTTGCAGCGGCTGCCTGCGCGCCGGCTGTGAGGTCGGCTTCGGCGGCCGCCCCGTGGCGCCGCGCCCGCCGCGATGCATAGAGGCGCAGGTCAGCGCGGCGCGTCAGATCCTCGAGCTCCAGTGCGTCGTCGGGGAAGTAGCCGAGCCCGAGCGAGGCCGGTGCGCGCTCCTTCAGCGCCTCATCGATGCGATCGACGCTCGCCTGCGCCTGCTCGTGGTCCATGTCTGAGAGGAACACGGCGAACTCATCGCCGCCGATTCGCCCCACGACGTCGGCGGGCCGCACCACGCGTTCAAGTGTCTCGGCTACCCAGCAGAGCAGCGCGTCGCCGGCGGCATGCCCGTAGACGTCGTTGACGGGCTTGAAGTTGTCGACGTCGAGCACCACGATTGCGCCGCTGCGCGCGTGGCGGCGCATCGTCTCGAGCTGCGCCAGCGCACGCTCTTCAAAGCCGCGGCGGTTCAGGCACCCGGTGAGCGGGTCAGTGCGCGAGGCGGTGGCGAGCGCGCGATGCTGGCGCTTGTGGTTGCCGGCCTGCCAGGCGCTCATCGCCGCTGTGCAGAGCAGCGCCGCCGCGAAGGCTCCCTGGTATTCGACGCTTGAGCCGCCCTCCCAGATCGCGAGCGTGAGATAGCTGAGCACGCTGAGGATGCCGACCGCGACGACGGAGCCGAGCGGGTAGGACATCGAGGAGAAGACCACCGGAATGAAGAACGCGAGTACGAGCGGGCTGCCCGTGCCGCCGTCGGCGAGCGTGCCCACCATCAGCATCGCGAAGTCCAAAAGCGTCCAGGACAGGAAGAATGGCTCGCGCCAGCGGCTGCGCACGATGCGCTCGCGAGGCAAGAGCCACACCAGAACCGCTGCGAGCACGGCGCCCGCGAACAGCAGGCTGAGCTCGGTGCGGTGGGGTCGCTGCCAGGTGAGGACGACGTAGATCTCGCCCAGGACGCCGATGCCCAGTGTCAGCCAGATCCCGGCTGCGATTGTCGCTTCGCGCATCCGCAGCGCAGCCACGTCGGGCACGCCGGCTTCGTCCTGTTTGAGCACATTCAACTATCGGCGGTTAACGGCAGGTCCTGAACGGGCGCTGTGAGCAATGGACGTAAGGGAAACGCCCGTACGCCAGGGTTTGCGCCCGGGCAAGTCCTGCTCAGGCCCGGGGGCGCTCAGCGCGTAGCGAAACGGGCTGCGGGATCGCATATGTGCCGTCCGCTCCCACGCGAACCGCGAGCAACCCTTCGATGTCAGCCGGCCTGCATCGGCGCAGCGTGGTCGGCGACGCGCCCGGCGCTGCTGTGCGCCGTGATGCGGCCGTGTCGCGGTACGCGAACGTGCAGGGTACGTCGGCGACCTCAGCGACCTCGAGCAGCCAGTCCATGCGTTCGATCCAAACCGTGGCACAGCACCGCAAAATGGAAGGAGCGGGAATCGGCCGCACAGGGCGTATATTGGGAGTTCGTGGGGCCATAGCTCAGCTGGGAGAGCGCCTGCTTTGCAAGCAGGAGGTCGCCGGTTCGATCCCGGCTGGCTCCATTGGTGGAATTACCTGCAAATACGCTGATTTGGTGATTTGGTAGTCGGTTTGGTACCTCATTGGTGTCAGGATATGGTGGAGGGTACCGCAGTCGGGTACCACATCGGGCCTTGTTTTGCAGCGGATGAAGCTGGACGGCGATCTGCAGACCGGAGGTTGGACCTGGCGGACACGATGACTCGATCGCATCCTGTCCCCCACGGCGTGCGGGCCTACGCAAGCACGACAGTCGGGCTCGGTTCGTGGCGATCGGCGCGTCGGGGGATCTTAAGGCGACGATGGTGGTTCGAGCCCAGTATCGCCCATCGCTACAATTGGCTCTGCTGCATCGCAATGCCGCCTTTATGGGCCCAGCTTGGTAGCAACATCCCCGGGCTCCGTCAGTCCCGGACGCGGGTCGGCTACCTACCAGCCGCACACGACACCTGAAAACCGAGCGGCCAGAATGGACGCACCGCCTCTGCTGAGCTTCGAGCAGGCGTGAGCGTCAGTCCGCCGCCCTTCACCGGGAGCGCCGATGGGGGGGGGAGCGGGCGCGCCCTCGATCAGTTCCACGAGCCAAACTAGCGGCTCGCGCTACAAGCCGAACACGCTCTCGGACTGCGCGAGTCGATCGCCGATACCATGACCTGACCCGCTCCCTCGATGAGCAACTTGGCCTTGAGCCCACCCGCAAGATACGCCTCATCTACCGGCAGCTACTGGGTCAACGTAGCGGCTGGTCAAGAGGCTTGCGATCCTCCGTCTCGATCGACTCGGCGAGGGTGACGAGCTGCGCCATCGACCACGTCAGCGCTCTGGCGATGCGGTCAACGGTCCCGTAGGCGGGGTTGGCGTGTCCGTTCTCGATGTGGGAGACCCACGATTGGTCATATCCAACCTCGAGCCCGAGGTCTTGCTGGGAGATGCCGAGTTCTTCCCGGCGTAGCCGGATCGAGCGGCCTAGCGCGACTTGGGGGTCCTTGGCGATGTTTGCCACGACCGGAACCCTCCGTGCCAGCCCCTCTCAGCGCCATGTGGTAGGTTCCATGTTGATGTTCCGTTTGTCCTTTCGGCCAACGGAGATACCACCCTGGGCGCGAGGCGCCAAATGTTCGGGAAATGCCCAACCTACGGACACCTCGCGCTGCCCAACGGGCTGACAGAAGCAGCGACCTTTCTGTAGCGTTGTGTCCGCGAAGGTGACCTAGTGATCTCAGCCAAGGACGAAGACAAACCGATGTGCGTCCTCGCGCGAGCGCGGAACCGTCCGCTATGAGGAGGTGGCGGGCGCTCATCGCCGTGTGGCGCGGTGCTCTGTGCTTGGTGCTCGGCTTGGTGCTTTGTTGGCCGGTGGTGTCGAGCTTGGCGGCTCCGGGTGGCGGCGGGGTGGAGGGCCGTCCGGTTGTTGCTGTTATCGCGCAGCACCGGAAGCTCGCCGACTTGGGCGTGAAGGCCGCAAACGTAATGCTCCAGTCCGGCGTCCTGACGGGTACTGCGACGGTGGGCAATGTGGGTGCTCATAGAGCACCGTCGTCAACGGCGGGTGTCGCGTGGAAGTCGGCCGATAGCGGCGGCACGATCCAGATTGGCCGGTTTCGGGTGTCGGCGTTGGCTCCGAGCCAGCAAGACAAGGCGCATTTTCGCGTGGCGGTGCCCAAAGGTGCTTCGGGCAGCTATGTGGTCAGCGTGTGTGCAGATGTCCTCGGGCAGGTCAGAGAGCTGAGCAAAAAGAACAATTGCCGCAAGGCGGGAACAGTGACGATTCGGCCCGGCTCGGGCGTCAAGGGCTACGGGCCAACAGGACCGGAACAACCCCCCTCATCTCCTCCTCCGGGTGGCACCACGCCGCCTGCGGGTACAGGCCCGGCACCGGTTTCGAGCCCGCCGGATACCGTGATCGACAGCGGCCCGACCGGCATCATCGGTGCCTCCTCGGCCACCTTCACCTTTCATGGCAGCGATGCCGACGACACGTTCCAGTGCAGCCTCGATGGGGCGCCGTGGGCGGTCTGCACGAGCCCCCAGCAGTACATATCACTCGCCGACGGGCCACACACCTTCCAGGTACGGACGGTCAATGCCGCAGGGGAAGTAGATGCGACGCCCGCGAGTGCATCATTTACGGTCGAGGCGATACCGCCGCAAATAACGATCACGAGCGCGCCGCATGGACGTATTCCGATCGGGCTAGTGTCGATCAGCTTCAGCGCGGACGAGGCGGGAAGCACCTTCAAGTGCAGCCTCGACGGTGGCGTTTTCACGCCTTGTAGTACACCTTACGAAGTAGCAAGTCCCGCTGCGGGGCCGCACACGTTCACGGTGGAGGCGACCAATCAGGCCGGCGTTACAGGCGCCGCTTCGCATTTGGCGTCGTGGAGCTCGGTCGAACCGCAACACGACCTCTGTGGCACAATAGCTAGCAACGTCACCATAGGACCCGACTACGCTGCACGATACGTCATCACTTGCAGTGTGGATGTGTCTGCAAGCGTGACCCTCACCGCCCAGCCCGACACGGTCATTAAGGCTGACAATGGCACCAACCTGTCAGTGCAGGGCTTGCTGGATGTGGCCGGCACGTCCGCCTCGCCTGTGGTGTTCACGTCGATCAACGACAACTCGGCTGGTGGGACGACGGGCACGGGCAAACCTGCTGCGGGTGACTGGCAGGGGGTCGTGGTGTCGGGTGCTGGGTCGGTGGCGATGACCTCTTCGGTGGTGAAGTACGCCGCGACGGGTTTGGAAGGCACGACGTCGGGATCGGTGAGCGTGATCGACGGGCAATGGGGCGAGTTCTCCTACGGTGGGCTTGCCGTCTCCGCAGGGGCGGTCACGGTGCGCGGCTCGACGGTGCTTGACTCGGGGAACAGGCCGGCGTTCTCGGTGTTCTCTGAAAACCTGAACCTCGATCAGTTGACCGGGAACTCGGCGACGGGCGGGCTTCCAGCCTTCTTCGTGTCGGGCACGGTGTCTACCAGTTCGACGTGGCACTCCGAGGGCGCTCCGGGGCTGCTGGGTCCGCCGGGGTGCGGGGCCGGGCTCACGGTCGCCTCTGGTGTGACAGTGACGGTCGAAGCGGGTGCAGTGATTAAGGGTGGGACAACAAACTACATCGGCAATTGCGGCGGGCCGGGTGGAGCGTTGACGGTGCTCGGCACACTGGATGTGGCCGGCACGTCCGCCTCGCCTGTGGTGTTCACGTCGATCAACGACAACTCGGCTGGTGGGACGACGGGCACGGGCAAACCTGCTGCGGGTGACTGGCAGGGGATCATAGCCACCCCAAGCTCAACGGAAAACCCAGTAGTCATGCTCGAACACGCATCGGTGAGCTACGCGACGACTGGGCTCGATGCAACCACGAACAGACAGGTCACAGTCCAGTCTGACAGTCTTGCGCACAATGGCGTGGCGGTGGACATAGCGGCGACGATCGGCACAAATGCGGCGATCCACGAAACCTGGTTTGACGAAAACGGCGTGGCACTCGCCGGCAGCTCCGACTGGAACCCAGTCGCTACACCAGTTACCAGCTGCGAATTCAGGCTCTCTTGTACTGGATGTAGGTGAGCTGGGCCGAGGATCGCGGTCCTGAGCAGGGGTTTCGTGGCGAGAGGAAGTCTTCGGAGGTTGCGCGCTGGTTGTGGACGCGCCGCCGTCCCCG
>JACDGG010000008.1 GCA_013815355.1 Solirubrobacterales bacterium
CACCTGGGGCGAGCTGAGCGCCTGCGTCGCCCAGGCCGCGGGCGGGCTGCGCGCGCTCGGCGTGCAGCCCGGCGATCGCGTGGTCGCCTACATGCCGAACATCGCTGAGACCTTGATCGCGTTCCTGGCGAGCGCGAGCGTCGGCGCGGTGTGGTCGAGCGCCGCGCCCGAGTTCGGGGCGCGCGCCGTGATCGACCGCTTCGCGCAGATCGAGCCGAAGGTGCTCTTGACCGTCGACGGCTACCGCCACGGCGGCAAGGACTTCGACCGCGCGGCGAACGTCGGGGCGATCCTCGCGGAGCTTCCGACGGTCGAGCACATCGTCGTGCTGGCATATCTCGACACCTCCCGCGAGGCGGGCGCGATCGCTCGGGGAGCGCTCGCCTGGGATGAGCTGCTCGACCTCGACCCGCCCGCGCCTCAGAGCGCGGCGAGCTTCGAGCAGGTGCCCTTCGACCACCCGCTGTGGGTGCTCTACTCCTCGGGCACGACGGGGCTGCCGAAGGCGATCGTCCAGAGCCAGGGCGGCATCCTGATCGAGCAGCTCAAGAAGCGCATGCACCTCGACCTGCGCGCGGGTGATCGCATGTTCTGGTTCACGACGACGGGCTGGATGATGTGGAACTTCCTCGTCGGCGCGCTGCACAGCGAGGCGGCGATTGTGCTGTATGACGGCAGCCCTGCACACCCCGACCTGGGGGTGCTGTGGTCGCTCGCCGAGCGTGGAGGGATCACGTGCATGGGCCTGAGCGCGGGCCTGTTGGCGAGCACCGAGAAGGCCGGGGGGGCGCCGCCCCGCGAATACGACCTGTCGGCGCTGCGCGCGATCGGCTCGACCGGCTCGCCGCTGGCCCCCGAGAGCTTCCGCTGGATCTATGAGCAGTTCGGCTCCGATCTGTGGCTGTTCTCCACGAGTGGCGGCACCGACGTGTGCACCGCGTTCGTCGGCGGCTGCCCGCTGCTGCCCGTATACGAGGGCGAACTGCAGGCGCGTATGCTCGGCTGCGCGGTGCAGGCGTGGGATGAGCAGGGCAACAGCGTCACCGACGCGGTCGGCGAGCTCGTGATCACCGAGCCGATGCCCTCGATGCCGATCTACTTCGTGGGCGACCCCGGCGGCGAGCGTCTGCGGGAGAGCTATTTCGAGATGTTCCCGGGAGTCTGGCGCCACGGCGACTGGATTCGCATCACCCCGCGCGGCGGCGCGGTGATCTATGGGCGCTCGGACTCGACGATCAACCGGCAGGGTGTGCGCATGGGCACGAGTGAGATCTACCGCGCGGCTCACTCGCTGGAGCAGGTGCTCGACACGCTGGTCGTGGACGTGCCGAAGGGGGGAGGCGAAGGCGAGCTGTGGATGGTCCTGTTCGTCGTGCTCGCGCCGGGTGTCACCCTCCACGAGGAGCTGACCGCGCAGATCAAGCGCCGTATCCGCGAGGACTGCTCGCCGCGGCACGTTCCCAACGAGATTCGCCAGATCCAGGAGGTCCCGCGCACGCTCTCGGGCAAGGTGCTCGAGGTGCCGGTCAAGCGCATCCTGATGGGCGCGGCGCCGAGCGAGGCCGCGAGCATCGACTCGCTCGCCAACCCCGCCTCGCTGGACTACTTCGTGGAGCTCGCGAAGAGCCTCTAAGTCGACTACAGCCCCATCGAACGGCCGACGATCTCCTTCATGATCTCGTTGGCGCCTCCGTAGATGCGCGTCACGCGCGCGTCGGCGAAGGCGCGGGCGATCGGGTACTCGAGCATGTAGCCGTAACCGCCGAACAGCTGCAGGCAGCGGTCGATGACGCGTCCCTGCAGATCCGTGCACCACCACTTCGCCATCGCGGCGTCCTCGGGGGTCAGCTCGCCGGCATTCAAAGCCTCCGCGCAGCGGTCGATGTAGACGCGGCCGATCTCGATTTCGCTGCGCACCTCGGCGAGCGTGAAGCGCGAGGCCTGGAAGGAGCCGATCGACTGTCCGAAGGCCTTGCGCTCGAGCACGTACTCGAGCGTCCAGCCGAGCGCGGCCTCGGCCGCCGCCACCGCGGAGGCGGCGATCGAGAGACGCTCCTGGGGCAGGTTGGAGACGAGGTAGAGAAACCCCTGGCCCTCCTCGCCGAGCAGGTTCTCGACCGGCACGCGCACGTCGAGGAAGGACAGCTCGGCGGTGTCCTGGGAGTGCTGGCCGATCTTCTCGAGGTTTCGCCCGCGCTCGAAGCCCTCCATGCCGCGCTCGAGGATCAGCAGGCTGATGCCGCGGTGGCGCTCGGATGGATTGGTCTTCACGGCGGTGATCACGAGATCGGCGTTGATGCCGTTGGTGATGAACGTCTTGGCGCCGTTGAGGAGGAAGTGATCGCCGTCGCGCTTGGCCGTGGTGGACATCGCAGCGAGGTCTGAGCCGATGCCCGGCTCGGTCATCGCCACGGCCGTGATCAGCTCGCCGGCTGCGATCCCCGCCAGCCAGCGCTCGCGCTGTGCGGCGTCACAATAGCTCAGGAAGTAGGGCAGGCAGATGTCGTTGTGCAGCGTGATGCCCAGGCCGAAGCCGCCGACGGCTGCGCGTTGGGTCTCCTCGCCGATCACGAGGTTCAGGCGGAAGTCCTCGGCACCCGCACCGCCGTGCTCCTCCGGCACGGCCATCCCCGTGAAGCCTCCGGCGCCGGCTCGGGCGAAGACCTCGCGCGGCACGAGACCCTCGCGCTCCCACTGTCCGTAGCGGTTCTCCTCGCCGATCACCTCGCGCTCGAGGAACGTGCGAAAGCTCGCACGGAAGTCTTCGTGGAGATCCTCGTAGAGCCTGCGGCGCATGCGCCGGAGCCTACAGCGCCCCCAGCGGCTCGGCGCGGTTGGCGGGCTTGGCCAGCAGCAGCTGGATGTCCTGGATGCGCCGCTCGCGAAAGCCGCCCTCGCAGTAGCTCAGGTAGAGCTCCCACAGCCGGCGGAAGCGCTCGTCGTAGCCGAGCTCGGCGACTCGCTCGGTGCGCGCCAGGAAGCGCTCGCGCCAAAGCGCGAGCGTGGTGGCGTAGTGGGCGGTGATGTCCTCCAGGTGGACCTGGCGCAGATCGGTGGCGCGCGCCAGCGAGCGCGAGATGATCTCCATCGAGGGCAGGCAGCCGCCGGGGAAGATGTGGGTGTTGATGAAGCTGCGCCCGCCCTTCTCGACCTCATAGGCGCGGTCGTCGATCGTGATCGCCTGCAGGAGCATCGCGCCGTCCTGCACCAGGAGCTCTGAGCAGCAGCGGAAGAACGTCTCGAAGTACTGCCAGCCGACCGCCTCGATCATCTCGATCGAGACGAGCTTGTCATAGGTGCCGCTGAGGTGGCGATAGTCCTCGAGCAGCAAGGTCACGCGGTCCTCGACGCCGGCTTCGCGCACGGCCTGCGAGGCATAGGCATGCTGCTCGCGGGAGATCGTCGTGGTGGTCACGCGGCAGCCGTAGCGCGTGGCGGCGTACACCGCGAAGCCGCCCCAGCCGGTGCCGATCTCGAGCACGTGGTCCTCGGGTCCGAGCGCGAGCTTCGCGCAGACGCGCTCGAGCTTGGCCAGCGAGGCCTCTTCGAGGCTCGCCTCGGGGGTCTCGAAGACCGCGCACGAGTACATCATCGTCGGGTCGAGGAACAGCGCAAAGAGCTCGTTGCCGAGGTCGTAGTGGGCGGCGATCTGCCTGCGCGAGCGTCCCGGTGTGTTGCGCGCCAGCCAGCGCAGCCAGCGCTGCAATGGGATCAGCACGGGAGCCGTACGCCGGCGCAGCGTGTCGAGCTTGCCGACGTTCAGCGCCGCGATTCGCGTCAGCGAGACGAGATCCTCGCACTCCCACATGGCGCGCATGTAGGACTCACAGAGGCCGACGCTGCCACGCAGGAGCTGGCGATAGAAGCGCGGCGAGCGCACCTCGATCAGGGCGCTCAGTGGGCGCTCGTCGAGCAGCTCACCGAACTCGAGACGCTCTTTGTCCTCGATCAGCACGAGCTGCCCGCCGCGCAGCCCGCCGAGCAGGCGCAGCACGATGCGGCGAGCGAGGCGGTCGCCGGGACGCTGAAACCAGCGTCGAGACGCGCCCGCCGGCGCGTGCGTCGCGGACGGCGCCGGCGCCATTGTCGGGGCGGTGATCTCCTGGGTGCTCATCGTGAGGCGGCGGGGCGGCTCGGGTGCGGGAAGTAGCTGGCGCCGCGCAGCCGCAGGCGCAGCGCGTGCCCGTAGATGCGCGCCATGATCCGCGGCGTGAGCAGCGGGTAGCGCACGAGCGCGCGGGCGAGCGCGGTGGGGCTGATCTCGCGCCGGCGCAGGGAGAGCGTCGCATCGAAGACGCTCTCGCCGCTCGGACGCTCGGAGGCGATGTGCACGGCGAGCTGCTCGTCGGGCTCGGTAAGGCGCCAGCGGTAGGTGTGCTCCATGCCCATCAAGGGCGAGACGTGCAGCTGCTTTGCAAAGCTCGCGCTCATCAGCGCGGTGCTGCCGTGGTCGGCGGTCTCCGAGACGGCCATCACGTAGCTGTGGCGCTCACCCCACGGGGTGTTTGTGACCTCGGCGACGACGGCTGCGACCTCGCCCGCGCGCGGCCCGGAGGCGGCGTAGCAGTAGTAGAAGCTGACGGGGTTGAAGCAGTGACCGAAGGTGCGCATGTGCGTGAGCAGGCGGATCGGCCCGTCGGCCTGCACGCCCACGCGTTCGCGCACGAGCTCGCGAACCGACTGCACGAGTGCTACTGCGGGGTCGCCGAGGTAGTCGCTGCGGCGAAACCAGGCCAGCGCGGGTCGCCGCGCCGACCACAGCCAGCGCCCGTCGAAGAGCTCGGGCAGCTCGTCGAGGTCGAGGTAGGCCATGTACAGCGGGTAGCTGAACTCGTCGCTCAGCTCCGCACGGCGGCGGTGGCGCACGCGTCCTTCGTACAGGCAGCTGTTCACAGGCTCACCGCGAAGGGCTCGCAGGCGCGCAGCGCGCTGCGCACGCCGTCCTCGTGAAAGCCCCAGCCCCAGTAGGCGCCGCAGTAGTGCGTGCGCTGGGCGTGGCCGCTGATCTCTGCATGGCGTGCCTGCGCCGATACGCCGGCGGGCGTGTAGACGGGGTGCGAGTAGGCGATCGTGCGGATGATCCTCGCAGGATCGATTGCCTCGGTGCGGTTGAGCGTCACGCAGTAGTCCTCCTGCGCATGCAGGCGCTGGAGGTGGTTCATGTAGTAGGTGACAGTGCTCAACGGCTTCGGTTCCTCGAGCAGATGGAAGTTCCAGGCCGCGCGGGCGGCGCGCCGGCGTGGCAGCAGGCTGCTGTCCGTGTGCAGGACCGCCTCGTTGGCCTGGTAGGGAATCGCGCCAAGCAGTTGCGACTCCCGTGGCGAGGGGTCCTCGAGCATTGCCAGGGCCTGGTCGGAGTGCGTGGCGATCACGACCTGGTCGTAGCGCTCGGGCTCTGAGCCTGTGCTCGTCACCGTGACATGATCGGCGCCGCGCGCGATCGCCTGCACCGGCGTGTTCAGGCGGATGCGCTCGCGGAATGGGGCGATCAGGGCATCGACATAGCGTGCCGAGCCGCCGCGGATCGTCGACCAGTTGGGACGGTCGCGGAAGCCCAGCATCCCGTGATTGGCGAAGAACTCAGCCATGAAGCGCACGGGAAAAGCATCCATCTGGCGCGGGTCGGCCGACCACACGGCCGATGCCTGCGGCACGATCAGGCGCTCGATGAATCCGTGCGAGAAGCGGTGGCGCTCGAGGAAATCGCCGAGCGAGCCCTCATCGCCGCCGTCACCGTCGAGCATCGCGCGCAGCATCCGGTTGAAGCGCACCATGTCCACGAGCATCCGCTGGAAGGAGGCGCTGATCAGGTTGCGGGGTTGGCAGAAGATTCCTCGCGGTGTGCCCGCGTACTCGAAGTCCTGCGCCTCGCCCTTGACCGAGAAGCTCATGTGCGTCGGCTGGCGCGCGACGGCGAGCCGGTCGAGCAGGCGCGTGAAGTTGGGATAGTTGCGGTCGTTCATCACGATGAAGCCGGTGTCGATGTGATGGGAGCCGAAGGGCGTATCGACACGGACGGTGTTCGTATGCCCGCCCGCGTAGGCGCCTGCCTCATAGATCACGATCTCGTGCTCGCGGTGCAGCAGGTGCGCGGCCACGAGTCCCGAGACGCCGGCGCCGACGATCGCGATCCTCACGAGCTCACCGCGGCGTGGGAGCGATGCCGGGCACTGGGGCGCGTGCTGTCTGGATGTGTTCGCTTGCGGGGCATGATCTCGAGCTTAGATACGTCACCGATGAGGCGATGGATCATCCCCGTTGCGCTGTTCGGGGAGGAGTGCGGGGCGGGGACGTCGAACAGAAGCGCCGACGATGAAGCGCTCTGCGACAAAGACCCCTGAGGCGCCGCTCGCGCCGGCCAACGGCACGAGCGAGCACCAGAGCCTCTCGAAGTACATCCAGGCCCGCTTCGAGGAGTGCTCACGCTCGCAGAAGGACGTCGCCCAGTACATCGTCGACCATCTCGACGAGGCAGCCTTCCAGACGGCCGAGGAGCTGGCGCGCCGCGCGAACACTTCGAGCTCGACGGTCGTGCGCTTCTCCCAGGCGCTTGGCTTCGAGGGCTTTCCCGAGCTGCAGGCGGCCGCGCGCGAGGAATATCGCCGCGTCAACGCCAAGGCCGCCAAGGAGGGCGCCCCCGCGGGCGGCTCCTCCACGCCGCTCTTCTCCCTCGATCAGAACGAGTTCGAGGCGGCGCTCGCCGCCGATCACCTCAACATCGAGGAGACCGCGCGCAAGGTCTCGCGCAGCTCGGTCGAGGCGCTGATCGAGGCGATCATCAGCGCCGAGAAGGTGCTCGTCGCGGGCACCGACCAGATGGCGTTCTTCGCAAGCTATCTGCGCCACCTGCTGATGCTGCTCGACCTGCGCGTCGACGTCGTGGCGAGTCCCTCCCAGGAGGCGCTCAGCCGTCTCGGGCGCATCGACACGAGCACGCTCGTGATCGGCCTCTCGGCCGGACGTCCGCACCCGCTGGTGGTGCGCGCGATGAAGCTCGCCCGCCACCGTCAGGCGCGCACCGCGGCGATCACCGACGCGACGCTCTCGGAGGTCGCCAAGCTCGCGCAGATCAAGCTCTACTATTCCTCGAACAGCCCCGCCTACGTGCGTTCGCACTCGGCACTCTTGAGCATCATCCAGGCTCTCGCCTACGGCGTCTACGCGCAGGACACCGCGCAGTATGACGACCGCATCAAGGCCTTCCGGCTGAAGTAGTCATCCGGGCCGGGCGAGCTGAGACGTTCAGCGTGGACTCCCGGAGGGAAGATCCTTACGCCCGAGATAGACTGAAGCGCATGCGCGACGAGGCGACATTCCGGGTCAAGAGCGGCCTGGCCGAGATGCTCAAGGGCGGCGTGATCATGGACGTGGTCACCCCCGAGCAGGCCGTCGTCGCCGAGGAGGCGGGCGCCGCGGCGGTGATGGCGCTCGAGCGCGTCCCCGCGGACATTCGCCGTGACGGCGGCGTGGCGCGGATGTCCGACCCGGAGATGATCGAGGGCATCCAGGAGGCGGTCAGCATCCCCGTGATGGCCAAGGCGCGCATCGGTCACTTCATGGAGGCGCGCGTGCTCGCGGCGCTCGAGGTGGACTACATCGACGAGTCCGAGGTGCTGACCCCGGCGGACGAGCGCAACCACATCGACAAGTGGGACTTCAAGGTGCCGTTCGTGTGCGGCGCCACGAACCTCGGCGAGGCGCTGCGCCGGATCGGCGAGGGCGCCGCGATGATTCGCTCCAAGGGCGAGGCGGGCACAGGCGACATCGTCGAGGCGGTGCGGCACATGCGCCAGATCAACGGCGAAATCCGCCGGCTGAGCACGCTTGGCGCCGAGGAGATCGCGACGAGCGCCAAGGAGCTGGGCGCGCCGCTTGAGATCGTGCGCGAGGTTGCGGGCGACGGTCGCCTGCCGGTCGTCCTCTTCTGCGCCGGCGGCATCGCCACCCCGGCCGATGCCGCGCTGATGATGGCGCTCGGCGCCGAAGGCGTGTTCGTCGGCTCGGGCATCTTCAAGTCTGATGACCCGCCGAGCCGCGCTCGCGCGATCGTCGCCGCGACGACCCACTGGCAGGACCCCGAGCGCGTCGCCGGGGCCTCCCGTGGGCTCGGCCCGGCGATGGAGAGCCTCGAGAGCTCCAAGCTCGAGGGCGGGCAGCTGCTCGCCCAGCGCGGCTGGTAGGACGGCCGATGGCCGGCGCTGCGCGGCGTCCTCGGTCGCTCGCGTGCTACCGCACGCCACTCTCCCTGCGTCCTTGCGCAGCTTGACCCTCGACCGTCCTACAAGCGTCCCGTCCGGGACAATGTCCGCCTCAGTGATGATCGGCGTGCTCGCGCTGCAGGGTGGATTCGAGGCGCACGAGCGGATGCTGCGGCGGCTGGGGGCCGAGACGTGCCAGGTGCGCGTGCCGGTCGATCTCGATGGGCTCGACGGGCTCGTGATCCCAGGCGGGGAGTCGACGACGATGACGCTCGGCGTCGAGCGCGAGGGTCTGGTCGAGCCGCTGCGAGAGCTGGCCGCGGCGGGAACGCCGATTCTCGGCTCGTGCGCGGGGATGATCATGCTCGACCGCGAGCATCTCGGGCTGATGGACATGCGCGCCGAGCGCAACGCCTTCGGCCGCCAGATCCGCAGCTTCGAGACCGATCTCGAGATCCGCGGCATCGAGGGCCCGCCGCTGCGTGGGATCTTCATACGTGCACCCTGGATCGCCGAGCACACAGAGGAGGTCGAGATCCTCGGCAGCGTCGACGGACGCGCTGTGGCGGCGCGCCAGGGCGAGCTGCTGGCCGTGGCCTTTCACAGCGAGCTGAGCGAGGACGATCGCCTGCACCGGCTGTTCGTGGAGCGCGTCAACGCGCGCGTCGCGGCACGCCAAGCGGGTCAGGCGCGCTGATGCGCGTCTCGCTCTGCGCCGATGAGCTCGTAGGGGTCGCTGGAGCGCTGCTCGCGAACGTCGCGCATCTCGCTGAGATCGAAGCTGATCAGGCGGCCTCGAAGCGCACTACGCCGTCGCGCTCACGCTCGCGCACGAGGCCGTCGCGCAGCAGCAGGTCGACATGGCCGAGCACCTCGGAGAGCGTCAGGTATGCCTGAGTGACCGCCACGTTGCCCCACAGCTCCTGCGCGATCTCGTGGGCCGTGCGCGGCGCCGCCGCGATCAGGCGGTTGATCTTCGCGGCGCGGCGGGCGTGCAGGCGGAAGCGCTCGTCGATCAGCGAGGCGTGCTCGGTGATCGGGCGCCCGTGACCGGGGAGCACCAGCTCCAGCTCCATCGCGCGCGTCTGTTCGAGTGAGGCCATGTAGGTGACGAGCGCCTGCGGGCGATCGCCGGCCTTCGCACGGTCGAGATACTCCTCTCCCGCCTCCAGCGGACGCGCGAGCAGGGGATTGGAGGAGATGTGCGCGATCAGATGGTCTGCCGCGAGCAGGATGCCGCGCTCGGCGTCGTGGAAGACCGTGTCGGAGGGGCTGTGGCCGGGGCGGTGAAGGACGCGAAGCGTGCGGTCGCGCAGCTGCAGCTCCGAGTCGGCCAGCAGCGGGCGCGTCACCTCGACAGCCGAGCCCCAGGCGCGGAAGCCGGCTGAGACGGCCCGTAGCGCCGTCACGATTTCGGCGGGGATGCCGTGGCGCAGCATCAGGATCTCCGCGAGGCTGTCGTCGAGGTCGGTCTGGGCGCCGTAGGCGGCCAGGAAGGGAGCAAGCGGAGCGAGCGCTGCGACCTCGGCTCCAGAGCGCCGGGCCAGGATCGAGGCGAGCCCGAAGTGGTCCATGTGCTGGTGGCTTATGACCAGCAGCTCGATGTCCTCGATCCTGTGCCCGCGCTGCTCGAGCAGCTGCTCGAGCTCGTCCAGCGCCTTGGCCGAGTTGGGGCCCGAGTCGATCAGCGTGAGCGGGGAGTCCTCGATCAGATAGGCGTTGACGCGCCCGACCATGAACGGCGTGGGGATCGCCAGGCGGTGAATGCCCGCCGCGGCCGCGACCGCGAGTGACTCGTGCTCGGCGGCGTCCTCCAGCTCGCTCACGACCCGGTCGGCGCGGCCGAGCGGATCAACGCGAGCACCTCGTCGCGGCGGCGCTCCATGTCGGCGCTCGAGACGAGTGACTCCAGGCACAGGCGCAGCAGCGGCTCGGTGTTCGAGGAGCGAACGTTGAAGTGCCAGTCCTCGTAGTCGATCGAGATGCCGTCGAGCTGTTTCTGCTCGGCATCGGCGTATACGCCGGCGATCTCCTTCATCTTCGCCTCGGCGTCTGTGACCTCGGAGTTGATCTCGCCCGAGATGAAGTAGCGCTCGCGGTATGGGGCCAGCAGCTCAGACAGGCGCTTGCCCTCGCGCGAGAGCAGCTCGAGCACGAGCAGCGCGGGGATCGTGCCGGAGTCCGCGCAATAGAAGTCGCGGAAGTAGTAGTGCCCTGAGACCTCGCCGCCGAACAGCGAGCCCTCGGCGCGCATACGCGTCTTGAAGAACGCGTGCCCGACGCGGTTGACGTAGGGCGTGCCGCCTGCCCCGAGAACCGTGTCGGCGACGGCGCGGGAGGCGCGAACGTCATACAGGACCGCCTCGCCGGGGCTCTTCTTCAGCAGTGACTCGGCAAGCAGCGCGGTGAGGAAGTCGCCGTCCACGAAGGCGCCCGTGTCGTCGATGAAGAAGCAGCGGTCGGCGTCGCCATCCCAGGCGATGCCGAGGTCGGCGCCCGTGGCGCGGACACGCTCGATGATCAGCGCGCGGTTCTCGGGCAGCAGCGGGTTGGGCTCGTGGTCGGGGAAGTTGCCGTCCGGCGTCCAGTAGGTCTCGATCAGCTCGAGGTCGAGGCGCTCGAGCAGCGGCCCCACCATCGGGCCCGCCATGCCGTTACCGCCGTCGAGCACGACCTTCAGCGGTCCTCCGCCCGCCGGCGCGCGGATCGCGTCGGGATCGATGAAGCGCAGCGCCGCCTCCTGGAACTCGCCGTAGAGGTCGACTTCGCTGACCGTTCCCTCCTCGACCGCAGCCGTGTCACCGGTCGGTCGCGGCCACGCCAGCTCCGCTTCGACCTCGCGGCGGATGTCCTGGATGCCGGACTCGCCCGACAGCGCGATCGCGCCGTCGCGCACGAGCTTCGCGCCGGTGTAGGCCTTCGGGTTGTGCGAGGCCGTGCACATCAGACCGCCGTCGAGCTCGCGCGAGCCGACGAGGAAGTAGAGCATCTCGCTGCCGATGAGCCCGGCATCGACGACGTGCGCGCCCTCGGCGAGCATCCCGCGGCGGTAGCGCGCGGCGAGCTCCGGAGCGCTCAGGCGCATGTCGCGCCCGAGGCCGATGCGCAGTGTCGCGACGTCCTTCTCGCGCAGCCGCGCGAGCACGCGGGCGAAGGCGCCGCCGATCAGCTCGGCGATGTCACCATCGATCTGCTCGCCGTAGAGGCCGCGGATGTCATAGGCCTTGAAGATCTCGGGGGTCAGCTCTGCGGGCATGTCACGCGCATCCTATGCGCCCCGCCCGCCGCCCGCCGGGGCGCCGCAGGACGCCGCGCGCAGGCAGATTCGTAGACTTGGTGATATGTCAGGGCACTCCAAGTGGGCGAGCATCAAGCACAAGAAGGCGATCGTCGACTCGCGGCGGGGCGCGCAGTTCTCAAAGCTCACGCGCGCGATCACCGTCGCCGCGCGCGACGGCGGCGCCGACCCGGTCGGCAACCCCGCGCTCGACCTCGCGATCCGCAAGGCAAAGGTTGCCTCGATGCCGAAGGACAACATCGAGCGCGCGATCCTCAAGGGCAGCGGCGGCGGCGGCGAGGCCGACGCGATCGAGAGCGTCCTCTACGAGGGCTACGGCCCCGGTGGCGTCGCCGTGCTCGTGGAGGCGCTGACCGAGAACCGCAATCGCACGGGCGCCGAGATCAGACACGCCTTCTCCAAGCACGGCGGCAACCTCGGCGAGCCCGGCTCGGTGGCCTATCTGTTCGACAAGAAGGGCACGATCGTGATCGACTCCTCGGCCTACTCCGAAGACGACCTGATGGCGGCCGTGGAGGCCGGCGCCGAGGATGTCCTCACCGACGAGGGCGTCTTTGAGGTGATCGCCGAGCCGGCAGACTTCACGGGCGTGCGCCAGGCGCTCGAGGACTCAGGCGTGGAGATGGAGAGCGCCGAGATGAGCTACCGGCCATCGACCGTCGTGCCCGTCGAGGAGGGCCAGGCCGGGCGCCTGATGAGGCTGATCGAGCTGCTCGAGGACAACGACGACGTCAGCGCCGTGCACGCCAACTTCGACATCTCCGCCGAGGTGCTCGAACGTGTCGCCGGCTAGCGGCGCGCGCCGCCCGCCCGTCGTGATCCTCTGCGGCGGGCGCGGCACCCGCCTGCAGGAGCACACGCAGGAGATGCCCAAGCCGCTCGTGGAGATCGGCGGGCACCCGATCCTCTGGCATGTGATTCGCCTGTATGCGGCGCACGGCTTCGAGCGCTTCCTGCTGGCGAGCGGCTACCGCGGCGAGATGATCGAGCGCTTCGCCGCCGCCGAGCGCTGGCCGGCGGGCGTCGCCGTCGAGTGCCACGACACGGGCCCTGACACCCACACGGGCGGGCGCATCAGGAGGCTCGCGCCGCAGCTCGCCGGCGAGGAGCGCTTCTGCGCCACCTACGCCGACGGCGTCGCCGACATCGACCTCGATGCGCTGCTCGACTTCCACGCGGGCCACGGCGCGCTCGCGACGATGACCGTCGTGCGTCCCCGGCTGCAGTTCGGCGTGACCGAGCTCGACGGCGAGACGGTCTCCGGATTTCGCGAGAAGCCGCGATCGGAGCACTGGATCAACGGCGGCTTCTTCTGCTTCGAGTCCGGCGTGCTCGGCCACCTCGACGAGGACAGCGTGCTCGAGCGCGCCCCGCTGGAGCGGCTGGCGAGCGCCGGGGAGCTGCGCGGCTACCGCCACGACGGCTTCTGGGAGTGCATGGACACCTACAAGGACGCCGTCGCGCTGAACGACATGTGGGCCGCCGGGGCCGCGCCCTGGCAGGTGTGGGGGCGAGACGACGCGCCCCCTCTCGCGGCCGTCCAGAGCGTCCCTTGAGCTAGCTGCTCGGCTGCCTGCGCACGCGATACAGCGCCACCGGTTCGCGAATGCCGCGCAGCCGGCGCTCGCCGGCGAACGACCAGCTGTAGGAGTCGAGCGCCGACTCGCGCATCTCGCGCTCGGCCAGCATGCTGCCGGGACGGGCGATCGAGGTGATGCGGCTGGCGAGGTTGACGGGACGCCCGAACCAGTCGCCCGCGCGCAGCACCGCCTGCCCATGCGCCGCGCCGGCCTTCAGCAGGGGGAAGTCCGGGCCTTCGGCGTCGGCCGCCGCGATCAACTCGAGAGCAGCGTCGATCAGCGGCTCGGGCTCGACGGAGGCGAGCATCGCGGCATCGCCGATCGTCTTGACCAGGCGCACCGGCGCCACCGCCACATCGCCGGCGAGCGCTTCCAGGCGCACGGCCAGGCGCCCGAGCTCATCGGGCGAGACTTCCTCACCGAGGCGCGTGAACCCGACGAGGTCGGCGAAGCACACGGCGACCTGGCGCGCGCCGAGCAGATGCCCGCCGCTGCGCTCCATCGCGCTGATCACCTCGCTCTGGGTAGCGTGGCGCACGTGCAGCGCGAGCAGGTTCGAGATCAGTGGATCGAGCAGGGGATACAGCGCCGCGGCCGCCGCGGCATAGCTGTGCGCGAGCTCGTGCTCGGTGATCCCCGGTTTCAGCACCAGTTTCAGCGGCAGCGCGCGCAGGCTTTCGGCGGCCTGCGAGAGCCCGCGCCCGAGCACGCGCATCAGATCGAGCACTTCGGCGTCGGTGATGCCCGCATCGCGCGCGACGTGGATCATGCGCGTGGCCTCGAGGTCTGCGTCGGTGTAGACGGCCTCGTCGGGCTCGGGGATCGGCAGCCCCATCGCGCGGCGCACTTTGACGAGGAAGTCCGTGTCCACGCCGCTCAGCTCGGCGACCTGCGCGGAGGTGTAGCGGTCGCTGCCGACGATCACGCGGTCGGCGGGCAGGAGCATCAGCGTTCCGCTCGTGCTCGCGCGGCGCAGTTCCGCCAGCGACACGCCGTCGGCGGCGAGCTGCTCGAGCAGCGTCAGGCGTTCCGCCCGTTCGCTCCCCTCGAGCCCGTCGAGCAGTCCCGCGGCGCCAAAGTCGATGTTCCCCTCGGCCATCCCCGCCAGCGTATGGCACCCCGGTGGCCACGGCCACCCCGAGGGGCTGGGACAGGCAGGCGTCCGCTGCGAAGCGCAGAATCACTGACCGTGATCGTTCTCGGCATAGACCCGGGCCTCGCAAATACGGGCTACGGCGTCGTCGCGCGCCGCGGCGGGCACCTCGTGGCGCTCGACGGCGGCGTCATCCAGACGCGCGTCGAGGCGCCCCAGGAGCGGCGGCTGGCCGACATCCACGCGGCCGTCGAGGCGCTGATCGACGAGCACGAGCCCGACGCGATGGCGCTCGAGCAGCTGTACTTCGGCCAGAACGTGCGCACCGCCTTCGCCGTCGGACAGGCGCGCGGCGTGGTCATGCTCGCGGCCGGCCAGCGTGGCCTCGAGTGCACGAGCTACACCCCCCAGCAGGTCAAGGGCGCCGTCTGCGGCAGTGGGCGCGCGCAGAAGGATCAGGTCGCGCGGATGGTCAAGACGCTGCTCGGCCTGCTCGAGGAGCCGCGCCCGGATCATGCCTCCGACGCGCTCGCCGTGGCCATCTGCCACGCCAACTCGGCTCCCCTGGCGAGCGCGCTGGCGCAGGTGAGCTCGTGATCGCGCTGCTCGCGGGCGAGGTCGCTGTGCGCCGCTCAGACCACATGGTCGTGCTGTGCGGGAACGTCGGCTATCGCGTGGCGGTCTCCGCGGAGACGCTGCGCCACGTGGGCGCCCTCGGCGAGCAGGTGACGCTGCACACCCATCTGATCGTCCGCGAGGATGCGCTCGCGCTGTACGGCTTCCACGTCGAGCAGGAGCGCGATCTGTTCCTGCTGCTGCTCTCGGTGCAGGCCGTCGGGCCGAAGGTGGCGCTGGCGGTGCTCTCGGCGGGAACTCCGGCCGAGCTGATCGGCGCGCTCGCCGCCGGCGATGCGGCGCGCTTTCAGGCGGTGCCGGGGATCGGCAAGCGCACGGCGGAACGGATCATCGTGGAGCTGCGCGAGAAGGTCGGTGTGGCGGCGGGCGATGGAGCGCCCGTGCGGATGCCGATCATCGCCCGTCGCGGCGAGGCGCTCGCGCCCCGGATGCTCGCCCGCGAAGGACTGCTCGAGCTCGGCTATGGCTCGGATGAGGCCGACGAGCTGCTGGCCGGCGCAGAGGGAGACAGCGCCGAGGATCTGCTGGGCGCGGCGCTGCGCCTGGCGCGGGCGCCATCGTGAGCCGATGAGCGAGATCGCAGCCCGCATCCAGACTCCCTACCTCGTGCCCGAGGACGAGCTCGACCGCTCTCTGCGCCCGCGACGCCTGGAGGAGTTCGTCGGGCAGGCCTCGCTGCGCGGCCAGCTCTCGGTGGCGATCGAGGCCTGCAGCGCCCGCGGGGAGGCGCTCGACCATGTGCTGCTCGCCGGGCCGCCCGGGCTCGGCAAGACCTCGCTGGCGCAGATCGTTGCGGCCGAGCTGGAAGTCCCGTTCGTGCAGACCGCCGGCCCGGCGCTCGAGCGCAAGGGCGACATCGCGGCCTTTCTGACCGCGCTCGAGCCGCGCAGCGTGTTCTTCGTCGATGAGATCCACCGCCTCGCACGCACGCTCGAGGAGACCTTCTATCCCGCAATGGAGGACCAGCGCCTGCCGATCACCGTCGGCGCCGGCGCCGGGGCGCGCGTCGTGACGCTCGAGCTGCCGCCCTTCACGCTCGTCGGCGCCACGACGAGGACGGGCCTTTTGACGACGCCGCTGCGCGACCGCTTCGGCATCCAGGCGCGGCTTGAGCCCTACTCCGTGGAGGAGCTCGCCGTGATCGTGCGCCGCTCGGCCGGGATTCTCGAGATCGGACTGGAGGAGGACGGGGCGCTGGCGATCGCCGCCCGCAGCCGCGGCACCCCGCGCGTGGCCAACCGCCTGCTCAAGCGTGTGCGCGACTACGCCGAGGTGCGCATGGAGGGCGTGGTCACCGCTGCGGCCGCTCACGAGGCCCTGGAGCTGCTGGAGGTCGACGAGCGCGGGCTCGACCGCCTCGATCGCCGGATTCTCGAGGTGATCTGCATGAAGTTCGCCGGTGGCCCGGTCGGCCTCTCGACGCTGGCGGTCGCCGTCGGGGAGGAGCAGGACACGGTCGAGGACGTGTATGAGCCCTACCTGCTGCAGGAGGGGCTCATAAAGCGCACGCCGCGCGGGCGTGCGGCCACGGCGGCCGCCTTCGAGCACCTCGGTCTCGAACCGCTGCTCGAGGCCGGGCAGTCGCTGTTTTGAGCGGCTCGGAGGCCGCCGCCGGCACCGCGGCCTCCTCCGGCGGGCTTGCGTAGTCTGTAGAGAGACACATGGCGCATCCATTCATCTGCCCCAACTGCGGCCACCGCACCACCGAGCTCGACCGCAACATCGGCTTCACACGCCAGCCCAAGGGCTGCCCGAAGTGCGGCTTCGCGTTCCTCTTCGAACTGCTCGACGACTATTACCCGGCTCCCGACGCAGCGTTCTTCGTCTGCGACGGTGAGGGGCGCGTGGTCGGTTGCGGCAAGAACTCCTTCGCCTTCACGGGGCTCGAGGAGGAAGAAGTGATCGGCCAGCGCGTCGATCAGGTGCTCGGCCTGCGCTTCTCAAACGGCGAGGACCCGGTCGCCACGGTGCTCGAGTGGGGCGTGCGCAAACTGGAGGTCCCGGTGGAGGTCTCCGGGGAACGCGACGTGGCCGCCAACGCCAAAGCCGACATGTTCCCCGCCTACGACGATGACGGCGGGCTGTTGCTCGTGTTGACGCCCGACAAGTAGTCTGCTCAGAGCATGACCGATCGCCGCCGCAACCTTTTCATCCTGTTGATCGTCGCCGGGCTGATCGCCGGCTCGCTCGCGATGATCGTCACCAAAAAGACGCGCCTCGGGCTGGACCTGAAGGGCGGGGTGGAGCTCGTCTACAAGGGCAAGGCTACGGCGCAGTCGAAAGTCGACGCCGCATCGCTCGAACGCGCGATCGACATCATGCGCAAGCGCGTCGACGGGCTCGGCGTCGCCCAGCCGGAAATCCAGCGCTCCGGCGAAAACGAAATCGACGTGGCGCTGCCCGACGTCAGCAACGCCACGCGCGCCGAACAAGAGGTCGGCAAGACCGCCCAGCTCTACTTCTACGACTGGGAGCCGAACGTGATCGGCGCCGAAGGCAAACCCGCGCCGAGCGAAGCAACCGCGACCGGCGGGGCCAACGCCGGCGCCTCGCAGTTCGGCCTGCTCGAGTACCAGGCCGCGCTGCGCGCCGCCAAGCGTCAACCGATCCTACGCAAGACGGACACGACGTGGGACTGGCGCGCGCGTTGTACGCCCCAGCAGAGCAACGGCTGCATCTACGGCAGCTGGTATCTCCTCGACAGCGCTCACGAAAAGGTGCTGCGCGGCCCCGAGGAAACCGAAAAGAACCTCTACAGCGAAACGAAGATCCCGCCGGGCACGAAGACCAAGGCCGTGCGCGTCAACCCGGGGACGGTGCTCGTGCGCGCGCGGCAGGTGGAAAGCGCGGCGGGCAAGGTCACGCAGAAGAACCCGAACAGCTTCTTCGTCTTGAACGACAACCCGGTGCTGACGGGCGCGGACATCAAGAACCCGCAACAGGGTTTCGACGAAGGGGGTGGCGGCACCGGCGCGCCGAATGTCACCTTCGGCTTCACCAACCACGGCAAGAGCGTCTTCCAGGGCGTGACCAAGAAGATCGCCGAACGCGGCCAGGAAGCCCAGCTTCCCGGAGCGGGGAGCAAGGAAGCCGTCCAGCAGCACTTCGCGGTCGTGCTCGACGGCCAGCTGATCACGGCGCCCTCGATCGACTTCACGAAGTACCCCGAAGGCATCGACGCCACGACGGGCTCGCAGATCTCCGGCGGCTTCACGATCACCTCCGCGCAGGAACTCGCGGGCGAGCTGCAGTCCGGGGCGCTGCCGATCAGGCTCGAACTGATCTCCAACTCGCAGGTCTCCGCGACGCTCGGGAAAACGGCGCTCAACCAGGGTCTCGTGGCCCTGCTCGTCGGCTTCGGCCTGGTGTGCCTGTTCCTGCTGCTCTTCTACCGCGTGTTGGGTGCGATCGCGGTCGCCGGTCTCGTCATCTACGGCATCTACTTCTTCGCGCTGATCAAGCTGATCCCGATCACGCTGACGCTTCCGGGCATCGCGGGTCTGATCCTTACGATCGGCGTCGCGGCCGATGCGAACATCGTGATCTTCGAGCGCGTCAAGGAGGAGATCCGCGGCGGAAGATCGGTGATCTCGGGTATCGCCACGGGCTACAAGCGCGGCTTCGCGGCGATCGTCGACGCCAACGTCGTGACGTTCATGACGGCCTTCATCCTGTTTGCGCTTGCGACCGCGGAAGTCAAGGGCTTCGCCTTCACGCTCGGCATTGGCACACTCGTCTCGCTGTTCACGGCCGTGCTCGCCACGCAGGCCGCGCTCGGCGCGATGGGCCGCTCGAAACTCGTCACGCACCCCTCGGCGCTCGGCGCGGAGCGGCGCGGGCGCGGCTGGACGTTCGACTTCATGGGCGCCTCGAAGTGGTTCTTCTCGCTGTCGGGCACGATCCTCGCGGTCGGCGCGCTGGCGATCGGCGGCAGCGGCCTGAACTTCGGCATCGACTTCAAGTCCGGCACGCGCATCCAGACCGCCCTCGCCAAGCACGTCAACGAGGGGGAAGTGGCCTCCGCGATGACCGCGGCCGGCTACGGCAACGCCCATGTGCAGAAGTTCGTCAACAAGAGCATCGGCGGCACGGGCTTTCAGATCTCGACCAAGACGCTGCGCCCCGACACCGTGAAGAAGGTGCACGCGGCGCTCGACGCGAAGTTCGCCAACGGGACGACGCCCGGGACGAAGAACTTCTCCTCGACCTCGATCGGGCCGACGTTCGGCAAGACGATCGCCAAGAGCGCGATCATCGCGATCATCGCCTCGCTGCTGGTGATCTCCGCCTACATCGCGCTGCGCTTCGAGTGGAAGTACGCGGTGCCGGTGCTGATCGCGCTGATGCACGACCTGCTGATCACGGCAGGCGTCTACTCGCTCACGGGGAGGGAAGTCACGACGGCCACAGTCGCCGCTCTGCTGACGATCCTGGGGTACTCGCTCTACGACACGATCATCGTGTTCGACCGTGTGCGCGAGAACGTGCCGAGGATGCCGCGCGCGGCCTTCTCGCAGATCGTCAACCGCTCGATGTCCGAGGTGCTGACCCGATCGCTGGCGACGAGCTTCTGCACGCTGCTGCCGGTCACCGCGCTGTTGCTCTTCGGCGGGGAAACGCTGAAGGACTTCGCCTTCGCGCTGATGATCGGCATCGCCTCCGGCGCGTATTCCTCGATCTTCATCGCCTCACCGGTGCTGACGCACTGGAAGGAGCGCGAGGGCGCCTACCGCTCCAGGCGCACACGCATCGTTCGCGAGCTCGGCGCGGTGCCGGCCTACGCCACCACGGCCGGCGGCGCCCCTGAGGACGTCGAGCCGGTCGAGAGCCGCAAAAAAACGCGCCGCGGACGCATCACCGCGCCGGAGGAGCCCGGAGCGCCGATCTCGCGCGATGAGTTCCAGGAGCTCGTCGCGGACCTCGACGTCGACGGCGGCAACGGCTCGGCGCGGGGCGGCGCGCGCACGGGCGTGGCGAGCCCCAAGACCAAGGCGAAACCAGAGCAGCGTGACCCGGCGGCGGATCTCGCGCCCGAGGATCTCGTGCTCAAGGAAGAGCCCAAGCAGCGCCAGAAGAACCGCCGTCCGCGTAACAAACGACACGGGAGGGCGCGCTGATGGGGATGCTCGGCTGGGTGATGATGGGCCTTGCGATCTGGCACTTCACGATCTTCCTGCCCGACCGCTTCTGGGGCGGCATCGTCGGCGCCTTCGTCGGCTCGCTGATCGGCGCGATCCTCGTCGGCATGATCATCTACGCGGTCAAGGTCTCCGCCGTGCGGGTGCCGGGTGAAAAGGCGACCGACATCGGCGTGATCCTCTACGCGGTGCCGGGCGCCCTGATCGGCATGGCGCTCGTCTACCTCGAGGGCATGAGGCGCGAACGCGCCACAGAGCTTCTGCGTCACCCGCTCGAGTAGCGCCGCGGCGGTTCCGTCTCATACGGGCCGTAGTCTCGGCCGGTGAGCCGCTGGCGCCTTGAGATCCCCGACTGCCCGCCCGAGCAGGTGGCTGCGCTGCGCCGCGAGCTGGGTGTCAGCGACACGCTCGCACAGGTGCTCGTGCGTCGCGGGCTGGGCGATCCGCAGGCGGCGCGCACGTTCCTCGCCGCCGCCGAGGAGCATCCGCCGAGCGCCTTCAAAGGCATCGGCGAGGCGGTCGCACTCGTGCTCGAGCACATCGGCCGCGGCGAGCGCATCACGGTCCACGGCGACTACGACGTCGACGGGATCTGCTCCACGGCAGTGCTCGTGCGCGCGCTGCGCGGCCTCGGCGCCGATGTCGACTCCTACCTGCCCGACCGCGCGAGCGACGGCTACGGCCTGGCCGAGAGCACGGTCAGACGCCTGGCCGAGCGCGGCACACGCCTCTTGATCACCGCCGACTGCGCGATCACCGCCGTCGCCGAGGTCGCGCTTTCGAAGGAGCTGGGCATGGCGGTGATCGTCAGCGACCACCACGCGCCGCGAGCCGACGGAGCGCTGCCGCAGGCGCCGATCGTGCACCCGGCGCTATGCGGCTATCCCTGCAAGGAGCTGTGCGCGACAGCGGTCGCATACAAGCTGGCCCAGGCGATCCACACCGCCGCCGGGCGCGATCCGCAGGAGCTGCGCGGAGACCTCGACCTGGTGGCGCTTGCGACGATCGCCGATGTCGTCGAGCTGCGCGGTGAGAACCGCACGCTCGTGCGCCGTGGCATGCGTGCCCTCGCCGGCACCGCCAGGCCCGGGCTGCGCGCGCTGATGGCGGTCGCGCGGATCGAGCCCGCGAAGGTCAACGAGCGCGCTGTGGGCTTCGCGCTCGCGCCGCGGCTGAACGCCGCCGGGCGCCTGTATCGCGCCGACGCAGGCCTCGAGCTCATCCTCACCGAGGACCCCCTGCGCGCCGCGCAGATCGCACAGGAGCTCGACGCCGCCAACAACGAGCGCCGCCAGGTAGAGCTGCGCATCCGCCACGAGGCCGAAGCGCAGCTTGCAGAGCAGGGCGAGCGCTCCGCCTACGTGCTCGCGGGCGAGGGCTGGCACGCAGGCGTGATCGGGATCGTCGCCTCGCGCATGGTCGAGCAGTGCGGGCGCCCGGTCGTGATGATCGCGCTCGACGGCGAGCACGGCAAGGCCTCGGGCCGCAGCATCGACGCGTTCGACCTGCTCGGCGGACTCACCGCCTGTGCGCCGCTGCTCGGACGCTTCGGCGGGCACCGCGCGGCCGCGGGCCTGGAGATCACGCGCGAGAACGTGAGCGCGTTCGCCGCTGCGCTCGACGAGCACGCCGCGGGCGTGCTCGACACGGCGGAGCTGACCGGAGTCGAGCGCGTCGATGCGATCGTCGCGGGCGCGGATCTCGGCATGGCGCTCGCCGAGGAGTTGCAGAGCCTCGCGCCGTTCGGGCGCGGCAACCCGACCGTGTCGCTGATGGCCGCCGACGCGGTGTTCGCCGATGCGCGCCCGATGGGAGAAGGCAAGCACGTGCGCTTCACCGTGGAGTCGCGCGGCGTGAGGGCGCGCGCTGTCGCCTTCGGCAACGGCGGACGCCTGCCGGTGGCGGAAGGCGTGCCCGCCGAGGCGACGTTCACGCTCGAGGTGAACGAGTGGAACGGGGTCTCAGAGCCGCGCCTGGTGCTGCGCCGCGCGCAGCCGGCGGAGCTCGCAGCGGCGCAGATCGCCGAGCCGCAGGCCGCGGCGGAGGAGGTCGCCGCGGAGGCTGAGGAGCTGGTCCTGTTCGCGCTGCCATAGGCACCGCTTCAATCCGGGCGGGCGGTCCCCTACCCTTTGGTTATGGAGATCGCTGAAGATGCCAAGAGCCCGCAGCTGACCGAGCCGGCGAGCGGGACCCCGGTGCCCGTGCGCGCGGAGCCCAAGCCCGCGCTTACGCTGAGTGCCTCTGAGCGCCGCCTGCTCAGCGACCTGTTCGCGATCGTCTCCGAGCACGCCGCGGACTCATCGGTCCAGATCGACCGTGAGCGCGTGCAGGACGCATTCGTGTTCGCCTGCGAGCACCACGCCGCGCAGCGGCGCAAGTCCGGTGAGGACTTCATCGTGCACCCCGTCGGCGTGGCGCGCATCTGCGCGGGCATGCGCCTGGACACCGAGACGCTCTGCGCGGCACTGCTGCACGACACCGTCGAGGACACCTCGGCCTCGCTGGAGGAGGTGCGTGAGCGCTTCGGCGATGAGATCGCCGCGATCGTCGACGGCGTCACGAAGCTGACCGGCATCACCTTCCAGTCGCGCGACGAGGCGCAGGCCAACAACTACCGCAAGATGATGGTCGCGATGGCCACCGACGTGCGGGTCATCCTGATCAAGCTCGCCGACCGCCTGCACAACATGCGCACGATCGAGGCGATGCCCAAGCAGAAGCAGATCGACAAGGCGCGCGAGACGATCGAGATCTACGCGCCGCTGGCGCACCGCCTCGGTATCCACGCGATCAAGTGGGAGCTCGAGGACCTCGCCTTCGCGACGCTGCACCCGCGCAAGTACCAGGAGATCAAGGGTCTCGTCGCCCAGCAACGCGACGAACGCGAGCACTACGTCAGCGAGGCCGGCGACTACCTGCGCAGCGAGCTGGGCAAAGTCGGGATCGAGGCGGAGATCGCAGGGCGTGCCAAGCACTTCTACTCGATCTACTCGAAGATGACGAAGAAGGGCCGCGAGTTCAACGAGATCTATGACCTCACCGCGATGCGCGTAATCGTCGACTCGGTCAAGGACTGCTACGGCACCGTCGGCGTGATCCACTCGCTGTGGAAGCCGCTGCCGGGACGCTTCAAGGACTTCATCGCGATGCCGAAGTTCAACATGTACCAGTCGCTGCACACGACCGTGATCGGGCCCGAGGGACGCCCTCTGGAGATCCAGATTCGCACGCACGAGATGCAGGAGATGGCCGAGTTCGGCGTCGCGGCGCACTGGGTCTACAAGCATCAGACCGGCGAGGGCACGAGCGGCGAGGCCGGCTCGGGATGGCCCGCGGCGGGCGAGGACGCAAAGCTCAAGTGGCTGCGCTCGATGCTCGACTGGGGCAAGGAGCTCTCCGACCCGCGCGAGTTCATGGAGACGCTGCGCACGGACCTCTTCGAGGAGGAGGTCTACGTATTCACGCCCAAGGGCGAAGTCAAGTCGCTCGCGGCCGGGGCCACGCCGCTGGACTTCGCCTACGAGGTCCACACCGAGATCGGCCACCGCTGCGTGGGCGCGCGCGCGAACGGCAAAATCGTGCCGCTGCACTACGAGCTGCGCTCGGGGGACATCGTCGAGATCCTCACCGCCAAGCGCGAGCGCGGACCATCGCGCGACTGGCTGGCGATGGTCAAGACGACGCGCGCCCGCAACAAGATCAAGGCCTGGTTCAAGGCCGAGTCGCGCCAGGACACCGAGCACACCGGGCGCGAGCTGCTGCAGGAGCACCTGCGCAAACAGGGGCTGCCCGCGCAGAAGATCACCGGCTCGGCGCTGCTCGCCGACGTGATCCGCGAGGTCGGCTACCGCAAGGCCGATGACTTCTACATCGCGCTCGGCGCCGCCAAGGTCTCGCCGAAGCTCGTCGTCAGCAAGGTCCTGCAGCGCCTCAAGCAGGGCGAGTCAGCCGATGGCGAGGACACCGCCTCAGACCTTCTGCGCGTCGGGCGGGCGCGCCGGCGCCCGACCAAGTCCTCGGGCCAGTACGGCATCCGCGTCGATGGCGTCGACGATGTGATGCTGCGCCTGGCGAAGTGCTGCCGTCCGGTGCCGGGCGATGACATCCTCGGCTACATCTCACTGGGACGCGGGATCACGATCCACCGGGAGGACTGCCCCAACGCCACGCTGTTGCGCAAGAACCCCGAGCGTTTCGCCAACGTCGCCTGGGAAGGTGACCAGTCCACCGCGTTCATCGTCGAAATCCAGATCGACGCGTGGGACCGCCACAGGCTGCTCGAGGACCTTTCGCGCGCCTTCTCGGAGTCCGGCGCGAACATCATGGAAGCGCGCTGCCTGTCGATGCCGCCGATGGTCAAGAACCGCTTCGTGGTCGAGGTCGCAGACACCCACACGCTGAAGGGCGCGATCACGCGCCTGCGCAACATCGACTCCGTGTTCGACGCCTATCGCGTCACACCCGGCGCCAGCGCCGCTTGAACGAGCCTCCGCGGCGCGGGCGTCGAGCCTCGCCCCCCGGGACAGCGCGGCTGCCGCCCCGAGGCGCTCAGGAGATGACGCTGAGCGCGTCGGGCACGACGGAGTAACGCGCTTCGGTCACCTCGCCGAGGTAGTCGCCGTCGACCTGCAGCGGCAGCGTACGCCCGTCGATCGAGCGCACGGTCATCTCGCTGAGGTTCGACAAACCGCTGACTTTGCGATGCCCGGCGACGCGCGCCCGCGGCGAGAACGCGCGCCAGGCGATCGAGGGCATCGACAGCAGCGTGGCGCTGTGCAGCACGCCGCCGGTGAGCGAGCCGGAGTCCAGGGCGCCGCCATCGGTGATCTCGATCGGGCGGTTCTGGAAGTAGGTGAAGGGCGAGCCGTTCTGCACGACCGCGGTGACGCCCTGAAGGCGCTTGGTGCCCGCTTGCACCTCCAGGCGGGGAGGGCTCACGAGGTAGCGGCGCATGTACGTCGAGACGGCCACCCAGGTGAAGTAGTAGGCGCCGAGGCGCGCCTTCAGACGGGGGTTGGAGTCGACGCGCTGCACGACGCTCGCATCCAGGCCGAGGCCCGAGGCGAACGTGAAGTAGCGCCCGTTGACGAGACCCAGATCGACACGGCGCGGCTGCCAGTCATCGGCCATCGCCAGCAGGTGCTCGGTCGCGTCCACGACGTCGCCGGGAATTCCGAGCATCTTGCCGAACACGTTGGCCGAGCCGCCCGGCAGGCAGCACAGCGGCGTGGGGGAGCCGAGCAGGCCGTTGGCGGCTTCGTTGACGGTGCCATCGCCGCCGAAGGCCACGACGACGTCATAGCCCTCGTGCGCGGCCTCGCGGCAGAGCTCGGTCGCGTGGCCGCGAGCCTCGGTGTCGACGGCGTCGACCTCGAAGCGGCCCTGAAGCGCATAGACGACGAGATGGCGCAGGCGGTCAGAGACAGTCGTGGCGTAGGGATTGACGATGATCAGCATGCGCCGACGTGTCGCCGGCGATGCGAAGCGGAACGGCTCGGCGCCCTCGGCGGTGCGCTCGTCGAGCTGAGGTGTGGTGGTGCTCATCGGTGTGGTGGTGCTCATCGCAAGGCCTACACCGGGCGCCGTGAGGCGTTACCCGCCTGCGGCCATCTGTCGGCTACAGCCCGCTGCCGGGGTTCAAGGCGCGCCTTGCGTTCGCCGATACGGTTGCTAAGCTTCCGCATTACATCGACGTACACATCGAGAGGGGTGGAGGGCCTGGCCCTGCGAAACCCCGGCAACCACCGCCAAGTCACAGGCGGGAACGGTGCCAATTCCAGGTGATGTGTGGCCGGGCTTCGCGCTCTTCGCCACACGTGACAAGGCGAAGGTTATAGCGAAGGAGCCCCCAAAATGGCTGTAAGTCATCTTCAGTGCAAGGAGTGCAAGGCCGAGTATCCGCTCGAGGCGCTCTACGTCTGCGATCAGTGCTTCGGACCGCTCGAGGTCGTCTATGACCACAGCGCCAGCACCGGCGACGTCGCCGAGCTGCGCCGCCGTATCCAGGGCGGTCCCCAGAACATCTGGCGCTACGCGGACTTCCTGCCGCTCGCGGGCGGCCCTCCCGGGCCCTCCGGGCGCTTGGCCTCACGTGTCGGGCTGCCGGCTGGCTGCACGCCGCTGATCCGCGCCGACCGGCTCGCCGAGCGCCTCGGCCTGCGCGAGGTGTGGGTCAAGAACGACGCGGCCAACCCGACTCACTCCTTCAAGGACCGTGTCGTCTCGGTCGCCGTGACGCGTGCGCGCGAGCTCGGCTTCGAGACGATCGCCTGCGCCTCCACGGGCAACCTCGCCAACTCCGTCGCCGCCCACGGCGCGGCGCTCGGCATGGACTCCTATGTCTTCATCCCGGCCGACCTCGAGGAGCAGAAGATCCTCGCGACCGGCATCTACGGGACGAACCTCGTGGGCGTCGAAGGCAACTACGACGACGTCAACCGCCTCTGCACCGAGCTGTGCGCGGAGCGCGAGTGGGCGTTTGTGAACATCAACCTGCGCCCCTACTACGCCGAGGGTTCCAAGACGCTGGCCTTCGAGATTGCCGAGCAGCTCGGCTGGGAGCTGCCCGATCGCTGCATCGTGCCCGTCGCCTCCGGCTCGCTGTTCACGAAAATCGCCCGCGGCTTTGAGGAATGGACCGAGCTCGGCCTGCTCGACGGCGAGCTGCCGCGCATGAACGGCGCGCAGGCCGAGGGCTGCTCGCCCGTGGCCAGCGCCTACGCCGCTGGAGCGGACGTCTGCCGTCCGGTCAAGCCGAGCACGATCGCCAAGTCGCTTGCGATCGGCAACCCCGCCGATGGGCCCTACGCGCTCGACCTCGCACGCCGCAGCGGCGGCGGCGTCGACGCCGTCAGCGACGATGAGATTCGCGCCGCCATCAAGCTGCTGGCCGAGACGACAGGCGTGTTCACCGAGACCGCCGGCGGCGTCACCACGGCCGTGCTGGCAAAGCTCGCCGCCCGCGGTGAGATCGACCCCGACGAGCGCGTCGTGCTCGTCATCACCGGCGAGGGCCTGAAGACGCTGGATGCGGTGCGTGGCACGTTCGAGACGCGCACGATCGCGCCGAGCGTCGAGGCCTTCGAGGCCGGTGTGCGTCAGACGGTGAGCGTCTGATGTCCGTCACGGTGAAGATCCCCACGCAGCTGCGCGCGGCGGCCGGGGGAGAGGCCGAAGCCTCGCTCGACGGCGCGACCGTGCAGGAGGTGCTCGACGGCCTGTTCGACCGCTTCGAGGAGCTGCGCGCGCGCATCTCCGATGAGGACGGCTCGTTGCGGCGCTTCGTCAACGTGTATCTCGCGGGCGAAGACATCCGATTCCTCGACGGGCTCGCCACACCCGTCAAGGACGGCTCGGAGCTGACGATCCTGCCCGCCGTCGCCGGGGGCTAAGGCACCGCGGAGCGGCGCGAGGTCTCCTCCTCGGTTTGCTCGCGTGCTGGCCGATCGGAGATGCCGTCGATCTAAGGCGCTGGCTGCGTAGCGGCTGGCGCTAGATACGCTCGGACGCCGGTTCGGCGTCGCGCTCGCTTGCCTTGCCACTTGCTTCCAGGCGCCTGCGCAGCTCCGGCCCGCGGCCGGCGGCGACGGCGCGCGCGGCGCGCGCGTCGGTCAGCTCGAGTCCCTGGGCGCTGGCGAAGTCGAGCAGATTCTGGCGCTCCTCGCCCTCGCGGGCAGTGCGCAGGAACAACCAGCAGAACAGCCCGAGCGTGAGCAGCGACTCCTCGACCATCATGATCGCGCCCGCGAGGTTCTGATCGGCGATCGGCGAGATGTGAAAGACGGCGTCGCCGTGCAGGTAGAAGGGGTAGAAGATGCTGCCCGACCACAGGAAGATGTTGCCGAGCACGGTCGCGGTCAAACGCACCGCGACGATGTAGAGGAGGCGTCCGAGGTTGCCGAACCACTGCGGCATCGGCAGCGGGCCGAACAGGCACATCCACATGTTGACGCCGAGGCCGAGGAACATCGCGTGCTCGAGCGCGTGCACGGGGCCGTGGCGCAGCGCGGCCTGGTAGAGCACGGGCAGGTGCCAGACATACAGGTCGATCGCCCACAGCGGGAACGCGATCGCGGGATGCGACAGCGCCCGCAGGCGATCGAAGAAGCCGATGCGCAGGATCGGCGCGAGCAGCGGCCCGGTGAGACCGAGCACGATCAGGAGCGCCCCTATGTCGCCGAGCGCCAGGTGCTCGATCATGTGCGCGTAGAGCAGTTCCTCGCTGGCGGTGCCGAGGCCCGTGAGCGCCGCCGCGATCACCACGAAGCCGCTGTAGAAGCTCGCCTGACGCCATCCCGAGACGGCGCGCGGGGAGCCGGCCAGCTTGTGCACGCGCAGCGCGTAGAGCAGCGCGATCAGCACCAGCGGTCCGAGCTGGATCGAGTCGGAGAGCGTCTCGGAGACAGCCAGGGGCAGCGCGACCATGGCCCTTCAGGTTACGCGAGCACGCGGCCGGCGCAAAGGTCCGTCGATTGTCCATTTGTGGGGCACTTCGGAAGTTCTTAACAGCTGTTGAGACTGCTATGACTAGCATGCGATTAGCTGACTTCCATGACCCCACAGACACTGATCCGTCTCGCCGCCGACGGGCTGACCGAGAGGTTTGATCCGATCGCCTGTCTGGACGAGCGAGTCCGCCACGAGGCCTCGCTTGCCGAGCCCGCCGCGCCAGGTCGCTACCTGCAGATCCAGGGGCCCGAGCGCAGCCTGCTGATCTCGCTCACTGATGAGCCGCTGCACATCGGGCGCGGCATCTCCGCCGGTCTGCGTCTCGACGAGAGCTCGGTCTCGCGTCGCCACGCGATCCTCGTGCCGCGGCCCGGCGGCGCCAGGATTCTCGATGACCGCAGCTCGAACGGCACTTGCGTCAACGGCCGGCGCGTCCAGCAGGCAGACCTGACAGACGGTGATGTGATCCTGCTCGGACGCATCCTGCTGCGCTATCTAGAGCTCTAGGCCGACCCCGGAGCCTGAGCCGGGGGTCGACCTCGGGGCCTGACGCCGGAGGGCCTTGATGCTCGGGGCCCGACAGAGGCAACACGCGCCCAGCGCCCGGTGCTAGGATCGCGCCGAGGGGTAGTCATCGGGAGGCCAGACGGTCTCTTATCGGCTAACGAGGGAGGCGGAATGTTGTCAGCTGAGGGGCTTACGACGCGCGCGGTCACGACGGGGAGAGCGCGCCGAGCCTGGCGCATCGCGCTGGCCGGGATGGCGTGCTGTGCCCTGCTGGCGCTTGGCGCCGCGCCCGCGAGCGCCCTGGTCGACCTGTCGGGCCCGGCCTTCCAGATCCTCGCTCCAGGCGAGGACGGCGGCCTGCCGCCGACGCAGTTTTCGACCGACCAGGGGATGCTCTACGACGCCCTCACCCCGCACCGCGGCAACGTCACCGCGAAAATCATCGAAGAAGATTATTTGCCGGAGAAGTTCGGAGTCCAGGGCCCCGTGCTGCGCACCGAGAACACCGGCCGGGCCGGGCTCGTAATCGAACGCGACAGCCACGACATCCCGCATGTCTTCGGCGAAACACGCGCCGATGTGATGTTCGGCTCGGGCTGGATCGCCGCCGAGGATCGCGGGTTTCTGCTGCGCCTGGGGCTCGGTCCCGCCTACACCGCGGCGCTTGAAATCCCGGGCGTCAGCCCCTTTGGGCTGCTCCTGAGCGCACGCTCCTTCACCCCGAGCGCGCAGGCCGTCGAATACGTCGCCAACCAGAAGAACACGCTGCTCGAACACGGAGCCAAGGGCGAACAGGTGCTCTCCGACCTCGAAAGCTGGGTCGAAGGCGTCAACGCCTACGAGCAGACGCTGCCGCCCCAGGCGCGCCTGCGCACGGTCACGCTCGCCGACGCGATCGCGGGCTTCGCGTTCATCGGCTCGATCTTTGGCAACGGCGGCGGCGGCGAAGTCGCCAACTCTGACCTGCTCGCGGGCCTCGAGAGCCAGCTCGGCACGAGCGAAGGGCTCAAAGTATTCCGCGACCTGCGTCAGGTCAACGACGCCGAAGCGCCGACGACCACGACCAAACCGTTCCCCTACGACACGGTGCCCACGGGCCCGACGCCGGGATCGCTCGTGATCGACCACGGCTCGGCGAGCGCCTCCGCCGTGCAGGCGGCGAGTACCGCGAAGGCGGCGCGCCGCAAGGCATCGAACTTCCTCGTGGTCGGAGCGGCGCACACCAAATCCGGGCATCCGCTCGCGGTCATGGGCCCGCAGCTCGGTTACTTCTACCCGGAGATCGTGATGCAGGCCGACCTGCACGGCGGCGGCATCGACGCGCAGGGCATCATCGCGCCGATCTCGCCCTACGTGTTCATCGGCCGCGGGCGTGACTTCGCATGGAGTCTGACGAGCGCCGGCAGCCAGAACACGATGCAGTTCCTGGAGAAGCTCTGCAACACCGACAAAAGTCCCGCGACCCGCTCCTCCGACCACTACCTCTACAACGGTGAATGCATCCCGCTGAAGACGATCGACGCGGGCCTGCTCGGGGCCGGCGGCGGCGAAAGCGAACACGAGGTGTTCTTCAAAGAAAGCGTGCATGGCCCGATCAGCGGCACGGTCACGGTCAAAGGCGAGCCGTATGCGATCGCCAAGGAGCGCTCGACGCGCGGTCGCGAGCCGGTCGGCGAGATCGCCTTCAGCGACTTCGACTCGAACGTCGTGCACTCGCCCGAACAGTTCTTCGCAACCGCGAACGAGCTCGAGACGACATTCAACATGTCCTACCTCGACAGCAAACGGATCGCCTACTTCTCGACAGGGCGCCTGCCGATCCTCGCACCGGGGACGGATCCCAGCCTGCCGACGCTGGGCACCGGCGAATATGACTGGCAGGGGTTCCTCTCCGAGGAACAGCACCCCCACGAGGTCGCGCCGGCGAGCGAACGGTTCACGAACTGGAACAACAAGCCCGCGCCTGAATGGGGCGCGGCGTCCGATCAGTACAACTACGGTCCCGTGCACCGCGTCCAGCTGTACACGGGCTTCGGCGAGAAAATGACCGAGGCCAAGGACGTCTCGATCATGAACAAGGCGGCCACCACCGACCTCGGCGGCGTGCAGGACTGGCCGCTGGTCAAGCAGGTCCTCGACGGAGGCCCCGCTCCGAGCCCGCTGGCCGAACAGGCAGTCGCGCTGGTCGACTCCTGGGTCCACGAAAAGGAAGCGAGCCGCTTCGGCGAGCAGCGTCCGCGGGGCCCGGGCCCCGCGATCTTCGACGCCGCGTGGGCGCCGATCGCCGAAGCCGTTCTCGGGCCGGTGCTCGGCGAACTCCTACCGGAGTTCAAGTCGATCGACTCGCCGGCTGACATCCCGTCCTTCGACGGCGGTTGGTACAGCTACGTCAACAAGGACCTGCGCAGCGAGCTGGGCCAGCCGGTCTCGGCGCCCTACAGCCGCAACTACTGCGGCAACGGCAGCCTCGAAGCCTGCCGCGCCTCACTGTGGGCTGCGATCCAGGCGACGGTCGAAAAACTCACTGCCACACAGGGTTCCAACCCGAGCCGCTGGAAAGCCGCGAAGCAGCGGATCACCTTCGCGCCGGGAATCCTGCCCTACTCGATGCGCTGGACGAACCGCTCGACCTTCCAGCAGGTCATCGAATTCACCGGCCACCAGGAATAGTCTCGCGGCGGCGCCCTCAGGATCCTCTGGGGGCGCCGGCGAGCTCGAAGCGCACGCCGGTCAGCTCCTCGGCGACACTCCACAGCCGCGCGGCACTCTGCTCGTCGCGGGCGGCGCGGCTCGGTGAGACCACCCGCGGGTGGCCGCGAAACTCGCCGATTCTCCGCGCTCCACTTGGCGTTCATCAGGTTTCCCCGTATCCGCAACCGCGTCGGCGCGCGCAATGCGCTCAGGCCTGTTCGGCGGCTGAGTCCTGGACACCCGCATCCAGACTCTCGAAGGGCAGCACGTCGATCAGGCCGGTCAGCTCGAACAGCCGTTGAACTGCCGGCGATCCCGGCACGAGCGAGAATCGATACTCGTGCTGCTCGCAGACCTTGCTCGCGTGGACGATCGCCGCGAGCCCGGTCGAGTCCATGAACTTCAGCCGGCTGAGGTCGATCCTGACCGCTTGCGTGCGATCGGGGCTGAGACGATTGACCGCGGCGTTCAACGCGGGGACGGAGGCGATGTCGAGTTCTCCTCCGAGGCTGAGCGTGTGCACGCCCTCGTGCTCGCGCTCGCGTAGATCTAGGCCGATCGGCGGTATCGCCATCACGACGTTCGGCCTTGGTTGCGGGATGATTCGCTCACGAGATGAGACATGGATTCCTCCGCACATTGACACTTGCTGTGCGAGAGTCCACCCCCGGCTGCACTGCCGCCGCAGCGCCAATCCGGCACAGAGACAGCCCTGCTGTGCCGGCGAGTCCTTCCGCCGATCTTGCGCCACCTGGCCCCTGAAGGAGCCGCACGGCGCACTCGGGAAGGTTACCGCACCGATTGCGCCCGAGACGAAGCCTGCGTCGCCTCCAGGTCAGCCCCACGGCTCCTATGCGATATTGATGCATGTCTTCCGAGGAGGGCCGGATGCGCGATGTGCTCGTGATCGGCGAAGCCGGAGGCTTGGCCGCTGCGCTGCTGCTGAAGCTCGAGCAGGCGGGGGTGGGCGCCGAGAGCGCGCTGGCGCTCAGCGACAGCCAGACCGCGGTGCTGCTCGCGGAACCTCGCTTCGGTGCGGTGGCCGTCATAACCCGCGACGACGTGCTTGCGCTGCGCCTGACGCTGCTCAGCGCGCACCTGCGACCGGATCTGCCGCTGTGGGTGACGATGTTCGACCGCACGATCACACGCGAGCTCGGCCATGTGGTGCCCGCCGTGCACGTGCTCTCGCCCTCGGAACTGGTCGCGGCGGACCTCGCGGCGCAGTGCGTCGCGGCGGCCCTTCCGAGCCGGCGCCGTCCGCGCGGGACACGGCTCGTGGACGATGCGCTGCGCCTGCTGGTGCGCGCGGGCACCGGCCTGCTGGCGACGCTCCTGTTCGAGTCGGCGATCTCGATGCTCGCGCTGCACGAGAGCCTCGTCGATGCGCTCTACTTCAGCACCCGGTCGGTCGCGACCGTCGCGGGTGCCCCGGGAGCGGGCGCGGGGGCGGCCTGGTTCAAGATCCTCTCGGCGATCGACACGCTCGCGGCGCTGCTGCTCGTCGCGGTGTTCACCGCGGCGCTCGTGCGCCGCCTGAGCCGCCCGCGCCTGACGACGCTGCTCGGCGCACGCGCCGCCCCAGCTCGAGGGCACGTCCTGCTGGTGGGCTTCGGGCAGGTCGGCTTCCGTCTCTCCCAGGAGCTCGTGCGGCTCGGCATCCCGGTGCTGGGTGTCGAGCGGGACCCCGATGCCCAATGCGTGCGGCTCGCCCGCGCGGCTGGCATCCCCGTGGCGATCGGGCGTGGCGATGACCGCGAGACGCTCGAACGGCTCGGCATCCGCCACTGCGCCGCGGTCGCCGCTGTCACCTCGACGGATCTCGTCAATGTCGCCGTTGGGCTCGCGGTGAGCGATCTAGCGCCGGACACGCCGCTGGTGTTGAGGCTCGGCGACGGGGAGGTCGCGGCGGAGACAGATTCGCTGCTTCACCTCGGACGCATCTGCGACGCGCACAAGATCGCCGCCGAGACGCTCGTGCGGGGACTGCGCGCCTCGAGCGAGGCTCGCTAGCGCGGGTCCTCGCGATCGAGGTTCCAGTGGCGAGAGGTCGAGCAGGCCCACAGCCACGGCTCCTCATCGCCGGCGTGCGTGCGAGGGGTGATGAAGAAGCGCGTGATCGTGCGCTGGCCGCCCTCGTGGTCGCCGTAGAGGACATCGATGCTGATGCCCCTGCCGGCCTCGATCGCCTCGCGCGTGGGGGCGTAGAGCGGGTCCTCGCGGTCGCGCAGCGCGGCCTGCCAGAAGCTGATGTCGCCGGCGGGCACGTAGAGGTCGCGCTGCAGGCGGCGAAAGTCATCGACCGAGGGCTCCGAATCGTTTCCGCGACGATGCTCGGAGAGGTGCCAGCCATGCAGCACCGCCAGCCCCGATGCGACATTTCGCAGCGGGATGGCCAGGTAGAGCCGCTCATCGTCGATCTGCGCAGCGGCGAGCCCGTCGCGCAGTCTCACCCAGTGATCGTCGATGTAGCCGACCTTCTGCGGTGGGTCCTGAGGACGCGCGTTGAACAGCACGGGGCGCAGGCCGGCCTTCAGCGACTGCTCGGAGATGCGCGCCGCCCGGTTGGCCGAGCGGGTCGAGGAGAACGTCGCGACCGCCAGCACGAGCGTGCCGCCTGCGGTCGCAAGCGAGGCGATCGTGGAGGTGTCGGCCATCGGCGCCCAGGGTATCGGCCGCGCTCTCCCCGAGCAGCGGGGCTGGGTGCCGCCGCCTGCGAAGATCGCAGGCATGAGCTCGGCACAGGAAGGCTGGGAGCAGCGCAGCGCAGCGCTGTGGGCCAAGATCGACGAGCACGACGAGCAGGGCTTCATCGCGCTGATCGACGCGCTCGCCGAGGAGCTCGGGAGCGACAGCGCGATCGCGCGCTTCGAACGCGGCGCGGCGCGCGACTCGACGGGGCATCCCGAGGAGGCGATCGCGCTCTACCGGGCCGCGTTGGAGGCCGGACTGCAGGGCGAGCGCCGCCGCCGTGCCGTCATCCAGATGGCAAGCTCGCTGCGCAACCTCGGCGATGCACAGCAGGCAGTCGAGCTGCTGGACGCCGAGCTGCACGCCGCTCACGACCCGCTCGACGGCGCGGTGCGCGCCTTTCTCGCGCTCGCGGACCTCGGCCGCGAGCGCGAGGGTCTGCAGCTTGCGCTGAGCGCGCTGTCTGAGTATCTGCCCCGCTACAGCCGATCGCTCGCTCGCTACGCCGAGGATCTCGCCGCCGAGTGATTTTGCGCGGCGGCGCCGGGTGCGCCCGTTGCACGCGTTGACGCCTCAGCTGCGATCCCCTACCGTTTTCACAGCGTGGTCGTGGAGGATTGGGGAGCCGCGCATCACAGTTCAAGGAGGGACGGCACATGGGGGAATCACGGAGGGATCTGCGGCGCGTGATGCGCCGCGTGGCGGCGGCGGTCGCGGTCAGCGATGTCGCCTACCGGATGTTCATGCGCGCCCCGCTGCGGCGGGCGCTCGGCATCGAAGTGGGGCACGCCTGAGGGGGCGTTTCACGTCGTGAGCGCGGGTCCCGGCTGTTGCTAGCGGCCGGGACCGTCGTGCCCGACGCTCCGCTGCGGCGCATCTCAGCCGAAGCGCGCTTCGGCTGAGACCCAGTCGAGCGCGATCACGCGCTGGGCCTGAGTGAGGGACATCGTGCCGGCGCACACGCGCCTGTTCAGGGTCCGCTCGAGGCGATCCTTGGGATTCAGATAGAAGCCTGAGCGCAGCGGATAGTCCGGCTCGGGCCAGAGGTTGCGCGCGTCGTTGACCGCGCCGCCGAGCTCGAGCGGCACGAGGTGGTCGTACTCGAAGCCCGCGGTGGCGCTGCCGTCGCCGTAGGCCGCCATGCTCCCGAGCTTCTCCCTGTTGGTGATCGAGACCGGCGGGCGCACCGTCGCCGTCCAGCCGGCGCGGCAGATCGTCGTGTGAATGCTCGCCGGTCTCACCGCGGGGTTTACCGCGCCCGGGGTGCAGCGCGCATCGGGCAGGGCCGTGAGGCCCGCCCCGCGCGCATGACAGCTCCCGGGCGGCGGTTGGCGCTGCACGACGTGGGCACTCGCCGTGCTCACGGGCACGCTCCGGGCGGTCGTGGCGCCCGGGGACGCCGCCAACGGTCCGAGCGCGGCGAGCATCGCCGCGGAGACGGTCACGAGCAGTCGAGCGTGGCGAGCAGGCACGTCCTGGAGGCTAGAGCAGGCTGCGGCTGCCCTGGCCGCTTGAGGAACCGCTCCGGGCCTACCCAACCAGGCGTCGGGAGCGCTGCGGAGATCCTCATCCGTGTGGTCGAGGAATCGCTCCGGAGATCCGCGGGTGAATGGTCCGAGATGCTCCGGAGATCGCGGGCGAGGGGCTACCGTGGGAAGGCGATGAGTGTGAGCGAGACATGATCGCGCCCGCCACTGCGAGGCTCGTGCTCGCCGTCGGGCACAGCGAGTATGGGCGCCCGAACTCTCGTGTGACCGTCCGGCGCCATGACTAAGGTTAGCTAGACAGATGCTAAGCTCAGCGGCATGGCCCGCGTGGGAATGCACGAAGCCAAGACTCACCTCTCGCGACTGGTGGCCCGGGTGGAGGCTGGTGAGGAGGTTGTCATCCAGCGCAACGGCAAGCCTGTCGTGCGACTGGTGCCGATCGTAGAGGAGCCCCGAACCCTTGCCTCGGTGCGCGGTGCCTGGCGCGGACGTGTGCGCATGGCAGCGGACTTCGACGAGCTTCCCGAGGACATAGCCGAGGTGTTTGGCGCCCGGTGAGGCTGCTGGCGGATACCCACGCGGCGCTCTGGCTTCTGGGCGAAGACAAACGCCTGAGTCCCAGCGCCGAGGAGATGCTGACCGACGCTTCCAACGAGGTGATGCTCAGCGCGGCGGTCGTGTGGGAGGTCGCGATCAAGCGCTCGCTCGGCAAGCTTGACGCGCCCGACGGGTTCGCGGGGCTGCTACTGGCTGCTGGAGCCGTGCCCTTGGCCGTCAGTATCGACCATGCACGGGCGGTCCGTTCGCTGCCGTGGCACCACCGCGACCCATTCGACCGCCTGCTGGTAGCCCAAGCCGCTCTCGAGGACGCCGTCCTCATCTCGAACGATGAGCGGCTGTCCGCCTACGACGTGCGGGTCGTCTGGTAGCGGACTGGTCGGTCGCTGTAAACACATGCCTGGCAGGATTCGAACTTGCGACTTCTCGCTCCGGAGGCGCCTTGCGGGAGCCTGGCTGAGGCGCGAATACCGCATTGGATTGCGGCATTACGGCATGGGACGGGCTGGTGCGCCTCTCGGCGCGGATGACCGCGATTTTACGGGCGTTTCGGGGCGATAGTGGCAGGGCTGCCATTTCCTCGGCGTCGGCCGGCGCGTCGTCGGGCCGCACGGACTGCTTGGTCTGCGCCATCGGGACGCGCACGTAGCATCGACGGATGCTCACGATCGTAGAGGCGGCAGAGAGGGTCGGCCGAAGTACCGGCACTGCTCGTCGTTGGATTCGCGAGGGTCGTCTGCCGGCGGACACGGAGCATGGCGAGCGCCTGATCGACTCTGGCGATCTTGACGTGGTGCGCGACTCGATCTATCCGATGTTGCCGTCGGCGCTTGAGTGGCAGCGGCTTGAGGACGGTATGCCCGCGCCGAATTGGGTCGCGGGGGGGTGGCGCTCTCGCGGCTCGGACGTTGACGCTCGTCATCAACGCGAGCCCCGCTTCCGCCGCTGGCGTCACGTGGCTGGCCCGAGCACTCGGGCTCATTCGCATCCGAGTAATGGGCCATCCTGGTTGATCGTGGAAGACCAGCCGACCGCCGCTGAGACGACCGATCCTGAGGGTAGACGGGTGGTCTTGGCGGATGTGGTCTGGCGCGAGAAGATCGTCCGCGACCATCCCGAGATCGACACGCATATGTCCGATGTCGTACAGGCTGTGACCAAGCCCGATCATGTTGCTGCCGACCCGATCTTCGCCGCGCGCACCCGTTACTACGCGCGGGGCGTCGGTCCAAGTCGATGGCTGCTGGTCGTCGTAAGCTATGCGCAGGTGCCGGCGCGGATCGTGTCCGCGTTCGCCAACCGGAAGGACCCAAGATCATGGAGCGCGTGAACATCACGATCGGACCGCTGAGTTTCGATCACGCCGACTACGACGCCGACAACGACGTGCTGTATCTGCATGTCGGCGAGCCGCAGGCGGGCGAGGGGGAGGAGACGCCGGAGGGGCACGTCATCCGCTACGTGCCTGGGACTAGTCACATCGTAGGACTGACGGTACTTGGAGCACGTCGAGTCCTGGAGCGTGACGGGCGCCTTTCGGTCACGATCCCCGGCACGGTTGAGACGACGGCCGAGCAACTGGCGCCGGCTCTGGCTGCCGTTTAGCTCGTAGGTCGCACATGGTTGCTCGATGAACGTGAGCCATCATCGCCGACATTGAGCGGTTGACCAGCGACTACCCAAACGCAAGCGGCCACGACGTCCGGCAAGCGCTTTGGGCGGCGACGTCAACGTGGACGGAAGGCCTGATCAACTTGACTCACGTTGCCCTTTGCGGATGACAGCGTTTTTGCGGGCATCTCGAGGCGACGGTGGGCACGGCGGGGTCGCCATTTCGCGGGTCTCAGTAGAGCCTTACTCCATCGCGGCACCAGAGGATCGAGACGACAGCGCAGGATCAAAATCAGCGAAGAGATCGATCGGGCTCACGAGCAAGGACAGGTCATCTCGCGTCTTGCAAACGATCTCGGAGTGCTCGCGAACAAGGCTGGGGCGTTCTCACTCGCGGAGGCCTACTCGCTCCGGGCCGAACAAGAGGAACGACTTGGCCACCGCTACACGCTCTGGTCTCTCGGCCTCGGAGTGATGACCGTGTCAGTGATTGCACTTGTGGCGATCCTCACCCTCAAGGAGCACACGAGCGTCACCACCGCGGCCCAGCGCGCCGCGTTCGGAATCCCGCTGGCACTGCTTGCCGCATACGTGAATCGACTGGCCTCCGCGTACCGCAACCAGGCCTGGAAGCTTCGGCATCTGGAGCTGCAATTGAGAACCCTGAACCCGTTTCTCGCCGGCCTCGAGGACGTGGCGGGAAATCCGTCCTGGCGGACTTGGCCCTTCGCTTCTTCTCAGGGCACGAGGGAGTGGTATCGAACAGTGAGAACCATGGCGGGGGGACAGTCTCGCTCGACGCTGAGCAACTGCTCGCTCTCCTGATGCGCGTGCAGCCACTTGGGGCGACATCGCTAGAGTCACAGCCTGTTACGCCCCCCATTGGGGTGCCTGCTAGTCGGAAGTTTTTGTGGCTGGGCCGCTGAATCTCGCGGGGTGGCGGGGATTTGACCGTGTTTGGGGTGGCGGGTTCTGTCTACGCGGCGAGCTTGATGTCGAGTAGTTCTAGTGCTCTGGCCTG
>JACDGG010000009.1 GCA_013815355.1 Solirubrobacterales bacterium
CGCCGTCACCGACCCAAAACTCGTCACAACACCCGCACTACTACTCACCGACGGGATCGACGCCCCAATCGACGCGGCACCACCAAACGTCAGATTATGCGAGCCCGTGTAGGTGGTGACCGTGTTGTTGCTTTGATCCTTGGCGGTAATGGTGAGGTTGTCGGCGACTCCCGCCGTCGGGGTCGTGGTGCTCGCGGCGAGGACGAGGTGAGTAGCTGGCCCGAATGTGACCTGGGCTTCGACGATCGTGCTCGTCGCCGTCCACGAGCGCCACACGGCGGTCACCGTGTACTGGTGGGTGCCGACGGCGACACCGGTGTCAGTGCAGCTCGTCACGGTTGCCGTTGCCGTGGAGCTCGGGCAACTACCTTCCGGCGCGCCACCGTCGCGGCGGAGGTAGTAGGAGACTTCGCCGGGGCCGGGGGCACTGACGGCGCTCCAAGTGAGCGCGACTGTGCCGGCGCCAGGGGTGGCGGAGGAGATCGTAGGCGCCGCGAGGATGGTGATGCCGCCAGCGGCTGCGCCCGTGCCAGTGGTCGTGAAGTACGCCACGGCACCGGAGGCGAGAGAAAGCACGAGAGCGACTGAAACGCCAATTCGGGTGAGCGGCTTGATCGTTAGACGTTTCATGAGTGCGCGGTCCCGGTGAAGCTCAAGGAGAACTGGGCGTTCCGGCAGGCGTCTTGGTTGACGGGCAGGTTGAGGAGGCCGATCGTCGGTGCCGAGTAGCCCTGCGCGGGCAACGTCAGGGAGTCGTGGGCGCCGATCGCGAGCGGAGCGACGCTCGATACGTTCGACTGGAGGAGGCTGAGGTTTGTCGCGGGGTCGCAGCCGGGAGGTCCGCCCGGAACGGACACGCTCAGGCTTGTTATGAAGATCGGGGTGTCGTGCGGGTTGACTAGCGTGAGGCGGATCGTTTGGGGCGTAGCGCCGGGGTAGAGCGGGCCGCCCACGACTTCGTCGAAGTTGATCGCGAAGCGCTGGCCAGCCGGCGGCGCGACCACGAGCCAGTTGAAATGCGTGACCGGACTTGGAATCGCGGGTGGATCGATCGCGCGGACCTGGAAATGGTGCTCACCGGTGGTCAGTGTGTCGTAGGAGATGTGGCTCGAGCACTTCCTCCAGGAACGCCTGTCGATGCGGCACTGGAACGTGACGCGTGGCTCGCCGTCGGTGACCGTGAACGTCGCTTTCGTGGCGCTCGTCGGGTCGCGGAGGTGGTGGGCGATGTAGGGAGCCGGTGGCTGCAGGTCGACCAGCCATTTGTAGGAGACCGTGCGGCTCAGTTCCCGCCGGCCATGAGACCAATCCAGTGCCCGCACCCGGAAAATATGAGATCCCCCCGCAAATGGCCCTGGGTAGCGCGTCGGGCTCCTGCAGGAGGAAAACCGCGCGCTGTCAAGCGAGCACTGGAACCGGACGCGATGCCAGCGATCGGTGTAGGCGAACCTCGCCGTGGTGCGCGGCGTCCCTCTGGCGGGCTTCATGGTGATCGACGGCGCCGGCACCAAGGGCTTGCCGTCCGGCTCATCGCGCGCGTAGAACGCGTAGGCGCCGCTGCCCGACACGCAGAGCACGACAAGCACCGCCAAGCACGTCTTCGTGATGGAGCTTTCGGTTGTCGTCCAGCGACTGAGCATAGGCTTGCCCGGTATCCGTTTCGGGAGGCCGGGCCGCCCAGTGACGCTCCGCCGGCTAGTTGCTCGTGAGGTTCAGGGTCAGCGTGGCGCCTTGGCAGGCGTTCTGGCTCACGCCTGTTTCGCGCATCGTGAGCGTGCCTGTCGCGGTGACAGACTGCGCGTTGCCAGACGGGATGCTCTGGCTCGCGGTGACGTCTGCCATCGTGAAGTCTGGGTTGCCTCCGGTAAGCACGGTGCTACACGTGGCGTGGCCTGCGTCGGGCGTGATGCTCACCAGGTGGATCGTGTTGACGAACTGGCTGCCCGGAGACGGGTTATCGACCGTGAAGGTCACCGTCGAGGAACTGGCGGGGTAGAGCGTGCTCGCAACTGTGCCGTGCAGGGTGACGTTCGCGCTGTTGCCGACCGAGGCCGTGCCGGTGCCGCTGCCGGTGCTTGTGAAGTACGCCGCCGCGACACCCCCAAGCACCAGTACGAGGATGCCGAGGGTGATCAGCATTCCTTTGCTTCCTATCGAACGGCGCATTGGCTTCTACTCCTTGTTGGTGTTTGACGAGCCTTCGGACACATTCCGGCCGGCACGGCTTATCTCTCTGGCGCAGTGCCAGAGAGATAGGCCGCAGCCATTTGGCCCTGTTCGACGCCCTCATCGAGCGCCTGCCGCATTTCCGGCATAGCTATCGGCAGTAACCGGACGAATGTTGAGCCGTGCAAGGGAGCGGCTACCAGATTTGTGGGTGCCCAGAGTGCTATCCGGCGCAGTCCGCAGCATTGCGACTGCTCGAAGGGTCTACCGGCTTTGCGGCGAATATTCGAAAAGGTGTTTGAGCAAGCGGCGCGCCGAGCCGATATGGGAGCCATGCACAGCCACGCCGTCAAGCGCGACCGCAGCTCCGCTGAACCCGACAAGTGCTCGCACGCGGAGCGTGACGCCAGGATCGTCAACGACACGCACCAGCTACCACGATGAGCACTACCGACCTGACGGTGCAGCCGCTGCGGGTCCTGGTGATCGCCCCCGCCGCGGAGAGCGATTTGATCGCTGCGCAGCTCGCCTTGGCTGGGCTACCGCTCACTTTGGAGCTTGTTGATGGCGAGCGTGCCCTCGATGCCGCACTCTCAGCATGCCCTCGGGATGTGCTGCTGTGCGACCACGAACTCCCCGGCTTTGACTCCGTGCAGGCACTACAGATACTTGCGCGCCACCAGGTCACGGCGCCGCTCGTGATCGTCTCAGGAGACATCGGCGAGGAAACGCTGGCGCATGCCCTTCGTGAGGGTGCCGCCGACTACGTCAACAAGGACCACCTCGAGCAGCTCGGTCCCGTTCTCCGCCGCTATCTTCAGGACGCCGCTCTGCCCGCACGCCAGTCTTGGCTGGAGCGCACAGCGCGCGATGAGGAGGCCCGGATGAGGTCGCTGATGGACGACGCGCCGTTCCCGATGTCCCTGCGCGATCTCGACGGCCGCTTCGTGATCGTCAACCGCCTCGCCGCCTCGCTGATGGATCACGCGCCCGAGGACGTTCTCGGGCACACCGCAGCAGAGCTGTTCGACTCCGACGCCGCGGCCGCGATCGACGAGCAAGAGGGCATCCTGCGCCAGACAGGCAAGGCAATCAGCTTCGAGCTGACGGGCCCGACATCCGACGGCGTCCTGCACGACTACCTCATCAGCAAGTACCCGGTGCGCAACAGCGACGGAAAACTTGTTGGCGTGGGCGGCATCTCGCTCGACATCACCGTGCGCAAACAGACCGAGAACAGCCTCCGCGAGGCAGAGGATCGCTTTCGTGGAGCCTTCGACGCAGCCACGATCGGAATGGCACTCGTTGCCCCCGACGGCCGCTGGCTGCAGGTCAACCGGGCGCTGTGCAACCTCGTCGGCTACTCCGAGCAGGAGCTACTGGGCGGCGACTTTCAGGCGATCACGCACCCCGACGACTTGGATGCCGACCTCGAGTATGTGCGCCAGGTGCTCGCCGCCGAGATCGACACCTACCAGATGGACAAGCGCTACATCCACAAGCTCGGCCACACAATCTGGGGGCGCCTGAGCGTCTCCCTCGTCCGTGATGCGCAGGCAACGCCAACGCATTTCGTTTCCCAGATCCAAGACATCACACAGCAGAAGGATGCGCAGGAGCTCGCCGAGCAGCTACGCCATTCCCAGAAGCTCGACGCGGTCGGCCGCCTCGCCGGCGGTGTCGCACACGATTTCAACAACATGCTCACCGCGATCAAGGGGTACAGCCAACTCCTGTTGGAGGCCCTAGAGCCCGCCGATCCCCGCCGCGAGCTGGCCGAGCAGATCAGTCGCGCCAGCGAGCAGGCCTCCATGCTGCCGCGACAGCTCCTCGCGTTCAGCCGCAAACAGGTCTCCCAGCCGAAGCTCGTCGACGTCAACGACGTCCTCGCTGCAGCCAGCGACATGCTTGGGCGCCTCGTGGGCGAGGAGATCGAGCTCATCGTCACTGCCCAGGCGAACCCCTCCGGGGTGCTGGCCGATCCGGGTCAGGTCGAACAGGTGCTCCTCAACCTGGCGGTCAACGGCGGCGAGGCGATGCCCGCAGGCGGCAAGCTCACGCTCACCACACGAAATGCGGAGCTCACCCAGCAGGAAGGCGATGAGCTCCTCGGACCCACAGGCCGCTACGTCGTGATATCGGTCACAGACGAAGGCGAGGGAATCTACGCAGAGACGCAGGAGAAGATCTTCGAGCCGTTCTACACCACGAAGCGAACCGGGTCAGGATTGGGACTCGCGACGGTCTATGGCATCGTGCGCCAGAGTGGCGGTTTCGTCCGTGTCGACAGCGAGCCTCGGAGCGGCTCGACGTTCGAGGTCTGGCTCCCTCACTCAGAGATCGCGCCCGCCGGGAGCAACGATCCAGCAGAGAAGTCCACCGCCGGCACAGTGCTGCTCGCCGAGGACGAGCAGATCGTGCGCGACCTCGCGGTCACTGTGCTCGAGCGCGCCGGATACCGAGTTCTCGCGGCCGCCAACGGCGAGGACGCTCTCGAGCTCTACCAGCGCACCAACGGTCCCCTCGACGTAGTCGTCGCGGACATGGTGATGCCCGGAATGAGCGGTCGCGAGCTCTCTGAACGCGTCGTCGAGCACAGACCGCACGCACGCGCCATCCTGATGTCCGGCTACACCGAGGAGGCGCCATTCATCAGCACCGGAGGCACGGCCCGACCCACCTTTCTACAAAAGCCATTCACGCCGAGCGCACTTCTCAGCAGCGTCACGGCCCTCGTCGCGCAATCCCGCGACGCCACACGCCCCTGCGGAGAGATCACCCGCGAGAACACGATCACCTGCCTCGTCGCAGACGACCACCCCGCAGTACTGGACTCCGTGTCACGGTATCTCACAGACAATGGCGTTGAGATCGTTGCTCAAGCCTCCCAAGGCGAGGAAGCACTCACACAAATCGAACTCCACCGCCCCTCGATCGCTTTGCTCGATGTTCGCATGCTGTCTCTCACCGGCATCGAGGTCGCTCGTCAAGCCTCACTCACAGCCCCTGAGACCCAGATCGTGCTCTTCACGGGATACAGCGACCGTGCAATGCTCGAGCAAGCCCTGGACACAGGCGTGCGAGGATTCATCCTCAAGGAAACCCCACTACCAGAGCTACTACACGCGCTCACCACCGTCGCCGAAGGAGGCACCTACGTCGACGCCCAACTCGCTGACACACTCGCATCGGGACGGACCGTCAACGCGCTCTCCCCACTAACGCCACGCGAGCAAGAGATCCTCGCCCTCGTTGCAGACGGCATGACCAACGAGAAGACGGCAGTCGAGCTCGGCATCTCACCCGAGACAGTCCAATCACACGTCCGCAACGCCATGACAAAGCTCCACGCCGACACGCGAACCCAAGCAGTCGCAACCGCATTCCGCCACTCGCTACTGACCTAGCATCCTGATCGCGAGCAACGCGGCGAAGATCGCCGCTCCCGCCATAGCATCGCGCCCTTAGCGGACCCGCCGAGCGCGGCGTAACCGTGACCTGGGCCCGACCCTCGATGGCCGAACATCGGAGTCCTCTGAGGCGCTCATGCGTGCTCTCCTTTTCGGTTCTGTTGGCGCAGCCGAGTATGACCGCGCGACACCCTCTCGAAGGGGGGCATACGGAGACGAAAGGGACTGTTCATAGCTCTTACGAGCGGAGAAATGCCCCCTAACGCTGTGACCCCGAGCAGGCGTGTGGCCGTCGCCTTCCACGCGACGACGACCGGATATGCGCCGCAACTCACCCGCCCGCGATCGGGGACACCGCGGGCCGGCGAGGAGTCGCAGCAGCGAGGTCTTACCGCCCCCGAGGGCCCGGCCAGCGCCAGTCGCGCTCCCGCGGGACCCCGAGCTCCACATCGAGATCGAGCTCGACACGCACGGCCGCGTGCCGCGTATCGTCGCGACCTACCCGACTGCGCGCCAGCCCAACACCGGGGCCGTCGAGGAGCACAGCGGTCAGGTGCTCGTCGCCGAGGCGGGCGCCGGATCGCTCCAGATCCTTGCGCCGCGAGGGTGCGCGCCGATACCGGGGCGTGGCGGCGGGCCTGCTGCGGCCACGGTTCGCGTGGCGCGCGTGCTCGTGGGCGGTTGCGACAGCCACGGCACCCCGCCGAAGGCGGGGACGTGCACTGCTAGTAGATACGCGGTTGCGAGTAGCGTCGCGAGAGTTAGCCCTCGATTGCGGCTGAGCGCTGCGAGTGGGAGCAGCCAGAGGAGATACCAAGGTGCGAGCGAGGCGATCGAGGCGAGCAGCGCGAGCAGCGCCCATCCGGCGGCCGCGATCGGGTCCCCGCCACGCCACGCCCACACCAGGGACACCGCGGCGGCGACTGCGGCGCAGACGAAGCACGCAGCGCGGACACCGGAGTCGATCGGGGAGCCAAGACTCCGTGCGAGTCGATCGGGCCCACTGAACGTCGTATCGAACAGGGGGTCGCTGCTGATCCGGTGAAGCTGGCTGAAGACATGTGGCCCGAACAGGATCCACGCCGGCACGCCGATCGCAACAGCCGCCGCGGCCGCACCCCACACCGAGCGACCGCGTCGATGAGAGCCGATCAAAAGAAAGGGCAGGGCGATCCCGAGCGTCAACTTAACCGCGGCAGCGCCCGCGACCGCGGCCCCGGCCGCCGCGTGGCGGCTGCGCAGAGCGAGCGCGACCGCAAGGACTACCAGCAGCGTCGCGAGCAGATCGTTGTGAGCGCCGCTGACGGCGTAGATGAGCAGCAGCGGGTTCAGCCCGACGAAGATAGCCGCGCGTGCTGGCTCGATTCCGCGTTGCCTGGCGACATCGACGACCAGCAGGACGATCGCGATGCTCGCAAGCCCCGCCGCAGCCTTGTAGAGCCACAGAGCAAGAATCGTGGAGATGAGCCCAAGTGGGGCGCTGAGCAACGTGAACAGAGGCCCGTAGGGGCTGGGTTGGTGCTTCCAGTAGACGAACTTCAGCAGGCTCTCGTGACCGAGCGAGATCGGCTCGGACAAGTATGGGTTCAGCCCGTGTGCGGCGAGCTCGCGGGCGTAGGCGATGTAGCCGAATACGTCGGTCGAGACGATCGTCGGGCCCAGCGTGAAGGCGAGGTTGGCGAGCCCGACCGCCACCAGCGCCCAGCGGAGCGGCAACGATCTCGCGCATGCGAGCGCCACGAGGTACCCGGCGCCCAGCAACAGCATCGCGGCGCTCAGGCCGCCCGCGCCCAGCGTCCCGAACAGGCCGCTGAAGCCGTGCAGTGGCCCGTCGACCCAGTGCGGCGCGTTGCCGCCCGGGAGCTCCAGCAGGTAGCGACCATCTGCGGCTCCAGTCGCGATCCACACCGATCCGCACACGCTCGCTGCGAGCGCCCACAGGCCCAGCGCCGATACGGCGCCTGCGCGAAACGAGGTGCGGCCTCGCGTGCGACTCGGCCGCGTCGCGACGGTTATCGATTGATGGTGGGCGCTCATCGCTCTTGCGCGCCCGTCGCCGAGTTGAGGCGCTGCCGAGAGGCGCGTGAGTGCATTGCCGCAGGTTAGGCCCGGAAAGGTTACGTGCAAGGAAACTCTCATCCGCTCAGATCAGCAGGCGAGGGCGATGCCATAGCTTGGGTGCATGACGGACGTCACACATCCCGCTGGCCGAGCACCGACGCCGAGGCGCGCGGCGGGGCTGGGGACGTGGCGCGGCTGAACACCTCGGGAGTGGCGAGCGGCTCGCCGCCCCTCAGGAGCCCGAGCGGGCATGCGCTGAGCGGGTCGCGGCGACTCTGGCGGCGACTGCGGCGTCGCCGGGCGAGTGCGCTCGCCATGGAGGCGCTGCTCGCGGCGGTCGTGAGCGTCGGGTGCGCCGCGTGGGTGCTGCAACTGTGGCGAGCTGATCTCTCACTGCCATTGCGTTCGGCGCCCGTCGACGATACGAAGTTCTACCTGATGCTCGTGAAGGGCATCGTGGAGCACGGCTGGTATCTGTCGAACCCGCATCTGGGCGCGCCGTTCGGCCAGCAGCTGAGTGACTATCCGCAGGGCGCCGACAACCTCAACCTCCTCGTCGTCCGCTTCCTCGCGATCTTCACCTCGAACGCGGCGCTGATCGTGAACCTGTTCTTCGGGCTCACCTTCGCCCTGGTCAGCTTCCTCGCGCATCTCGTGCTCCGAAGCCTCGGCCTGGGCACGGCCGCAGCTGGCGTCGCGGCGGTGTTGTACTCACTGCTCGCCTACCACTTCTTCCGTGGCGAGTCGCATCTGCTGCTCTCGGCCTACTACGCAGTGCCGCTCGCGGCCTACCTGTTCCTCGGACTGCTGGGCGAGACGCAGCTGTTCACGCGCCGCCGGGACACACGCCGGGCGTTCGCGTGGTGCTCCGGGCGTTCGCTCGCGACGATTGGGATCTGCGTGCTGATTGGGTCGGAGAACCTCTACTACGCGACGTTCGCAATTGTGATGATTGGCGCAGCCGCGAGCATCTCGCTCGTGCTGCGCCGCTTCAGGGTCGCCGCATCGGGGCTCGCGGTGATCGTCTTGATCTCCGCGACGGTGGGCGCCAACCTAGCGCCGAGCCTCCTGTACCGCTCCGCGCACGGCCCCAACACAGCGCTCGAACGCTCAGCGGCCTTCACCGAAGGATCGGGCGAGGCGTTCTCGCTCCGGATCTCGAACCTCCTCCTGCCCGTGCCCGGCAACCGGGTCGCCCCGCTGCGCCAGCTCAGCAACCGCTACGACGGTGCGATCGCGCCGGGGTATTGCGAGTCTTGCTACGCGAGCCTCGGGGCGGTCGGGACGGTGGGATTTCTCTGGCTGATTCTCTGCGCCCTGGGTGCGCTCGTTGCTGTCGGTGGCTCCTGGTTTGGCGCCCGTGCGCTGATCCGCCACGCCGGCGTTGGCGTGATCGTGGCGGTCGCGGTGGGCACCGTCGGTGGCCTCGCGAGCCTCCTCGAAGTCTTCATCACTCCGGACATACGCGCCTGGAACCGGATCTCGGTGTTCATCGCGTTCCTCTCATTTCTCGCTGTGGGGGTGCTGCTGGATCGGCTGAGCGGCACGCTGCACGCGCGGCGCTGGGGCACCCCGCTGGCCGGCGTGGGGCTGGCCGCGGTACTCGCGTTCGGGGTCTATGACCAGACGAGTGCCTCGTTCGTGCCCAGCTACGGCGCCGACGCGCGGCAGTGGCGGAGCGACGCGCGCTTCGTAGCGCGGATCGAAGCGCGGCTGCCTCCAAGCGCGAACGTGTTCCAACTTCCTTACGTGCCGTTTCCCGAGGGCTACCCGGAAACGCCGGTTGGCGACCAGGTCGCGACCTACTCGACCAAGTACGAGGCGCTGCGGGGCTACCTTCACTCCTCTACGCTGCGCTGGAGCTACGGCGCGATGAAGGGTCGTGCAGCGGACTGGTCGGCGCAGCTCGCTGGTCAGCCACTCCCCTACCTGCTCGCCGCGGTCTCGGCGGCGGGTTTCGACGGCCTCTGGGTCGACCCGGCAGGCTTCGAGCCCGCGAAGGCAACGCAGATGTGGGCGGCCCTGCAGGGCCTGCTCGGCGAGACGCCGCTGATCAGTCCCCGCGGAGATCTGTGGTTCTTCGACCTACGGCCATACACGCGGCGTCTGCGCGGTGCACAGCCGCCGGCGCTGCTGAGCCTGCTGCGCACCCGCACGCTGAGGCCACTGGGAGTGTCTTGCCACGCGGGCGGTGTCGAGCTGCAGAACCCGTCCGGGACGATTCGCCAGGCAAGCCTCGCGTTGCATCTCGCGCCGGCCGGGCGCCGCTTCGACGCGGGACACTCTGGGACATCCAGTGGACAGGCCGAGGACTACCCGCCGGCACTGAGCGAAGCCGTTAGCGAGCGGCTGCGCGTCGCGCCCGGAGCGACCTTCGTCGCGGTGCCCGGTGGAGCCGTGCAGGCCGCGCGGCAGGTGCTCTACGCAACGCTCACCGACGAGGACCTCGAGAGGTTCGCACGTTCCGGGAACATCGCAGCCGATGCACTGGTAGCGGGTCTCGCCGGCCCTCCATGCACGGGTAAGGGCTAGCGCGGTGGCCACGCTCGGCCGCCTCGAGCGACCCGCGGCGCTGCCCGCCAGCCGCCCGCAGCGTCACGGTTCAAGCGTCTCGCTGAACGAGCGCGTCGCGCGGAGCGCCGCCGCAATCTCACTGCTCGGCCTGCTCGCCGGGAGCCTCCTCGTGGTTGTGATCGCAGCGGAGCGCCCCAGCTTCCTCACGCCGCTCTCTGAGCGCGGGTTCTTCCCGCCCTGGCTGGCGGGTCCGCTCCACGGGCTATGGCCTCAGCTGACCGGCGATGGCACACAGCTCGAGTGGCTTCTCAGCGCGCTGATGGCCGCCATGTTCGTCTTGTATCTGATTGCCTCCAGCAACGTGCGGCGCTTGCGCGCGCGCTGGACGATCGTGACGATCGTGGCGATCCACCTGATCTTCGTGCTCGCTCCTCCACTCTCCTACACCGACGTGTTCAACTACGTCAACTACGGGCGGATGGGAGCGGTCCACCATCTCAACCCTTACACGACGGTGCCACTGCTGGAGCCTCACGACGATCCGTCGTTTCCGTTGAGCAACTGGCATCACCTCCTCAGCCCCTATGGCCCGCTGTTCACCCTGTTCACGTATGCGCTCGTGCCGCTCGGCGTGGTGGCCTCGTTCTGGGCACTGAAGCTGACCGTCATGCTGGCGAGCCTGGCAACACTCGGGCTCCTCTGGCGTTGCGCGCAGCTGCTTGGCCGTGATCCGGTGGGGGCCATCGCCTTCGTCGGCCTCAACCCCGTCGTTCTGGTGTGGGGTCTTGGCGCAGACCACAACGACAGCCTGATGGTGCTCTTCGCGGTGCTCGCCGCCTATCTCCTGCTGCGAGCTCCGAGGGCGGCCCGTGCCGGCGGCGTGTCGCTGGTGTGCGCGATCTTCGTCAAGGCCTCTGCAGCGGTGATGCTGCCGGTGTTCCTCTTCGCCGGCGGCCGGCGGCGTTTCGCGCTCGGCGCCCTGAGTGCCGCTGTCGTGCTCACGCTCGCGAGCGTGGGCGCTTTCGGCCTGCACCCGCCGGCCGTCTCGACGCAGAGCCGGCTGGTGGCGGCGATCTCGCCTCCGAACCTTCTCGGTCTCGCGATCGGTCAGGGCGGAGAGACCGCCGCGGTTAGGGCTGTGTTCGAGGTGTCCCTGATCCTTGCAATCGGCGCTTGCGCGCTCTGGACCGCGCGTCGGCCCGCCGATTGGCTCGCGGCCGCGGCCTGTGCCCAGCTCGCACTGCTAGTCGGGCTCGGCTGGTCGGGACCCTGGTATGTCCTCTGGGTTCTACCCTTCGCCGCACTCGCCGGTGGCAAACGCCTGCGTGCGGCGGCGGTCGCGCTCGGCGTCTACTTCCTGCTCGCATACCTGCCGGCCACACCGATGCTGGCCGGCGCGATCGGCTTCCATCCTGAATCGACCCGATTGGGCGTCGCACACCGGGAAGAAACCGAACTCCTGGTGCGCTGAGCGCGCGCCGGCAGGGCCGGCGGGACGCTCGCAGGACAGGGCCCGCCACCCGACGCGAGCCCACAGCCGCATTCGCTGCGCCCAGCCGCGCCCAGGCGACCACGCCCTAGGATGCCTCGATGCGCATCGGCATTCTCACCGGCTCCGGCACCCACGTGCTCCCGACACTCAAGGACGTCACACCGCGCGTCCTCGACACTCGATTCGGCCCTACGAACGTGAGCATCGGGCGCTGGCGCGGAGCCGAGATCGTGCACGTCTCGCGCCACGGCGAGGGTCATGCGCGCCTGTCCAGCCACGTCAACCATCGGGCCAACGTGCTCGTGCTGCGCGAGTTGCAGGTCGACGCGGCGCTTGCCGTCACGATCTGCGGTGCGGTCGATCCTGATCTCGAGCTGGGCAGCCTCGTCGTCTTCGACGACCTGCATTTCCTCGCCAATCGCCTCGCCGACGGCTCGATCTGCTCCCTGCACGATCGTCCCGAAGCTCCCGGTCGCGGACACTGGGTCTTCGAGCAGCCGTTCTCCAGCCCGCTGCGCGAAGCGTTGCTCGAGGGAGCGATGGCGGCCGGGCGGCCCGCACGCGACGGCGGCTGCTACGGGCACGTAGACGGTCCACGCTTCAATACGCGCGCAGAGATCCGGATGCTTGGCGCCTGTGGAGTGAGCGCGGTCAGCCAGACCGCCGGACCGGAGACCGTCCTTTGCGGCGAGGCAGAGATCCCCTACGCGCTACTCGGCTATGTCACCGACTACGCCAATGGCGTGCGTGCGCAGCCGACGCAAGTGTCGGAGCTCACGCGGCTGATGGGCGCGAGCACGGGCGCATTCGCGGCGACCCTCGAGCACACACTCGCGTGCTTGCCCGATGCGCCACCCTCCCCCGTCGGCGCCCAAATCCGCTTCTGAGCTGGCAGCGGCGCCGGTGCCCGATGTGATCCTGCCTGTGCTCAACGAGGCCCTCGCCCTGCCGAGAGTTCTCGCGGCGATCCCTGACGGTTATCGCCCGATCGTCGTCGACAACGGCTCGAGCGATGGCTCGGGCGAGCTGGCCGCCGACCTCGGCGCGCTCGTGGTGAGCGAACCCCACCGTGGCTTCGGTGCCGCCTGTCACGCGGGGCTACTCGCCGCAGGGGAGGAGATCGTATGCGTCATGGACTGCGACGACTCGTTTGACCCGCGCGAGCTGCCTCGGCTGGTCGAGCCGGTCCAGCGCGGCCGGGCCGAGCTGGCGCTCGGCTGGCGCCGCCCGCTCCCTGGAGCCTGGCCGCTGCATGCGCGACTCGCCAACCGCGTGCTGATGCGCTTGCTGCGCGCACGCGGCGGCATCGCTCTGCACGATCTCGGACCGATGCGCGCCGCGCGCCGCGAGGCGCTGCTCGGCCTGGGGATCGCCGATCGTGCCTTTGGCTACCCGCTCGAGATGGTCCTCAGGGCCGCGGCGGCGGACTGGCGGATCTATGAGACCCCAATCACCTACAGGCCGCGGATAGGCGACTCGAAGGTGACCGGGACGTTCCTCGGCACCGCACGGGCGGCTCGCGACATGACTCGCCTACTGGCCACCGTGCCACGCTGAGAACGGCTGGCGGGCAACGCGAGAGCAGGGCTCGACGGCGGCTAGGCGCGCCGCCCACGCAGCGCGCGGAGCGTGTAGAGGAGCGCCGCGAGGGCGAACAGCACCGCAACGATCATCAGATAACGTGCCATGTAGACATGCTGGTGCTGCCCGCTGGCGACGTGAAAGGTGCTGTCGCTGTTGCCGAGCTGCAGGATCTCCGGCCCGAACACCAGCAGCAGCAGGCCGCTGAGAAGCAGCGGAACGCGCACGAACACCCAGCCAGGCGATCGCCGCGGCGGCGGCTCGCCAGGCGGCGCTGGCCGCGTAGCTCTGATCGTGGCGAGACGATCGACTGCCGAGTAGAGCGGAAGCAACAGCATGTCGTGAGCGAGGATCGCCCCGACGAACCAGAACAGGATGTACTTCAAGCTCACGGTCGGTTCATCGAACCAGCCGCGCACCGCGATCGCCACGATCGCAAGGCTCGAGGTCCCGAGCAGCGCGTGCAGCGGGCTCGCACCGTAGATCCCTCGGAACTTCGCGCTGGCTCGCCTCACGCTGGAGCCTCGCTGAACTTCACCTTCGACACCCACTTGGTGCAGTGCACGCCCGGAAGCGCTGGGCCGATGACCCGTGCCGGGAAGCCGTGGTCGAGCGACAGCTCAGCGCCGTTCACGCGCAGTGCCAGCAACGTGCGCTCGTCGTCCACCTCGTTCTCCGCCAGGGTGGCGGCACTGAAGACGCCGTTACGCTCGAGCGAGGTCGCGGTCGCGATCATGCCCCCCTCGTGACCCATCAGCCGCGAGAGGTCACGGACGCGAACGCCGCTCCATCGCTGGGTGCTCGACCAGCCCTCCACGCAGGCGATCGGCAGGTCATAGGTGTGCTGCGGCATCGCGAGCAGCTGAGCGCGCGAGATGCTCATGCTGCGTCCTTGCGAGCTCAACTCGAGCCTCCAACCGGGCCCGACCTCCTGCGCGGTGATCTGCGCCGCCGCCGCGGTGCGGTTGACGTTGAAACCGTTGGCTCCCGAGCCGAAACGGTCACGCGGACCGAGCAGCGAAAGCACGCGCAGCGGGCCACCGAGGGAGTCGCCGAGCCCTTGTACGAACAGGAAGAGCGAACCCGCGCCGACGGTCCCGAGCAGCGCTCGGCGGGACATGCTGGGAGCTGCCGGCGTCAGCGCGATCAGGTCACTCGCAGGTGTTTGCTGTGGCTCGGGGCGCGTGTGCGCGAGATTGTCCCTGAGCGGCTCGAGACCGCGCCTGACGGAGAGCGCCGAGCGCATCGTCGCGAACTTGATGGCAGCGTGGAAGACGAACGCTGCGCTGAACACCCAGGCTCCGTAGTAGTGAGCGTTCGTGAAGAAGAACTTGAACAGATAGGCGTACTGGATGTCGAGGATGCCGGTCGCGAACTCGAACAGAGCGCCGCCCACCAGGAACGCGAGCGAGAGCCGCTCGAGCGCGTGCGCGGGGCTGCGAAGCGGCGGCCACTCGAACAGCCGAGGAATCACCGACCAGAGCTTCGCGAGCAGGATCGGCGTAGCGGCAAGTCCAATCGTGACGTGTACGCCCTGGGTGAACGCGTACAGCCACGACGGGTGCGTGGGCCACTGGAACAGGTAGAAGTCCAACGGCCCGAGCATTCGCCCGACCGAGTTGCCGCCCAGGCGCGGGTTGTAGGCGTCGTTGGAGAGAAACCCGGTGATCGCAATCAGCGGAATCGCGATTAGCAGGGCGAAGCCCAGCAACGAAGTCAGCCAGGGTCCACGCAGCGGGCTGCGCCAGAACGAGTGCCGGAACGGACCGGGCGGAGGCCGATCGGGGTCGGGGAGCGGCAAGCGCATGCTGGCCACCCACCATCTCACACGCACACGCGTAGAACGGGCCGAGAGGCCCTTATTCACACTCTGTTCATCGCGACCGCCGCGATCTCAGGGCTTTTAGCTCGCGCTGGGCAGGCGGAAGCGCACGCTCGCGCCGATATGCGCGTTCTCGATCCAGATGCGACCGCCGTGCGCCTCGACTATCGCGCGCGAGATCGCCAGACCGAGGCCGGCGCTTGAGTCGCTGCGCGCCGCCCGTCCGGCGCCCTGCACGAACGCCTCGAACACGCGCTCACGTTCGGCCACCGGAATGCCCTCGCCGGTGTCGGCGACCTCGACTTCGACCTCGTCAGCGGCGCTCTGCGCGCGCACGGTGATACTCCCGTCGGCCGGCGTGTGCCTGATCGCGTTCTGGATCAGGTTGAAGAGGACCCGTTGGATCTGCTCGGGATTGGCACGTGCGGCTTCCACATCCGCGTCCAGCTCGGCGCGGACCGAGACCGAGCCGGCTTCCGCCTGCGCGCGCATCGCGTCGACCGTCTCTAGGACCAGATCCTCCAGCGGCACCCGCTCCACCGTCCAGCTGACATCTCCCGCCTCAAGGCGGGAGAGCTCGAAGAGGTCGTCGATCAGCGCGCCGAGCGCACGGACATGAACGCCGATGCGGGACACGTATTCGCGCCGCTTGGCCCCGTCCACGAGGTCATCGTCGAGCGCTTCGCTGAGCAGCCGCAGCGAGGTGATCGGGGTACGCACGTCGTGTGAGATCGCGGCGAGCAACTCGCGGCGTCCTCCCTCGAGCCGCCGCCGCACATGCGCCTCGCCCGCGAGTCGCGCGGCGAGCTTCTCGATGTCGCGCGCGACGACAGCAAGCTCGTCGTGACCACGCACGGCCATGCGTATCCCATGCTCGCCCTCGCCGATCGCCTCCAACCCCCGGCGCAGCTCGTCGATGTCCCCCATCACCGGCCTGGAGATCGCCCGCGCGCCCCAGATCCCGACCGTCGCGGCATAGGCGAGCAGCACCGCTGTGAAGACCCCGTCGCGTGTGGAGCTCGTCATCAGCGCCACGAACAGGACCATCGCCAACAACAATTGCCCCAGCACGATCGCGCCGCCGAGAGTCAGCTGCCTGCGGATGCTCCCGAGCCTAGCTCTGGATGCGAGCAGCCGTTGCACCCCGAACACGCTCAGCAGTCCCATCGGCGCGAGGATCGCCAGACACGTCCAGCCGGCGTGCGCTCCGTAGGTCAAGAAGCAGACGAGCGAGGCCGCGAGCGCGATCCCGGTCATGACCAGGACACCCACGAGCGTGTCGCTGAGCGCTCGGCGAGTCACGGGACGAAGCGGTATCCGACGCCCCATACCGTCTCGAGGAAACGTGGTCGCGCGGGGTCGCGCTCGACCTTGGCGCGCAGCCGGCGCACGTGCACGGTCACAGTCGAGGTGTCCGTGTAGAACGAGTACTGCCATACCCGGTCGATCAGCTCCTGACGGGTAAATGCATAGCCCGGGTGCCGGGCAAAGAACAGCAGCAACTCGAACTCTCGTTGGGTCAGCGAAACCTCCTGCCGATCGAGGAGTACCCGGCGCCCCGCGGGATCGACTTCGAGGCCGTCGAACTCGAGCACCGGTCCGCTGTCCGGAGTCGTGTCGACCCGACGCAGAACGGCGTCGACGCGTGCGACCAGTTCGGCCGGCGAGAAGGGCTTGACGATGTAGTCATCCGCTCCGAGCCGTAGGCCGACGACGCGGTCTGACTCATCGCCCTTGGCAGTCAGCAGGATGATCGCCAAACGGTCGCGATCGGTGTCACGCAGGCGACGCATCACCTCGAGTCCGTTCAGACCCGGCAGCATCAGGTCGAGCACAACCAGATCGGGGCGGCGGTCGCTCGCCAAACTCAGCGCCGCGGCGCCGTCTTCGGCGGTCCTCACCTCATAGCCGGCTCGCTGCAGGTAGCGCGCGAGCACCTCCGTGATCGTCGGCTCATCGTCCACCACGAGCACAGACCCACGGACGTGATGACTCTGCTCTGCCGTGGACTCCATCGCACGATTGTCCCACTATGCCCTCTGCGTCCTAGGAGCGCCGCGCCGAGTTCCCGATTCCGTAATGTGATTCCACGCGCGCGCGCCATAGTTTGCCTGTGGTGATGACGCTCACCGAGACGATCTCTCCGGCGCTGCTCGTGCTGGCCAAGGCGCCACGCGCAGGTGCGGTAAAGACCCGCCTGTGCCCGCCGTTGACGCCCACACAAGCGGCTGAGCTGGCCGAGGCGGCCTTGCTTGACACGCTCACGGCGGTCCTCGCGACCCCCGGGGCACGAGCCGTGCTGATCCTCGACGGCGAGGCGGGAGCGTGGATGCCCGCCGGGATCGATCTGCTCCCGCAACGCACGGGTGATCTCGCCACACGCCTCGCCGACGCCTTCGCCGATATCGCGGGGCCCGCGCTGCTGATCGGCATGGACACCCCGCAGGTCACGCCCGCGCTGCTCACCAGAGGTCTCGACCTTCTGCAAGAGCCGCACAACGACGCGGTGCTCGGCCATACAGATGACGGCGGCTACTGGGCGATCGGGCTACGCCGCGGCGACCGTCGCGTGTTCGAGGGCGTGCCGATGAGCACCGAGCGCACCGGCATAGCCCAACACCAACGTCTGATCGATCTCGGCCTGCGCGTGGGAATCCTGCCGTCGCTGCGTGACGTTGACCGCTTCGAGGATGCACAGGCGGTCTGTCGCGAGGCGCCAGACACACGCCTTGCCCACGCGCTCGCCGAAATCTCGCGCGCTTTGCGGGAGACGGTAGCCGCGTGAGCGTCGACGCAAGCGCAGAGCTCGCCGCGATCGATCTCTATGGAGCCGAGCTACTTCGGGCGGCGGAGGAGCGGAGTGGCGCTACGGCGCTGAGGGCCATCGACGAGCACGGTGAGGAGCTCCCGCTGGCGCTCGAACGCTATCTGGGACACGCCGCGGCGGAGGAGCGCGGAGTTCTCGAGCGTGCCGTCGGCCCCGTCCTCGATATCGGCTGTGGACCGGGACGCCACATCGTCGCGCTCGAGCGACAGGGTGTGATTGCCGTCGGGCTGGACATCTCGCCACTGGCTGTGCGCTTGGCGCGCAGCCGCGGTGCCTCAGTCATCGAGGGCTCGATCTTCAACCGCGTGCCGCACGCGGGGTACTGGGGCAGCGCCCTGCTACTGGATGGCAACATCGGTATCGGCGGCGCACCCTTCGAGCTGCTCGCGCGCGTCGGCAGCCTGCTTCGCCCTGACGGCGTGATCCTTGTTGAGGTCGAGGGTCCAAACATTCGCGCGCACACGCTCAAGGTCCGTCTGATCGCCGACGGCGCCAGCACTCACAGGTTTCCATGGGCCCGGCTCGGTATCGAGGACCTCGGGGCGATCGCCACCCGCGCAGGCTTCGTGGTCAGCGAACATTGGAAGGCAGGAAGCCGCTGGTTCGCTGCACTCACCGCGGACGAACGCAAACTGGCGGCGTAACCGCCGTTGATCGTTGGCGGGAGAAGGAGCTGAGGTCAATCCCCGCTCGGGGCGGCCTTGAAGAGCCTGACGTTGCGATCGAGGCGTCCGCCCTGGAAGGCCTGCGGGCGTCCGCCCTGGGAGTCGAGATATGAGAGTTCACGAGAGACGTCGCCGATCTCTCCATCGGGAACATGGTCGATCATCCAGGTCTCGAGCGCCGCACCTCCCCCAGCGGTTTCCCGCACACGCAATGCACGCAGCTCCTGCGGGTAGTCGATCAGCGAGCACGTCGCTATCAGCCAGTAACCCCCCGCTCGCGTCGGGCGGGGAATGATGCGGTTGCGATGGGTATGCCCCCAGATCGCAGCAAGCACGCGCGGATCGCGGTCGAGCAGCGCAAGCAGCGCCTCACCCCCCTCGCTGCTCGTCAGCGGCTGGTGTGAGGCGAGGAGCCTCCACCGTCTGCCCGCGCGGGCCAGCTCGTGCGCGAGCCACCGACGCTGCTCGCCATGGACGAGTCCACCCGATCCACCTTCGCGGCGTACGAGATCGAGCACGATCACACGCACGTTCGAACCGACATCGAAGCTGTAGTCCATTCGTTCGCCCGCTCCACCGCTCCCGCTGGTGGCACGCAGCCGCGCGAGCACCTCGGCAACATCCAGCTCGCGTCGAGCAGGGTCGGCCGGAACCGTCACTGCAGGGGCCTTGCTTGCGGCTTGAATCAGCTGGCCGACGACGGCTGGGGCAGCCAGCCCATCAGGAGATGAGGAAGCCGCGGTGATCGCTGCATCGGTGAGTTCGCCCGGGATACGCAGGTGCGCGGGCAGATCCCAGATCGCCCGAGTGCCCAGCGCGATCTCGCGTGTGATCTTGCTGGGCGCAAGCACTCCCTGGACGAGAATGTCATGGTCGCCCAGCACCGGATGCCAGGGGACGCTCAGAGGAGTGCTCGTAAAGCGCCTCGTCGAAGCCGCAAGGATTCCCGGGTGTCGGGGCGCGTCGAGATCGGGGCGGTAGTAGAGCGGGTCAGGATTACTGGCCACCTGCACACCCACGTAGCCGCGACCGCCGCTGGCGGGATCGACCGGGCCGCCGCGCAGGAGCTCCAGCGCCAGCTCCAGCTCGTTCCCCTGCGCGTTGTCGATCAGATCACCCCCTTGGATCACAGCATTCGGCGCAAGACGCCCAATCGCACGAACCGCCCCGGCGAGTACGTGTGCGGTGAATGCCTCCTGCGGTCTGAACGTCGAGTTGAAAGGGGCTCCGAGGCGTCGCAGGAAAGGCACGCGTGCCGGTGACTGCTCGTCGAGCACGTGGACATCTGTGAGATGAGCGATCGTGCACAACACAACGCCCGGTAGCGCTCTGGGCGCCAGCTCCTGGCGGTCGAGCAGCGGGATGCCGTCACCGATCTCGAGAACGCCGACCCCTCCTGGGTCGACATAGCTCGAGAGCAGCGTGGAACCATTGGCGGCGGGCGCCCGGCGCGGACTCATCCCACAGCTCGCCAGCAGCAATGCCGTACCGCCGGAGGTGATCTTCACGAGCGCCTCGCGGCGGGTCAGCGACGCCTCGGCGCCGGGATCTCTCTCAGAGCTCATCTCGGATCCCTCATCAGCTCAGGGCCACGACGATCGGCTCGCGTCCCGCCTGACGCGCAACCCACAGAACGGCCGCGGCCGCCAGCACAGCGAGCCCTGCCAGCACCGCCGCGATCTCTCCGGAGCCGGCGCTCAGTTCCAGCGAGGCGTAGCCGATGGCGAGCCTCGCCATGGCCGGGCCGAGTACGAAGCGCTCTAGCAGTACGCCGATCAGTGCAGCCGGCGCAACAGCGGCCACCGCGGCGCCCCCGAGCAGCACTCGCACCGCGCCGGCGTCGGCTCCACAGGCGCGCAGCACGGCAATCGTCGAGCGACGCTCCCGCGCGGTCAGGAACAAGGCCTGTATCAGCGCATAAATGCACACCAGGCCGTCAACGATCGCGACCGCGCGCAGGATCGCGGTTAGAGCGGCGATCAGACTGCGACCGCGATCCGTTGCGCCACCGGTCGCCTTCGGCTTGGCGCCCAGCGCCGCAAGCCGTCGCGTCACCGCGACCGGACTCGCCCCGGCACTCAAGCGCACAGCGAGTTGCTCCTGGGCTGACGGTTCGCTCGCGAGCAGGGCACGCGAGGAGACGTAGACGACGCGGCCGTCGTGCTGCAGCGAATCGACTATCCCCGCAACACGAAAGCGGGCTTCGTGTCCTGAAGGTAGCTCGACTGCGACGGTCGATCCAGGGCGCAGGCCGAGGACTTGCGCCAAGCCACGCCCGACCTCCGCACCACTATCGCTTCCCAGCCGGTGCCCGGACACGAGCGGCGGCGCCTCGAAGATGGTGTGATCGCCCGGGTAGCCGATGAGATCGATCGTCTCCCCGAGCGAGAAAGAGTCGAGCGCCTGAACTTCATAGCGTGGAGCAACCGCCGCGATACCGCTCAGCCGTCTGACCTGCGGCACGGCCGCGGCCGGCAAAGACGCGGTCAGCTGGTAGCGCTTGCCCAGCGAACCAGGGTCCGATTGGAGCGTATTGAGCTCGGAAGCGAGCGCAAGCATCAACAGAATAAAACCGACGGAAACCCCGAGCACCGCGAGCGTCGCGAGGAGGCGCACCCGACGAGCACTCACGAGTCGTGCGCCGAGTGCCGCCAAGCCGACGAGGTTTCCCCCGAGGCGGACCCGCCCTAGAAGTGAACGCCCACCCCGCCGCCCGCCCAGCTCTGCGCCCCGCATCAACGCGATCGGGGGGCGGCGGCTCGCTCGCAGGGCCGGCCATCCTGACGCGAGCACGGGAATCAGCGCCGTCAGCGCCCAGCAGCCCGCGAGCGGCGCGAGGAGACCCACGCCCGGCGGCAACTCGTTGATCGCCTCGAGCAGTCGGTCGCTCGGCCCGCGCGCGACGAGATAGCCAACGCCCACGCCGAGCCCACCCGCAGGGATGGAGACGATCGCAGCCTCGACGGCGTGTGTGAGCGCTATGTGCGCGCGGCCTGCGCCGATGGCCCGCCGCACACCGATCCCGGCGAGACGCCGCTCGACCTCCGCGCGCGCCGATGCGCCGAGCATCACCGCGGCCGTGAGCAGGGCAATCGCCGACAGCGCCACGAGCAATGCGATCACGATCCCCGCAGCCTGGTCAAGCAGCACGCGCACGCCGTCGCGCGTGATCACGCGCAACCCGCGAAGGCCATAACTGGACGCCCGCGCCTGACCCAGCACCTGATCGAGCTGGCGGGGGTCTTTGAGCCACAGCTCCGCAACGTTCACCTGCGGATCGCGCTCGACCCCGAAGCGCGCGTCGAGCGCCGGTCGCGAGAGATAGATCCGTGGCGCCGCCAGAGGAAACGCGACGTTGTCCGGCGACTCGGCGATGCCGACTACGCGAAGCGCTCCGAGACCGTCCAGGAGCAGCCGCGAGCCCAATCTCAGACCCCACGAGCGCGCTACACCCTGTTCGACGATCGCCTCGCCCGGACGCACGGACAGCTCCCGGCCCGCGAGCAGGTCAAAGCCGCGCCGCCCTGGACTCAGCACCTCGACGACCCCTTCGCGCGAGCGGTGAGCACCGCCGATCAGATCGACATTAGTCACCTCGAGGCGGAACGCGAACGCGGCGAGATCTGGGAGCGCTTCGATGCGCGGCGCGACACGGCTGAGTGGCTGGCGATCAAAGCGCGCAATCACGTTGGGCAGGTCCGCTCCACGCGCGGAGCGCTGAAAGCCAGTGTGAAGCCCGTAGCCGACCACGGCGGCCGTCGCCAGCATCGCGGCGGCGAGCGAGACACCAGCGGCGGCGAGCGCGGTACGCAGGCGACGCCTACGCAGGCCCGCGAGAGCTCCGCGAAGTACAGCGCTCACCGCAGACGCCCATCGACCATCTCGAGCACCCGATCGGCAGCGCCGGCAACGTCGCGCTCGTGGGTGACCATGATCACGGAGCGTCCCGCGGCCGTCAGACCACGCAGAATCGCCAGCAGGTCGCGTGCCGCGACACTGTCGAGGTTCCCCGTGGGCTCGTCCGCGAGCACGAGCGCAGGCTCGTTGACAAGCGCGCGAGCGATCGCGAAACGCTGCTGCTCACCGCCGGAGAGCTCGTGCGGAAGATGCGAGGCCACCGCGCCGACGCCGAGCTCTTCGATCAGATTGCGTGCGCGCAAAGCTCCGCCCGGCGGAGCGCCGGGAAGGCCGGCGGGCAGCAGCACGTTCTCCTCGCCGCTCATCTCCTCGATGAGCTGGAACGACTGGAATACGAAGCCGATGCGCCGCAGACGGATTCGCGTGAGCTCACGCTGCGAGCATCCGAGGAGCGACTGGCCGGCCAGGGTGATGCTGCCTGCGTCGGGGCGGTCGAGACCGCCAAGCAGGTGCAGCAGCGTCGACTTGCCTGAGCCAGAGCGGCCCAGCACTGCGACCAGCTCGCCCTCCTGGACATCGAGGTCCACGCCCGCGAGCACCTCGCTGCTCGCACGGCCTCGACCCACACGCTTGACCACTCCGCAGGCCTGCAGCAACGACACCATCTCACCGTAACGCGCGGGTCAGGTCCACCCGACGCCGTAGCGCTGAGAGCACATTACGAGTTGCGAAAGCTCACCTCTCGCTAATGCGTTGCGGCGAGAACCCCGCTATCAAATGCAGGGATGCCGGCACACCGCGAGCTCGATATGGTCGGACTCGCCGCAGGGGAGGCGCGCACTTGATTCTCGTCACAGGTGGAGCGGGGTTCATCGGATCACACGTCGTTGAGGCGCTGATCAGCGAAGGCCAAGCGGTGCGGGTACTCGATTCGCTGCTCTCCCACCGGGAGCGGCCCGGCTACCTGCCCGACGAGGTCGACTTCGTCGAGGCCGACATCCGCGACCCGGAGGCCGTCCAGAAGGCGCTTCGCGGCATCGTCCACGTATGCCATCAAGCGGGAATGGTCGGGCTCGGCAGCGACTTCCTGGACATCACTGACTACGTCAGCCACAACGATCTCGGCACGGCAGTGCTAATGCGCGAGCTGGCCCAGAAGGGATTCGCAGGACGCCTTGTGCTCGCCTCCAGCATGGTCGTCTACGGCGAGGGAAGCTATGAGTGCCCACACGATGGAGCGGTGCGGCCAGGCCCACGGCGCGTCGGAGACCTTGAACACGGTCAATTCGAGCCGCTCTGCCCACTGTGCGGAGGCGTGCTCGATGCTCGTCCCGTCTGTGAGAACGCACCGCTTGACCCACGCAACGTCTACGCGGCAACAAAGGTGCACCAGGAGCATCTCGGGTGGGCCTTCCAACGCGAGAACGCCTCGCCGGTCACCGCGCTGCGCTACCACAACGTCTACGGGCCACGGATGCCACGAGACACACCCTATGCGGGCGTCGCCTCTCTGTTCGCGAGCGCGCTAGCCAACGAGCAGGCACCACGGGTATTCGAGGACGGCGCTCAGCGCCGCGACTTCGTGCACGTGCGCGACGTCGCGCACGCCAACGTGCTCGCGCTGCTCGGCAACCGAGCCGTCTCAGGCGCCTTTAACGTCGCAAGCGGCCAGCCCCGCAGCGTCGGCGAGCTAGCCGACACACTCGCTGACGCCACTGGCTCCGATGCGCCGCGTCCGGTTCGCACAGGCGAGTACCGACGCGGCGACGTGCGGCACGTGTTCGCCTCTCCCGAGCGCGCCGAGCGCGAGCTGGGGTTCCGCGCGAGCGAGAGCTTCACCGCGGGTATGCGCGAGTTCGCGACCGCACCACTACGCGGCGAGCGGCTCGATCAAGACCAAAGCCGTTCCTCGATCTAGACGGCTTAGGAAAGCGCCACATCAACTCTCCTGCGGAAGGCTGCTGGGTCAACCGCTGGGTAGCGATACAACTCAGACTCGATTTCGTTATACAGCTCGCGCAACCTCGTCGGCTCCACAACTCCACTCGCGAGCATGCTCGCGACATCGTCGAGATCCTGCCTGAATCCACGCTCGATCTTCGACAGTGCCTGCGAGTAGAAATCAAAATGGTGTACGTCGAGGTTTCCTTCGCGGAACACAAACGGACTGCGATCTCGCCAGCCAGGTAGCTCAGGGATGAAGTCGGGCGGAGAAGCCAGCTCTATGTTCACCCCAAGATCGTTCTTCAGCGCGGGAAGCTCGCGGAGCAGCGCATCCACATCGGGCTCGAATCTAAGATCAACATCAATCGTCGACTCACGCCAGCCTTCCAGAACAGCGGACGCTCCCCCGGTCAGGTAGATCCGCGTATGCCCACTCGCCACACGGGCCAACCGCCGAGCCAGCTCGCGAAGACGCCCCTCGTCAACCGGAGGCCGCATGCTCCGCCGCCCGCGCAAAGCTCACCACGCGGGCCACCAGCGCGTTGTATCGACTATGGGGGCCCTCACACGTCTCAGAAAGCAATTCATAGAGACGATGAGACGGGACCTCGCCCCCACCCACCGGAACGGCGATGCCCAATGCCCGGAGTCGTGGCGCCGCCATTGCTACCAACAAAGCCGACTCGCTCTCACGACCCACCGCAAGATCCACAAGCCCGGCATCCAAAATATCCCGCCCTGGCAGTCCCGCATAGGCGTCAAACATAGGCCCAGATCCTAGGCGATCCTCGCATGCAGAGCCGATGCACACACGGTAATGCGTCTCACCAGGACGAGGACCGCCGCGCCGCCCGCCTCGTGAGCGCGCTCACGGCGCGGGGGGCACAGATTGACCGACACCGGCCTTCCGAACCGGCGCAAGTCATACGGCCGCAGACCGGGCGGATCGGACAAACTGGATACCTACCGGTTGCCTGCCGAGCCGGGTGCCAGCAGGCCCGCGATGAGGCGCCGCACGCCCTCGCTGGCATCCGCCCTCGCCTGGTCCGGGACGGCGGCGGTCGCGATCATCGTGCCGGCCTCCTTCATCGCTGCGGCGAGCATTCTCGCGAGCGGTTCGATCGGCGGATCGACGATCTCTCCGCGATCTCGCGCCGCGGCGAGCGACCCCCCCTTCGATCATCAGCTCCGCCGTGTCGAGTACCCGGCGCGAGCCGAGGACCGCGGGTCCGTCCACGAGGACGATCCGATGGAACGCGGGATTCACGCATGCGTCGAGGTAGATCCCGCAATCGGCGAGCAGCGTAGGCCGCTCCGCCACCTCTCGGGATTTGACGATGCTCGCCGATACCTCATGCAGGACCTCGGCGTATGTGGCAGCGAACAGCTCCGCCTTGCCGCCGAACTGGTGGTAGAGCGCTCCGGTCGTAACCCCGGCTCGCTTGACGATCTCGGCCACCGAGACCGCGGCGTAGCCGCGCTCGGCGAACAGCGCGCGTCCTGCGCTGACGAGCGCGGCGCGAGTGGCTTGGGCGCCGCGGGCGGCAGCGTGATCTTCGAGACAGACGACTGTCGCGCGACCTACGAGAGCCTTTGCGCGAAGGGCGTCGAGTTCACGCAGGCGCCGACCGAGCGCTTCTACGGGATCGACTGCGGGCTGCGCGACCCCTTCGGCAACCCGATGCGCATCACCCAGCCGCCGAAGGGTCCCGTCGTCCTACCGTCAGCCGCGGAGTTCCAGGCGCAATCCTGACGCCGCGAGTGAGTGCCTGTGGGCCGCCGCGACAGCCGGGCGCTCAGCCGGCCGCGATCGTGTTGGCGCGGTTGGGCTGGCACTCGGCGGGCGCCTGGCTGTAGTCACCGAACGGGCCGTCGCGTCGGGCCACCGCAGCTGCGACCCCGTCGCGCTCGGCCTCCTCGATGAAGCGCTCGGCCTCGCGCGTATTGCGCATCAGCCCGTCGAGGATCGGTCCGAGCGTCTGGGTCGCGCTCAGCCCCATCGACTCGTAGGCCTGGTTGACGATCAGCTTCATCGCGGCCAGCTGCGAGGAGGGGATCGTGCAGAGCTGTGCCGCCATCTCGGCCACCGTCTGCTCGAGACGCTCGAACGGCACCGCGTCGTTGATCAGCTCGACCTCCGCGGCCTGCTTGCCAGACAGCGGGCGGCCGGTGAGCGCGTGCTCCTTGGCCTTGGCCAGACCGAGCCGGTAGATCCACATGCCCGACAGGTAGCAGCCCCACATCCGCGAGTAGGGAGTGCCGATCTGCGCGTCCTCGGAGGCGATCACGATGTCGGCGCACAGCGCCATGTCGCTGCCGCCGCCGACGCACCAGCCGTGGACCTGGGCGATCACGGGCTTGGGCAGGCGCCACATGCTCATGAACTTCTGCGTCGGGCCGGAGGCCCCCGCGCCGATGAAGTCCTTGCCGGGGTCCCAGCGGCCCTCGCTGATCATCGCCTCATCCCAGTGGTGAAAGCCGCCGCCGAAGTCATAGCCGGCACAGAACGCGCGCCCCGCTCCGCGCACGACGACGACCTTCACCGAGTCCTCGCGCCCGGCCGCGGTGATCGCCGCCTCGAACTCGTCGGGCATCGGCGGCACGATCGTGTTGAGGCGGTCGGGGCGGTTCAGCGTGATCGTGGCCACCGGGCCATCGACCGTGTAGAGAAGCGTCGTCGTCTCCATGCGCGTGCGTCCTTTCGATAGCCGGGTCAGGTGCGGAGCATCACTCTGCCGACCCGCCGCCGCAAGTGCTGCTCGCTCCGCGACGAGCCGGGCGCTTTGCCGTGCATGCCCGCCGCAGCTGAGGCGCTCGCGGCGCTCGCGCTCTAGCATTCGCAGCCGGCCGCGAGCCGATGCGCCCGCCGATGGACAGCCACCCCCCGCCCACCCCTTCTCTGGACTCACTCGGCGTCCTCGCGGACGCGAGCGCGCGCGCCCCGCACACGCTCGAGCTGGCGAGCCGCCACCTCGACTCCTCGCTCGTCGACGTGCTCGGCATCCTCGGCTTCGACGAGAGCTACGTCTCCGCGCGCGGCTCATATCTGTATGACGCGGCGGGCCGCGCCTATCTCGACTTCCACACCGGCGAGGGCTTCGCGAGCCTCGGGCACAACCACCCCGGCGTGCGCGAGGTCCTGCAGGCGGTGCTCGCCGCCGATCTGATCGACGGCGTGCAGATCCACTACTCCCCCCTGGCCGGCATGCTCGCCGAGGCCCTCTCGCAGCTCCTGCCAGAGGGCCTGGACGCCGTGTTCTTCGCGAGCACCGGCGCAGAGGCCGTCGACTCGGCGATGAAGTTCGCGCGCGCGGCGAGCGGGCGCCCGCGGCTGCTCTCCTGCGACAGCGGCTTTCACGGCGTCACACTCGGCCCGCTCTCGCTCGTCGGCGATGAGTTCTTCAAGGAGGGCTTCGGCCCGCTTCTGCCCGGCTGCGCGCGGGTTCGGTTCGGCGACCTCGAGCGCCTGGAGGCCGAGCTGGCGGCGAAGGACGTCGCCGCGTTCATCCTCGAGCCGATCCAGGGCCGCATGGTGACGCTGCCGCCGCCCGGCTACCTGCACGCCGCACAGGAGCTCTGCCGCCGCTACGGCACGCTGTTCGTTCTCGATGAGATCCAGACCGGACTGGGGCGCACGGGCAGCTGGTTCGCGCTCGAGCAGTGGGATCTACAGCCGGACTTCGTGCTCGTCGGCAAGGCGCTGAGCGGCGGATACATGCCGGTCGCGGCGATGGTCACGCGCCGCGAGATCTTCCAGAAGGCGGTCGGCACGCTCGAGCGTAGCTACGTGCACCAGTCGACCTACGGACGCAACCGCCTCTCGATGGCCGCGGGCCTCGCGACGCTGCGCATCATCGAGCGCGATCGCCTGCTCGAGCACGTCGCTCACGTCGGCGCGATCATGCGCGACGGGCTCACCGAGCTGCAGACGCGCTACGAGATGATCAAGGAGGTTCGCGCCAGCGGGATGATGATCGGGATCGAGCTGGGCGCGCCGAGCACGCGCGTCGCGCGCATCAACTGGCGCCTGATCCACATGGCCAGCGAGGGCCTGTTCCCGCAGCTGATCGTGATCCCGCTGCACCGCGACCACGGCGTCATCACGATGGCGGCGGGAAAGAACGACGTGATCAAGTTCCTTCCGCCGCTGACTCTCTCCGAGAGCGAGGCGGGAAGCTTCCTCGAGGCACTCGACGCCGTGCTCGCGGAGTGTCACACGAGCTCCAGCAGGAACCTCGCGGTGGTGCGCGACATCGCCACGACCACGATGCGCCGCCGGGCACGCGCGAAGCTCAAGTGAGCGTCTGCCTGCTCACGGGCGCCAGCGGCTTCATCGGCGGGCGCGTGGCCGAGCGGCTCATGCACGAGGGCTACGCCGTGCGCTGCCTCGTGCGCGCGAGCAGCGATACCTCGCGGCTGCAGGCGCTCGGCGTCGCGCTCGCCGCCGGCGATCTCACCGACCCGGACTCGCTCGCGCGTGCCGCGGACGGCGCGCGCTTCGTGCTGCACTGCGGCGCGCTCGTATCCGACTGGGCCACGACCGCGGAGATCCTGCAGGTCAACGTGGACGGGACGCGCAGCCTGCTCGCAGCGAGTCTCGCGGCGGGCGTGGAGCGCTTCGTGCACCTCAGCAGCACCGACATCTACGGCCACCCCGGGGGCGCGGGAATCGATGAGTCCTTCACGGCGAGACGGTTCAGCAACTGGTACGCGCAGAGCAAGCTGAGAGCCGAGGCCGAGGTTCGCAGCGCCGAGGATGCGCACGGCCTGGAGGTGGTGATCCTACGCCCCGCCACCGTCTATGGACCGGGCTCACTCGACGTCGTCGCCGAGATCGCGCACGCGATCCGCGCGCGGCACATGCTGCTGATCGGCGGGGGGCGCGCGATCGCCGGCCTCTGCTACATCGAGAACCTGATCGACGCGGCGCTGCTCGCGCTGCGCCATCCCTCGGCACCGGGCGGCGCCTTCAATCTCAGCGACGGCCTCGATATCACCTGGCGGCGTTTCACCGACGACCTCGCCGATGGCCTCGGCTGGCCCCGCGCGCGCCTGAGCCTGGCTTACGGCCCGGCGAGCGCGATCGGCTTCGCGCTCGAGCACGGCTACCGGTTGGCGCGGCGCGCGACGGGAATCAAAACAGCGCCGCTGCTCTCCCGCCAGGCAGTGCAGGTGCTGGGCTGTAACCAGGACTTCAGCAACCGCCGCGCGCGTGAGCTGCTCGGCTGGCAGCCGCGTGTCGACTACGACACGGGTCTGCAGCGGACGCTCGCGTGGCTCGGAGACCTAGCCTGAGCGCCGCGCGTGCGGCGAAACAGCTTCTAAGGTGGAGCGATGCCCACAACCACTCCGGCGCTCAGCGCCCCCTCCGCAGGTGCCGCCCTCGACGCGACGACGATCGAGCGCCGTGACCTCGGCGAGCAGGACGTGCTGATCGACATCCAGTTCTGCGGGATCTGCCACAGCGACATACATCAGGTGAAGGATGAGTGGGGCGGCTCGATCTTCCCGATGGTGCCCGGACACGAGATCGCCGGTGTCGTCGCCGCGGTCGGCTCAGCGGTCACGAAGCTCTCGGCCGGCGACCGCGTCGGCGTCGGCTGCCTCGTGGACTCCTGCGGCGAGTGCGAGCAGTGCCGGGCGGGAGAGGAGCAGTTCTGCGTCAAGAGCGCAGTGCCCACCTACAACGGCCGCGGCTATGACGGCGAGCCGACGTTCGGAGGCTACAGCCGCCAGATCGTCGTGCGCGAGCGCTTCGTCGTGAGGATTCCCGACAGCCTCGAGCTCCAGGACGCCGCGCCGCTGTTGTGCGCCGGGATCACGACCTACGTCCCCTTCAAGCACTGGAAGGTTGGCGCGGAGACGACGGTCGCCGTGATCGGGATGGGCGGGCTCGGGCACGTGGCCGTGCAGATCGCGGCCGCGATGGGAGCCGAGGTGACGGTGCTCAGCCAGACGCTCAGCAAGCAGGAGGATGGGTTGCGCTTCGGCGCCAAGCACTATTACGCCACCTCCGATCGCGCCACGTTCAAGGAGCTGGCCGGCAGCTTCGACTTCATCCTCAACACCGTCTCCGCCAATCTCGACATGAACAAATACATGCGCCTGCTGGCCGTGGACGGGACGCTCGTCAACGTCGGTGCGCCGTCCGATCCGCTCTCGGTCGGCGCCTTCACGCTGATCGGCGGGCGGCGCAGCCTCGCCGGCTCGGCGATCGGCGGGCTGCCCGACACGCAGGAGATGCTCGACTTCTGCGCCGAGCACGGTGTCAAGCCCGAGATCGAGCTGATCGGCGCCGGCGAGGTCGGCGAGGCCTACGAGCGCGTCGAGAGCAGCCGCGTGCGCTACCGCTTCGTCATCGACGCCGCCACGATCGGCGCAGCGTCCACCGGCGGCTGAGCCGCGGTGCTCACGAACGCACACATCAGCTCGACGGCCTGCGCATCCTCGAGGCCCTGCTCGCCGACGAGCGAGCGCCACGTCGAGAACGCGACCGCGTGCCCGAGCGCAGCGCGCATCTGCTGCTCGACCTCTCCCTGATCCCCCCGCCCGCTCAGCAGCGTGTCTCGCGCCAAATCGAAATAGCCGCGCAGCGCCGCGAAGCGCTCAGCCACGATCGGCACGGTCCGCTCGTCGCGAAACAGGTTTTCGAGCATTCGCTCGGTGCGCCGGTAGTAGCCGTACAGCTCCTGGAGAGCGAGCACCAGGCGCTCCTGCGTATCGGCGATACTCGCCCAGTGCTCGAGATCGGGAGGACGGTTGGCGGCTGCCCAGTGAGCCGTGCAGGCATCGAACAGCGCAGCTTCGTCGGGGAAGTGGCGGTAGAGCGTCGAGCGGCGCACACCGGCGTGCGCCGCTACAGCGCTCATCGACGTTCGTGCAGGTCCCAGCGTGCCGTGCAGCTCGACCGCGCTCTCGGTGATGCGCTGACGAGTGCGCTCCTGGGAGGCCGCACGGAGCTCCATGCGATACGGGCGAGGTTGATCGGTCATGACTGTCCGTCGAAGTTTGCCACGGACAACGGCATCTGTATAGTTCGTGCGACACTACTGTTCGATGAAATGAGGCGTCATGCACAGCGCAGCGACACGGGTACTTGGGCCGACTGAGGGCAAGGCCGGCTTCCTCGGCAGCATCGGGGTGCGCTTCATGCTCGACGGCGAGACGAGCGACGGCGGCTTCGCGCTCGTCGAACACCCGATGTCGGCGCACGCGCTGGCCGCTCCGCTGCACCGCCACAACCGCGAGGACGAGTACAGCTACGTGCTCGAGGGCCGCATGGGCGCGCTGCTCGGCGAGGAGGTCCTCGAGGCCGGTCCCGGAGAGCTCGTGCGCAAGCCCCGCGGTGAGTGGCACACGTTCTGGAACGCGGGCGAGCAGCCCTGCCGCATCCTCGAGATAATCGCACCGGCGGGCTTCGAGCAGTTCTTCTCCGAGCTCGTGGACCTCGGCGGTGTCGCCCAAGCCGATCCGGACGTGCTCGGCGCGCTCTGCGAGCGCTACGCGCTGGAGATGGACCCGGCGAGCGTGCCCGCGCTCCTCGAGCGCTTCGGCGTGCGCTTCCCCGGGGAGCCGATCTGAGACACGACGCCCATGCCGAAACGGCTCAGACCCCCCTTTGCTCGAATCGTGGCTAACCTTAAGCGACGATGATGATGTCCATGGCCGAGCCGATGACCACCCGCGGCGCCCACTACACGGCGCTGCTAGAGACGATCGACCATCAGGGCCCTGCAAAGCTGCACGCGCGCGAGCGCGAACAGCTGCTGGAGGCCGCCGACGCGCTGCTGTTCAGCGAGCCTGAGAACCAGGAGCTGCTGCGCTCGGCAGAGGAGCTGATCGAGTCGCTGGAGGCGAGCGAGCGCTGGTCGGCCGAGAGCTGCGACCAGCTGCGCGAACACCTCTACGGCTGCGACGCCTCCGCCCCGATCAGCTGAGAGCGAGGATCAGCGCTTGCTCGGCAGCGAGCGGGCGTAGTCGACTCCGCGGGCAACCCAGCGTTCGAGCTGGCGCTTGCTCTGAACACCCTCGACGTCGATCCGCAGCCAGCCTTTCATCGCGCGCCCGCGCATCTCGAAGGCGTGCGCGTGCGGCTTGCCCAGCAGCGCGTCAGTCTCGCCCGGCTCGACGCGCAGCATCAGGCCGCCCTGCCCGCTCGCCGCGACGGCCATGTTGCCGTCGATCAGGAACGCGAGACCGCCGAACATGCGCATCTCGCTGACACCGTCCTGCATGCCCACCAGCTCACGGATGCGGTTGGCGAGATCCTCGTCGTATGCCATCGCGACATTCTCTCCAACTGCGCCGGCGAGCGCGCCGACCGTCGCTGGGCGATCGCGGACGCGACAGTCTCTAAGCTGCTTAGGCGTCTGAGATCCGACCGGACGCAAGCAAAGGAGAGATTCTCGATGGCCGTGACGAGCCCCAACCAGATCAACCACGAGCGCGTCGAGGAGCTGACACGCATCGAGCTCGCGGCACTCAACGCGCGCACCTCGCGCTCGGCGGCGATGTACGAGCGGGCGCGCAAGTCGCTCAGCGGCGGCGTCGCCTCCTCCTACCAGCTGCGTGACCCGTGGCCGATCTACCTCATCTCCGGCGAGGGCGCACGCGTGACCGACGTCGACGGCAATCGCTACTGGGACTTCCACAATGGCTTCGGCTCGATGGTGCAGGGCCACGGCCACCCCGCGATCGTCTCCGCCGTCAGCAATCGCGTTGCCCTTGGCACACATTTCGCGGCGGTCACCGAGGATGCGATCGTCGTCGCCGAGAACCTCGCCGAGCGCTTTGGTCTCGAGCGTTGGCGCTTTGTCAACTCCGGCTCAGAGGCGACGATGGACGCGATCCGTATCGCCCGCGGTCTCACCGGACGCGAGACGATCGTCAAGATCTTCGGCTCCTATCACGGCCACCACGATGGCGTGATGGTCTCGATCGGCGTCCCCTACGATCAGATCGGCGACCGTGAGAACCTCGCCTCGCTGCCCTACGGTGCCGGCATCCCGAAGGCCGTCAGCGACCTCACGATCGCCGTGCCGTTCAACGACGCGGGCGCGATGGAGCGCCGTATCGCGCGCCTGATCGCCGAAGATCGCAAGCCGGCCTGCGTGATCATGGAGGCCGCGATGATGAACCTCGGCGTCGTGCTGCCGCAGGACGGCTATCTCGAGCAGGTACGCGAGATCACCGCGCGCCACGGCATCGTGCTGATCTTCGACGAGGTCAAGACCGGCCTTGCGATCGCCGCCGGCGGCGCGACGGAGCGCTTCGGCGTCAAGCCCGACATGGTCACGCTCGCCAAGACCCTCGGCGGCGGGCTGCCCTCCGGCGCGATCGGCGGCAGCGAGCAGGTGATGAGCGTCGTCGAGGACGGAAGCGTCTACCAGGTCGGCACCTACAACGGCAACCCCCTGACGATGGCCGCCTCGCGCGCGAGCCTCGAGCGCGTGATGACACCCGAGGCCTACCGGCACCTCGACGGTCTCAACGAGCGCATCCTCGCCGGCTGCGAAGCCGTGATCGAGCGCCATCGCCTGCCCGGCTACGCGGTTGGGATCGGCTCGAAGGGTTGCGTCACGTTCTCGCCGGTGCCGATCGTCGACTACGAAACGTTCAAGGCCAGCCAGGACGCCGCGGTCACAGACCTCGCCTGGCTGTGGAATATGAACCGGGGCATCTACATGACGCCCGGGCGCGAGGAGGAGTGGACGCTGTCGGTGATGCACACCGAGAATGCGATCGACGCCTACGTGAGGGCCTTCGAGGAGATGGCCGCCGCGCTGAGCGCGTAGCGGGGAACCGCAACGCCTCGCTCGGCTGAGGCGGCCAGACTCCAGCTGGCGCTCAGGAGGCCTGCGGATCCTCGCAGGGGTCGGCGATCTCGAACCACACGCAGTTTCCGCGCCGACGGTCGATGCCCCAGCTAGTGGACTGACTGTCCACGAGAAACAGGCCGTAGCCCCCCTCCTGGCGATCGGCGTCGCGTGGCACGGCCGTGAAGCCGCTGCCCTCGTCGGTCACCTCGACGCGCACCGCATCTACTCCGACGATACGGGCGCAGAGCTGAATGTCGCTGGCCGGCGGCGCATCGGAGTGCATCACGGCGTTGGAGACCAGCTCGGAGACGAGCAGCGCCAGCGTGTCCAGACCGGCAGGGCTGATCTCGCGCTCGACGGAGAACTCCGCCACCGCGGCTCGCGCACGCGACGGCGCCAACGGGTCACGCTCGAGCTTGATTCGCAAGATGGCTCCTTCCTCCCGCGGCTTGAAGCGCATGGGCCCTCAAATCGTGAGTCAGGGTTGTGCTGCCCAGGTCGCTCCCGACGTGGAGAATATGCCCTTTGGTGGCGTCCCTTCGTCCTGGATCGACATACTTGGGTTGCCCGCTGGGCGCCTTCGCTAATCGTGAGAATCCTCGCGCTCGCGGGCTCCTCGCGCCCGCGCGGGCGCGGGGAGCGCAATCTGCAGTACCTTCACGAACGTGACGCTCGACGAGTTGAAGGCGGCGGTGGCGGCCGGGAGGATCGACACGGTGCTTCTGGCGATGACCGACATGCAGGGCCGCCTGCAGGGCAAGCGCCTGACCGCGACGCACTTCCTCGGCGAGGTCGCCGCGCACGGCGCGGAGGGCTGCAACTACCTGCTCGCGGTCGACGTCGACATGCGCACAGTCGAGGGTTATGAGATGTCCTCGTGGGAGCGCGGCTACAGCGACATGGTGCTGCTTGCAGACCTCGACACGCTGCGCCCGGTTCCCTGGCAGGAGGGAACGGCGATGTGCCTGGCCGATGTGGCGTGGCCCGATCGCTCCGACGTGCTCGCCTCGCCGCGTCAGATCCTGCGCCGCCAACTCGCCCGCCTGGCCGAGCGCGGCTGGAGCGCAAATGCCGGCACCGAGCTCGAGTTCATCGTGTTCCTCGACACCTACGAGGAGGCCTGGCACAAGGGCTACCGCGATCTGCGACCGGCCAACCTCTACAACGTCGACTACTCGCTGCTCGGCACCGCGCGCGTCGAGCCGCTGATCCGCCACATCCGCAACAGCATGGCCGCGGCCGGCATGGTCGTGGAGGACTCCAAGGGCGAGTGCAACTATGGCCAGCACGAGATCAACTTTCGCTACGCCGACGCGCTGCGCACCGCCGACGAGCACGCGATCTACAAGAACGGCGCCAAGGAGATCGCGGCGGCCGACGGCATGGCGATCACGTTCATGGCAAAGCTCGACGAGCGCGAGGGCAACTCCTGCCACATCCACTTCTCGCTCGCCGATGATTCGGACCCACCCACCCCGCTGTTCGCGCGCGACGACGCCGTCTTCAAATCGTTCCTGGCCGGCCAGCTTGCGTGCCTGCGCGAGATGACTCTGATGCTCGCGCCGCACATCAACTCCTACAAGCGCTTCGCCGCCGGCAGCTTCGCCCCGACGACCGTCGCGTGGGGGCACGACAACCGCACCTGTTCGCTGCGCGTCGTCGGCCACGGCGCCGGGAAGCGCTTCGAGAACCGCGTCGGCGGCGCCGATCTCAACCCCTATCTGGCGCTCAGCGCGATCATCGCCTCCGGGCTGCACGGCATCGAGGCGGGGCTCGAGCTCGAACCGGCCCTCGAGGGCAATGCCTATGCCGCGCAGGAGCGCGCACAGCTGCCGGCCACGCTGCGCGACGCGCGCGAGCTGTTCGCCGACAGCGAGGTCGCCCGCGAGGCATTCGGGCAGGAGGTCGTGGCGCACTATCTGAACGCGGCGGATGTGGAGCTCGAGGCGTTCCAGGCGGCGGTGACCGACTGGGAGCGCGTGCGCGGATTCGAGCGTCTGTGAGGCTCGGGCGGGCCCGGTGCGATGCCTGAGCTTCGAGTGCCCGCGACAGGTACCTCGGCGGCCCCCGATGCGGTGTTCGCGCCGGTGCGCTCCTACACGGCCTTCGAGGAGACGGTCGACCGCCTCGGCACGGCGATCAAGCTCGGCCTGCTTGCCCCCGGGGCGCGGCTGCCGGCCGAGCGTGAGCTGTGCACGCGCCTGGGCATCGCCCGCTCGACGCTCCGCCAGGCGCTCACCGCGCTCAGCCAGAGCGGGCACGTGCACGCCACGCGCGGGCGCCGCGGCGGCACGTTCGTGTCAGACCCCCAGCCACCCGCGGACCCGCCGTCGGCGCAGATGCTCGCCCAGTGGCGCGACACCTGCGACCAGCGCCTCGCGGTCGAGCTGGCCGTGGCGATGCTAGCCGCCGAACGCGCCGAGAGCGAGGACCTCGACGCGCTCGAACAGGTCGCCGACACACTCGACGCGGCGCTCGAGGACTTCGCCGCCTACCGCCAGGGTGACATCCGCCTGCACGTCGGCCTCGCCGAAGCGACGCGCTCGGAGCGCCTGATCCGCGCCGCTACCGAGGTGCAGGGGGCGATGAGCGATCTGATCGCCTACATCGCGCATCCCCCCCAGGTGCTCTCATCCTCAAACGCCCAGCATCGCCGCCTGCTCACCGCCGTGCGCGAGCGCGATGGCATGCGCGCCGTGCGCGCGATGGCCGAGCATCTGCAGGGCACCGAGCATGTGCTCGCCGGGCTGCTGCCCGGCGGCTGACAGCGGCGTCCCGCGCCCGCGCGTGAAGGGACCGGACAGCCGTCGGCAGCGCAGGCGCAGATTTGGCGCAATTGCTCTTGACTTCCATCCGTGATCGCGCCTATTGTCACGAACGAAGGACGGATGACCAAACCTTTTCTCGATGAGGGGGCCAGCAGATGAGCACGACGTCCGGGACTCTGAGCGCCGACGAGCAACGCCTCGCCGAGCTCGGGTACACGCAGGAGCTGAAGCGCGGCTGGAGCGGATTCTCGAACTTCGCGATCTCGTTCTCGATCATCTCCGTGCTGGCCGGCTGCTTTACGACCTACGGCCAGGCGCTGAAGAACGGCGGTCCGATCGCGATCTCGATCGCCTGGCCGCTGATCAGCGTGATGATCCTGATGGTCGCCTTCTCGATGTCCGAGCTCGCCTCCTCGATGCCCACCGCGGGCGGTATCTACTACTGGGCGTCAAAGCTCGGGGGCGCCGGCTGGGGCTGGTTCACGGGCTGGTTCAACCTGATCGGGCTGGTCGCCGTTGTCGCCTCGGTGGATTACGTGTGTGCGAGCTTCCTGATGAACCTGCTCGGCCTCTACAACGTGCACTTCGTCTTCAACTTCACCAAGGCTGCGGCTTTCACGGATGTCCACTACAGCGCCCATGTGAACTTTGCGCTGTTCGCGTGCCTGCTGGCTCTGCACGGGCTGATCAACGTCTTCTCGAGCCATCTCGTCTCACTGTTCAACGGCATCTCGGTGTGGTGGCACGTGATCGGCGTGACCGTGATCGTCGCGATCCTGATCGCCGTACCGAGCCACCACGCCAGCCTCTCCTACGTGTTCGGCCACAAGGCGAATCACTCCGGCTTCAGCCACGGCATGTACTGGTTCTACGTGCTGCCACTCGGGTTCCTGCTGACGATGTACACGATCACCGGCTATGACGCCTCGGCGCATGTCTCCGAGGAGACGCATGGCGCCGAAGCCTCGGCGCCCAAAGGCATCTGGCGATCGGTGGCCTATTCGGCGGTGATCGGCTGGATCGTGCTGCTGGCGATCACCTTCGCGATGCCGAAGTCCTCGGCGGGAGTCTATGAATCCGGCTTCCCGGCACTTACGATCTTCGAGACCGCGCTGAGCTCGGCCGCCGCCAAGGCCGTGATCCTGATCGCGACGATCGGGCAGATCTTCTGCGGCATGGCCTGCGTGACGAGCGCCTCGCGGATGACGTTCGCGTTCTCGCGCGACGGCGCCGTTCCCGGGCACAAGCTATGGCGCCGTCTGAGCTCGAACAGGACCCCGACCTGGTCGGTGCTGTTCGTGATCATGTTCGCGTTGATCATCACGATCCCGGCGTACTTCCCGAACCACCTCGGCACGCCTGTGGCGTTCCTAGCGGTGACCTCGATCTCGGTGATCGGGCTTTACATCGCCTACACGATCCCCGTGTTCCTGCGCTGGCGAATGGGCAGTCAGTTCAAGCCCGGATCGTGGACGCTCGGCGCGAAATACAAATGGATGAACCCGGCGGCGTTCATCTGGGTCGGGCTGTGCGTGATCATCTTCTGCCTGCCGTTCGCGCCGGCCGGCGTGTTCTTCAAGAAAGGCTTCGAATGGTCGGCGGTCAACTACGCGCCGCTGGTGACGATCGGGGTGATGGCTGCCGTGACGATCTGGTATGCGGTATCGGCGAAGAACACGTTCAAGGGCCCGATCCGCACGATCGACGAGCTCGATACCGAAGAGGCATTGCCTTCGATCGCCCAGGCTCCGTAGAGGCTGAGCGCTGAGCGAGCAGCTTGCAGTCCTCGAGCCCGCCACCGAGGCGGTGCTCGAGGAGATTCCCCGCGCCGGCGTGGAGGAGGTCGACCGCGCGGTGGC